>JACRBD010000218.1 GCA_016234625.1 Caulobacterales bacterium | reverse complement strand
GCCGATGACCACGCCCAGCCGCGCGGCCTTGTCGGGGATGGTGCGGACGTTGGCGTCCTCGACGCTCGCCGGGTAGCTGGAGACACAGTGGAGCATCACCACCCCGCCCGCGCCGCCAGCGAGAGCCGCGTCGCGGGCGGCCGCCATCTCGGCCAGGTTGGCCATGCCGGTGGAGATGATCAGCGGTTTGCCGCAGGCGGCGGCGTATTTGATCAGCGGCAGGTCGACGGCCTCGAAGCTGGCTATCTTGTAGGCCGGGGCGTTCAGGCCGGCGAGCAGGTCCACCGCCGTCTCGTCGAACGGGCTGGAGAACAGGGTCACCCCCCGCTCGGCCGCCCGCGCGAACAGGGCGCCGTGCCAGTCGTAGGGCGTCTGGGCCTCACGATAGAGGGCGTGCAGGGTCTGGCCGTCCCACAGCCCGCCATGGATGACGAACTCCGGCCGGTCGACGTCCAGGGTGATGGTGTCGGCGGTGTAGGTCTGGATCTTGATCGCGTCGCAGCCGGTGTCCGCCGCCGCGTCGATCATGGTCAGGGCGCGCTCGAGGCTGCCGTTGTGATTGCCCGACAGCTCGCAGATGACGTACGGCGGATGGCCGGGCCCGATCTTGCGCCCAGCGATTTCTATTTCCGGTTGCATGTATTTCTTGGGTTGTCTAAAGCTGTGAACCTTTCCAGGCAATCTAGGCGAACATGATGCTGCGCGCTTGGCTAAAGCGAGCCCCGCCCGGCAAGGCCGCGCGCAACGAACGGCGAAAGGCGGCGGCCGCTACCTTCAACGCGCTATCGGTGGCGTTTGTGATCACCGTGATCCTCCAGCCGATCCTCCACGAAGGAAGCGACCCGCTGCTGGCGCTGGCGGCCAGTCTGGGAGTCTTTGTCTTCCAGGTCCTGATCTACTATATTCTTGATGGCATCGAGGACTGATCCATGGATCCGTATTTTCAGGCGCTCGCCCTCATCACCCTCTTCGGCGCGGTCGCGCTCGCTGCGGCGTGGGTAGTAAGCAAGTTCGACAACTAGTCATCTCCTCCCGGCTGGAATCATCGCTACATTAGCGCGATGACCCAATCCGCCCCCCGCACCACCCGCTGTCTGATCATCGGTTCCGGCCCCGCCGGCTGGACCGCCGCCATCTATGCCGCCCGCGCGCTGCTCAAGCCCGTGCTGATCCAGGGCATCCAGCCCGGCGGCCAGCTGACCATCACCACCGACGTGGAGAACTATCCGGGCTTCGCCGAGGTCATCCAGGGCCCCTGGCTGATGGAGCAGATGGAGGCCCAGGCGCGGCACGTCGGGACCGAGATCGTCAGCGACATCGTGCTGGAGGCCGACCTCTCGCAGCGCCCCTTCCGCATCAAGACCGACAGCGGCCAGGACTGGCTGGCCGAGACGGTGATCATCGCCACCGGCGCCCAGGCCAAATGGCTGGGCCTGGACAGCGAGGCCCGGTTCCAGGGCTTCGGCGTTTCCGCCTGCGCCACCTGCGACGGCTTCTTCTATCGCGGCAAGGACGTCATCGTCGTCGGCGGCGGCAACACGGCCGTGGAGGAGGCCCTGTTCCTGACCAGCTTCGCCAGCAAGGTCACGGTGGTCCACCGCAAGGGCGAATTCCGCGCCGAGAAGATCCTGCAGGAGCGGCTGTTCGCCAACCCGAAGATCGAGATCATCTGGGACAACGCCATCGATGAGGTGCTCGGCGAGACCGACCCCATGGGTGTGACGGGCGCGCGGCTGAAGAACGTCAAGACCGGCGAGACCCAGGTGGTGCCGGCCGACGGGGTGTTCATCGCCATCGGCCACGCGCCCTCGTCCGAACTGTTCAAGGACCAGCTGGAGACCCACGCCGGCGGCTATCTGTCGGTCAAGCCGGGTACGGCCTCGACGGCCATCCCCGGGGTCTACGCCGCGGGAGACGTGACCGACGACATCTACCGCCAGGCGGTCACGGCCGCGGGCATGGGCTGCATGGCCGCGCTGGAGGCGGTCCGCTTCCTCGCCGAACAGGACCATGAAGCCGCCCACCACCCGATCGACCAGGGCGAGGCGGCGAAGATCGGCGCATGGTGATCAGGGGACTTCTGTTGGCGGCGCTGATCTTGCTGATCCTCGCGGGACAGGCCCCGGCCGAGCCAGCAGCAGGAGCCGTGACGCCCGCATCCTGCGTCGCCGCATCCATGGCCTATATCAAGCAGAACGGCTTCGAGGATCCGGAAGCCCAACGCGACGAATGGACCTGGCAAGCCTTGGCCTTTCGCCAAAAGGACGGGGCGTTGAAAGTTGCCTACGAGGCCATGAAGCTTAGCGCCGACGTTTCCGCCACGCGAAAGGTGCTCGCGGCCTGCAAGACGCTGGACGCCGACAGCATCATGCCCATCCTGCCGCCCGCCCCGAAGAGTGTTGAGACGACAGAAACCTGTGAGAAGGCCGACGAAGCGCTGGCAACTCTCGCGCCGGCCAACGCCGAGTTCGACACTGCCTGCCGGACGCTCGAAGCCAGAATCAGTGGCTACGCCAAGATCATGGATGATCTCGAGGCGGGCCGGCTCGCATGCGAAAATCCGGACCGGGAATGGATCATGGCAGGGAAGATGGGGTTCGTGCTGAACACTGTGGTCATCGCCCAAGGGTGCCGGCCGGGAACGGTAACCCCCTACATGTCGATGATCTCGGCAGCCCCGAGCGCATGATAATCCGCCCTGCCGCGCCGGAGGATCACCCCGCCATCCACGCGGTGGTCGCCGCCGCCTTCGGCCAGCCGGATGAAGCCGATCTGGTCGACGCCCTGCGCGCCGACGGCGACGCCCTGGTCGAGCTGGTGGCGGTCGAGGACGAGGCCGTGGTCGGCCATATCCTGTTCAGCCCGCTGAAGACCGACACCGGCGCGAAGTTCGCCGCCCTGGCGCCATTGTCGGTGACGCCCGGCCGTCAGAAGGACGGGCTCGGGACCATGCTGATGCAGGTCGGCCATGAGCTGTGCCGCGCGGCCGGGATCGAGGCGCTGATCGTGCTCGGCCACCCGGCCTACTACCCGCAGGTCGGCTATTCGGCGGAGGCCGCGAAGACGGTCAGAGCGCCCTTCAAGGGGCCGTCCTTCATGGCCCTGGCGCTGCAGCCGGGCGCGCTGGATGGGCCGGTGACCGTGACCTACGCGACGGCGTTCGAGCTGAAATAGCCTGCGTCCTTCGACACGGCCCTTCGGGCCTGCTCAGGATGACGTGGATTTGAGAGGCCGACCCTCCACGTCATGGTGAGCGGCGCGAAGCGCGTGTCGAACCACGCAATGATCGCGCCCTACGGACCCCGCCTCGTCGCGATCGGCAGGTCGCCGGCATTGGGGTCGGAGGCAGGGGCCGACGCTGTCGGCGCGGTGCTTATCGGCGCGTCCGGATCGTCCATGGCTTTCAGCCGCGCGTTGATGTCGGCGATTTCCTGCGGCGTTGGCGGGCGGCGGGAGGGCTGCAGCGCACCCTCGATGCGCACCTGCTCCTCCCCCGGCAGGCCGGGTATCTGGATATTGTATTCCCGGGCCTCGCCGGCCACGTCGAGGGTCACGGTCTTGGTGATGTCGGCCAGGCTCGCCTGGTCGCCCAGCAGCTGGGCGCCCTGGGTCCGCTCGTCGAAGCCCTGCAGAATGGCCAGCGAGAGGTTGGCCTCGCCGCCGGCGTAGCGGCCGCTGAACGCCCGGGGCAGGCCCGAGGGCCCGGTCCAGCGATAGAAGATGTGCCGCCCGATCTGGGTGATCTTGTAGAGGGTCGGCGCCCAGTAGGGCGCGACATAGTCGGCGTGATAGTGGGTCGCGGTGCCCACCGGGGTCATCACATAGCCGGCCAGGGCGCGCTGGGCGACGATCCGGGCCCGCTCCCACAACTCCGGATTGGGGACCCGGGCCAGAGAGCCGTCGCAGGTGAAGCTGAACTGGCATCCGGTGACCCGCTGCGAGCCTTCATAGACCACGCCGCAGACCGACTTGGGATAGCCAGGGTGGCGCAGCCGGTTGAGCACCGTCTGGGCCACCGCCCGCATGCCCTCGACCGGCTCGACCGCCGCCTCATAGTAGATCGCCTGGGTCAGGCATTCCTCGGCCCGGACCCGATCGTCGTCAGACGCCTGGAGGACGAAGGGTCTGGCCGGCAAGGGCGGCTCGCTGCCGAAGGGCCTTAGCGCGTTGATCAGCAGGGCGTCGCCGGACGACAGGTCGATCTGGCCCAGGGTCGGGATGCGCGAAAGGTCGTAGCTGGTCCAGCCGACCACCCGGCCCCAGGGGTCCGGCGTCGCGACAGGGTCATGCCGCCGTGCCAGGGCCAGCATCGCCGGGTCCATATCGGCGGTCAGCCGCGCCAGGGCCGCGTTCGAGAGGCCTCGGGCCACCGCGACCACCCCGCCCATGCGACCGGTCCCGGCGGCGACGCGGTAGTCTGTGACACAGGCTGACAGGCCCATCGCCACCAGGACGACCAGGATCTGTCGGGCCAGCTGATGACGTCCGCCGATCAAGCGCGCGCCTTGCCGACCGGCCGACGAACTACCCGTTCAATGTTGGCGGCCTCCCGAAGCCTCATCCGTCCTCACAGTCCCTGAACGCCGGAGAGGTCATTTAGCGCCAAGTGGCTGTTTCCCCTAGTCCGGGAAATGGACGACATCGACACTCTTGCGGCCAGTGAGTTGCGCGGACCCATCAAGCTCGTCCATGATCCGGCCAGGTTGCCGGGGCGTTTCGGGGCGCTCGGGTCGAAAGGGGACGCATGTCCGAAGTCCAGCCTGGCCGCCCCGAGGTCGATCGCGAGCCGTTGTTCTGGCGCGCGATCCCAATGCGGCAGCCGCCGTGGTTCCAGTCCCTGCTGGCCTGCATACTGTCGCTTGGCGTGGCGCTGGGGCTGCGGCTGCTGGTGCTCGGCTTTCCGGCCGGGATGGGCTCATCCTCCACCTTCTTTCCGGCCTTCATCATCGTCACCCTGTACGCCGGTCCCCGCTGGGGCTGGGGGGTCTGGGCCGCGGGCATGACCATCGGCCTCTTCTCCCCATGGAACCCGGTTTACAACCTGCCCCAGCAAGGCACGATGGCGCTGTTCGCCCTGTCCGGCGCGGCCACGGTGATGGCCGCCAGCGGCCTGCGCACGGCCCTCGTCCGCCTCCGCCATGAGGTCGCCGAGCGCGAACGGTCGGCCGAGCAGTTGCGGGAAAGCGAATCCCGGTTTCGCGGCCTCGCCGACAGCGCGCCCGCCCTTCTGTGGCTGTCCAGGCCGGGTGGCGCGCGGGAGTTCGTCAACAGCGCCTATGTCGCCTTCCTCGGCGGCAGCCTTGAGGACGCAATGGCCGCCGACTGGCGCACCCGGTTGCACCCCGACGACCTGAACCGGATTCTCAGGGAGCAGGTCGCCGGCGAGAGCTCGCGCAAGCCCTTCAGCCTGGAGGCCCGCTACCGAAGGGCGGACGGCGAGTGGCGCTGGCTGAAGTCGTTCTCGCAGCCGAGGATCTCCTCGAGCGGCGAGTTCACCGGCTTTGGCGGCATCGCCTTCGACGTCACCGACGCCAAACAGGTCGAAGCCGACCTGCAGCACATCAATGACTTGCTCGAAGACCGGGTGCAGGTGGTCCTGGCCGAGCGGGACGAGGCCCAGGCGGCGCTGATCCAGTCGCAGAAGCTCGAGGCCCTGGGCCAGCTTACCGGCGGCGTGGCCCACGACTTCAACAATCTGCTGACGGTGATCATCGGCGCCCTGGACATCGTCCAGCGCCATCCGGAGGACAAGGCCCGAACCGCCAGGCTCGGCAAGGCGGCCCTGGACGCGGCGCAGCGGGGCGAACGGCTGACCCGCCAGCTGCTGGCCTTCTCCCGTCGCCAGCCGCTGCGGCCAGAGGTGGCCAGCATCGACGGCCTGATCCGCGACAGCGAAACCCTCTACCGCGGCGCGCTGGGCGAGCGCTATGTGCTGGATCTGTCGCTGAACGCCGGCGAAGGCCGGGTCAGCATCGACACGGCCCAGTTCGACGCGTCGGTGATGAACCTGCTGGTCAACGCCCGCGACGCCATGAGCAAAGGCGGGGTGGTGATGCTGTCCACGGCGGTTGTCCACCGTGACGGAAGCGGCGATCTCGCCGCCGGCGACTATGTCGCCATCGGCGTTCAGGACACTGGCGAGGGCATGGACGAGGCGACCCGCGCCCGGGTGTTCGAGCCCTTCTTCAGCACCAAGCCCGTGGGCAAGGGGACGGGCCTGGGCCTGTCGCAGGTCTATGGCTTCGTCCGCCAGAGCGGCGGCGGCGTGGCGGTGGATAGCGCGCCCGACAGCGGCACGACCGTCACGCTGCTGCTGCCGATGACCGGCGGAGGAGTCCGGGCTGGACGGGACGACACGCCCGCGCCCCACGCCCCGATGCCTGCCCTCGACATCCTGCTGGTGGAGGACGATCCCGCCGTGGCGGCCCTGGCCGAGGCCATGCTGCGCGAACTGGGCCACAGGGTGACCCTGGCGGCCAATCCGGCCGAGGCCCTGGCGGTGATAGCGGACAATGACGGCTTCAGCCTGCTGCTGACCGACGTCATCATGCCCGGCGGCCAGACCGGGGTGGACCTTGCCCGGCTAGCCGTGGCGGCCAGGCCCGACCTGCCCGTGCTGCTCAGCTCCGGTTACACCGGCGACATCCTGGCCTCGGCCGAGGACGCTCCCTGGCCTCTGCTGCGCAAGCCCTACACCCTCGACGCCCTGGCCGCCGCGATCACCGAGGCGGTGGGGACGGGCTGAGCAGGTTGGGTCCGATGACTGGGGCGCCCGCAACTCCAGCGGTTGTCATCCTCGCCCTTGTGGCGAGGACCCCTCGATCAGCCGCAGGTGCGTCCTTCGACACGCGCACTTCGAGCGCTGCTCCGGATGACGACCACAAATGCACGTCATCCTGAGCAGCAGCCGAAGGCTGCGTGTCGAAGGACGCACGTTCGGAACGCGTTCAGAGGGGTCCTGGGCACAAGGCCCAGGATGACCATGAAATGGTGAGGGCTGAAGTTCGTCGAATTTATCCCTTGCCTCTTTTGCTCACATCTAGCATAAGTAGGTCACCGCCGGAGTGGATTCGTCCGCTGCCGGCGTTTTACAGGCCCCTGAAATGCTCACTTTGAGCATAATGAGGATCGAGATGGCCGACGGATTTGCCCGGTTCGACTTCACCCCCGAGGTGGAAGCCGCCACGGCCCCGCTGTGGGAACGGGTCAAGGGTCGGGTCACGCCGCTGGAATGGCAGGTCCACGCCCCCCTGATCGCCCGCATCAACAGCCTCAAGCGCGAGAAGAACGCGGTCATCCTGGCCCACAACTACATGACCCCGGAGATCTTCCACGGGGTCGGCGACTATGTCGGCGACAGCCTGGGCCTGGCCCGCGAAGCGGCCCGCTCGGACGCGAAGATCATCGTCCAGGCCGGCGTGCATTTCATGGCCGAGACCAGCAAGGTGCTCTGCCCGGACAAGACCGTGCTGATCCCCGACCTGCGCGCCGGCTGCAGCCTGGCCAGCTCGATCACCGGCGCCGACGTGCGGCTGATCAAGCAGCGCTACCCCGGCCTGCCGGTGGTCACCTATGTCAACACAACCGCCGAGGTGAAGGCCGAGACCGACATCTGCTGCACCAGCGCCAACGCCGTGCAGGTGGTGGAATGGGCGGCGAAGGAATGGGGCGTCGACCGGGTGATCCTGATCCCCGACGAGTTCCTCGCCCGCAACGTGGCCGCCCAGACCGACGTGAAGATCATCGCCTGGCACGGCCGCTGCGAGGTGCATGAACGGTTCGACGTCGCCGACATCGCCGAGATGCGCCTCGCCTACCCCGGCGCCGAGATCCTCGCCCATCCGGAATGCCCGGAAGAGGTGCTGGCCGCCGCCGACTTCGCCGGCTCGACCGCCGCGATGAACGACTATGTGGTCACGCGGAAGCCCAAACAGGTGGTGCTGATCACCGAGTGCTCGATGGCGTCGAACGTCGCCGCCGACGCGCCGGGGACGGAGTTCATCGGCCCCTGCAACCTCTGCCCGCACATGAAGCGCATCACGCTGGAGAACATCCACGAGGCGCTGGTCAAGGAGCAGTTCGAGGTCACCGTCGAGCCGGCCCTGGCCGGCCGCGCCCGCTTGGCCGTGCAGCGGATGATCGACCTGCCCCCGCCCGCGCAACCGGCCCGCTACGACCTCGTGAAGGCCCGCCACCACGTCGATGTGGAGCTGATCTGATGATGGTGAAGGGTCGAACCGCTTCCCCCTTCCCCCTGGAGGGGGGAAGGGCCGGGGATGGGGGTGGAGGTGTTTCGGGTTCAACGCTGTTGAACCGCCGGGAACAGTCCCCAGTCACCGCGCAAGCTGAACCGGCGCCACCCCCATCCCTGACCCTTCCCCCCTCCAGGGGGAAGGGGACGACAATCGGCCGCCATGAAGGGGAGGAACCCCGATGATCGCCATCAGCAAATTCGGGTTCGCCTACAGGGTCAAGGCGACCCCGCCGGAAGTGACCAGGGCCTGGGGCAGCCTGCTGCCGCTGAACGCCCGCAACGTCGTGGAGGAACTGATCCGCCACGGCTGCAGCCTGCAGGACGCCTTCGACGCCATGGTCGTGGCCGATCCCGCCCGGGCCGCACTGGAGCTGCGATGACCGAGCGAATCCATCACGACGGCGTCCTGGTCATCGGAGCGGGCCTCGCTGGCCTGACCGCCGCCATGGCCGCCGCGCCGCGCAAAGCGCTGGTGCTGTCGCCCACGCCGTTGAACACCGGCTGCTCCTCGGCCTGGGCCCAGGGCGGCATGGCCGCGGCGTTGGGCGCGGACGACGCCCCCGCCCTGCACGCCGCCGACACCCTGGCCGCCGGCGCGGGCCTGTGCGATCCGGCGATGGTCGAGATTCTCACCCGCGAAGGGTCCGACGCCGTGCGCCATCTGGCCGATCTCGGCGCACCGTTCGACCGCACGGAGGACGGCGCCTTCGCCCAGAGCCTCGAGGCCGCCCACAGCCGCGCCCGGGTGGCGCGGGTAAAGGGCGATCAGGCCGGCCGCGAGATCATGCGCGCCATGACCGCCGCCACCTTCGTCTCGCCGCTGATCAGCGTCCGCGCCGGGGTCCGCGCCCGCCAGCTGCTGCAGGACGCCGAGGGCCGGGTGCGCGGCGTGCTGGCCGACTGGAAGGGCCGACTGTTCGAGATCACCGCCGACGCGGTGGTGCTGGCCACCGGCGGGCTGGGCGGTCTCTACGCCGTCACCACCACCCCTGCCGAACTCAAGGGCGAGGGCCTTGGCCTCGCCGCCCTGGCCGGCGCGGTCATCGCCGACCCCGAATTCGAGCAGTTCCACCCCACGGCCATCGACATCGGCCAAGACCCCGCCCCGCTGGCCACCGAGGCCCTGCGCGGCGAGGGGGCGAAGCTGCTCAACGCCGCCGGCGTCGCCTTCATGGCCGACTATCACCCGGCCGCCGAGCTGGCCCCGCGCGACGTGGTGGCCCGCGCCATCCACGCCGAACTGGCCGCCGGCCGGGGCGCCTTCCTCGACGCCCGGACGGCGGTCGGCGAGCACTTCCCCGACGAGTTCCCCGCCGTCTTCGCCGCCTGCATGAGCGCCGGCATCGACCCGCGCTATCAGGTCATCCCGGTGGCCCCCGCCTGCCACTACCACATGGGCGGGGTGGTCACGGACGCGGTCGGCGCCACCACCCTGACCGGCCTCTACGCCGCCGGGGAGTGCGCCGCGACCGGCGTCCACGGGGCCAACCGCCTGGCCTCCAACTCGCTGCTGGAAGCGGCCGTGTTCGGCGCCCGCGCCGGGGCCGCCGCCCGCGACCTGGCCACGCCGAAGGGCAAGGTTGCGGTGGGCGAGGCTCTGCCCGACCTGCCCGACGCCGCGCTGATGGACCTTCGCCGGCTGATGACCCGCCACGCCGGCGTGGTCCGCGACGCGGCTGGCTTGACCGTCCTCGCCGAGGCTGTCGAGGCGATGAAGGCCCGTCACGGCGAGGGCCCGATCCTGACCACCGCCGGCCTCGTCGCCGCCGGGGCGCTGGCCCGCCGGGAAAGCCGCGGGGCCCACTACCGCGCCGACTTCCCGCAACCGGTGGAGCCGCCGACCCGCACCTTCGTCACCCTGCCGGGCCAGCAGGCCCTCAAGGTCGCCGCCGAATGATCGCCCCCCTGCCCGATCTGCTGATCGATCCCGTCGTCCGCGCCGCCCTGGCCGAGGACCTCGGCCGGGCGGGCGACGTCACCGCCCTGGCCTGTATCGACGCCGACGCCCGGCTGGAGGCGACCTTCGCCGCCCGCAAGCCGGGGACCATCGCCGGCCTCGCCTGCGCCCGGCTGGCGGTGCTGGCCATGGATCCCGACGCGAAGTTCAAGGCGAAGGTCGAGGACGGCGATCCGGTGAAGGCGGGCGCCGTGCTGGCCAAGGTCTCGGCCAACGCCCGCGCCTTGCTGTCGGCGGAGCGCACCGCTCTGAACCTGCTGGGTCGGCTCAGCGGCGTGGCGACCCTGACCGCGCAATACGTCGCCGCTGTCGAGGGCACGAAGGCTCGCATCACCGACACCCGCAAGACCACCCCCGGCCTGCGGGCGCTGGAGAAGTACGCCGTCCGCTGCGGCGGGGCGCTGAACCACCGCTTCGGCCTGGATGACGCCATCCTGATCAAGGACAACCACGTGGCGGCTTGCGGCGGGGTCGGCGAGGCCATCCGCCGCGCCCGCGCCTTCGCCGGCCATCTGGTCAAGGTCGAGTGCGAGGTCGACAGCCTCGACCAGCTGGCCCAGGCGCTGGACGCCGGGCCGGACGTGGTGATGCTCGACAACTTCAGCCTGAAGAACCTGCGCATCGCCGTCGGCATGACCGCCGGCCGGGTGGTGCTGGAAGCTTCCGGCGGCGTGACGCTGGAAACCGTCCGCGACATCGCCGAGACCGGCGTGGACGTGATCAGCGTCGGGGCGCTGACCCATTCAGCGTCCGTGCTGGACATCGGGCTGGACGCGGTTTGACGCCCCCACCACTGTCATCCCGGACGGCCTGAAAGGCCGATCCGGGACCCAGGTCGAATCCCAGCCAAATCTGGGTCCCGGCTCTTCGCTGCGCTTCGGCCGGGATGACAGTTCGGGGAGCGGAGCACAAAATGCACATCGATCTGACCGGCAAGACCGTGCTCGTCACCGGCGCCAGCCGGGGCATCGGGGCGGCGATCGCCATAGCCCTCGCCGGGTCGGGCGCGAGGGTCGCGGTACACTATTCGGCCTCGCCCGAGGACGCCGCGCAGGTCGCCGACGCCTGCGGACCCGACGCCACGACCTTCGTCGCCGACCTTGCTGATCCGGCCGCCTGCCAGCGGCTGTGGGCCGAAGTCATCGCCAGCTATGGCCGCATCGACGTGCTGGTGAACAACGCCGGCGTCGCCCAAGCGGTGGATGACCCGTCCATCGACCGCTGGCTCGAGGTCTGGAACCAGACGCTGGACGTCAACCTGCGCGCCGCCGCCCTGCTCTGCCGGCTGGCCACGGACCACTTCACGGCCCAGGGCGGCGGGCGGATCATCAACATCAGCTCGCGGGCGGCCTTTCGCGGCGACCAGCCGGATTATATCGCCTATGCCGCCTCTAAGGGCGGGATGGTCGCCCTCACCCGCTCGATCGCGCGAGGGTTCGGCAAACAGGGGATCGTCGCCTTCAACGTCGCGCCGGGCTTCACCCGCACCGCGATGGCCCAGGACTTCATCGACCAGTACGGCGAGGACTACGCAACCAGCGACATCGCCCTGACCCGCCTGACCGAGCCGAAGGACATCGCCCCGACAGTGGTGTTCCTGGCCAGCGGCCTGGCCGACCACGCCACCGGCGCGACGATCGACATCAACGCGGGATCATACGTCCACTAGGCAGCGGCGGACGCCTCCGTGCAGCGCGGCGCGCGGCGTTTCGCCAGCCAGCCCTGTACCGGCTCGTCGACGAAGCGGTGGAACAGCGCCGCCACGACCAGCGCCGCTGGCAGCGACAGCGCCCAAAGGCCCCAGTGCAGCCATGGCGCCAGCGCCACCCTTCGCGCAAGGGTCTCCAGGGCGCCGAACCACAGCAGGCCGGTCAGGGCGTGGGTGACAAACAGGGCGAACGACAGCTTGGCCCCCTGCTCGACCAGCGCCGAGGGATGGCGCACCGGCAGGCGGCCCAGCCCCCAGACGATCACCGCGATACAGACCAGACTCGGCAGGTCCACCCGGCCGGCGATCTGCAGCATCAAGAAGGCGACAAACGCCAGGGCGGCCAGCAGCCGGGCCATCGCCACGGAGGGCGCGCCCAGTTCGACCATCCGGGCGATGCAGACGCCCAGCAGGAACAACGGCGCGGCGCGCACGACACCGAGGCTGAAGTCGAGGTCGTAGAGGGTGTGGTGGAACACCACCCGGCAGATCAGGTCCGCGCCCATCATCGCCGTCAGGCCCAGCGCCAGCAGGGCGGCCGGACTGGTCAGGCGGCTGACCCGGCGCCAGATCAGCGGAAAGGCGGCGTAACAGACCAGCAGCGCCGACAGCGACCAGCTGGGATGGTTCCAGCCCGCGCCCCCGGCAACGCCCCAGGCCTGGACCATCAGGGCCTGCATCAGGAAGGCCAGCGGGGTGAAGTTGGCCGGATGCACGGGCTGGTCGCCGGCCATTTTGGCGACCAGCACGACCAGGCCCATGACCGCCAGCACGATCAGTTGCGCCGGCCACAGACGGGTCAGCCGCTTCATCACGAAGCCGAACAGGCTCACCCGACCCGACAGGATCTGGCCGCCATAGGCGCGCCCGAGCACGAAGCCTGACAGGATCAAGAAGAAGTCCGTCGCCAGATAGCCGCGGCCGAACACCGGGTGCAGATCGGCGAGGACCACCGGCGCCTCCGCGCCAAAATGGTACAGTACAATCAGCAGCGCCGCGGCGAAGCGCAGCGCATCCAGCGCGCCGCCGCGGCCGGACTCCCCGGAATGGGCTACTGAATGGGACGAGTCTCGCGTCAAAAGGGAAAACTCCGGGCTCTCCCAGGGGATATTGCAATGGCCGGGCCGCTGCCTATCTGCATCCGCCATAGTTACTTAAGGATTCACCCATGACCGCCCGCATGCCCGTTCTGTTTCTCGGCCACGGCTCGCCGATGAACGCCATCGAGGACAACGCCTGGCGCCGGGGATGGGCCGAAGTCGCCGCCAGTTTGCCGCATCCGAAGGCGGTCCTGTGCGTTTCGGCCCACTGGGAGACGCGCGGCGCGGCGGCCGTTTCGGCGGCGGAACACCCCTCGACGATCCACGACTTCGGCGGCTTCCCGCAGGCGCTGTTCGATGTGCGGTACCCGGCGCCCGGCGATCCGGCCCTGGCGGCGCGGGTCGGTGCGCTGCTGGCCCCCGACACCGTGGTCCAGCACCCGACGCGCGGCCTGGACCACGGGGCCTGGAGCGTGCTGCTGCCGATGTACCCCCGGGCCGACGTGCCGATCGTCCAGCTCAGCCTCGACCGCAACCAGCCCAACGCCTGGCACCATGACGCCGGCCGTCGGCTGGCCGCCCTGCGCAACGAGGGGGTGCTAATCGTGGCCAGCGGCGACATCGTCCACAATCTGCGCGACGTGAACTTCCGCACCGGCGCGACCCCGGACTGGGCGCCGCGCTTCAACGCGACGGCCAAGCGGCTGATCGAGACCCGCGACCACGGCCCGCTGATCGACTGGGACAGCCTGGGCCCCGACGCGGTCTCGGCGATCAACAGCGCCGAACACTATCTGCCGCTGCTTTATGCGCTGGGGGCGGGAGACGCGGATGACGCCATCAGATTCTTCAACGACGACGTGTTCGCGGGGATTTCGATGACCTCAATCCAGTTTGGCTAGTCCAAACCAAGTCCGTCATCCTCGGGCTTGTCCAGAGGACCCCTCGTTCGGTTCGCAGGTGAGAGAGATGACCCCCGTCCGTGCGCCGGATAGAGGGTCCTCGCCACGAGGGCGAGGATGACGACTGTGTTTGGGGCTGACGCCGGCGCCTACACCCGCGCCGCCGCCTGTTCCGCCGCCTCGGTTCGCATCGACATGGCCCGCTCATTGAACGCCTTGATCACCGCCAGCACATGCGGCGGCGCTGTCTCCGGGCGGCCGGAATTGAACGGCGGCGCGGGCGCGTATTCCAGGGCCAGCTGCAAGCCCTGGGCGAAGTCGTCGCCGGCGATCTCGGCGGCCAGGGTCAGGGCGAAGTCGATGCCGGCCGTCACCCCGCCGCCAGTGAAATAGCGGCCGTCGCGGACCACCCGCGCCGGATCCGGAATGGCCCCGAACTGGGCCAGCTGGTCGCGCCAGGCCCAGTGACAGGCCGCGCGGCGCCCTTTCAGCAGCCCTGCCGCCGCCAGGATCAGCGAGCCGGTGCAGACCGAGGTCACCCAGGTCGCCTTCTCCGCCAGCCGCTGGATGTGGCCGATGAACACCGGGTCGAGCATCGCCTGGGTGGTGCCGAAGCCGCCGGGAATGCAGAGCAGGTCGCAGGCTTCGATGTCCTCGAACTTCGTCAG
>JACRBD010000228.1 GCA_016234625.1 Caulobacterales bacterium | reverse complement strand
GTGCGCGCCGTCGCGGAGCACACCTTCACGGGCGAGGAGTGGTACCTCCGCGGGCACTTCCCCGGCGAGCCGATCGTGCCGGGCGTCATCCTCGTCGAGTCCTGCGCGCAGGCCGCCACGGTCATGGCCATGGCGATGCTCGGCAATATCGCCGCGGCCCTGGTGTTTCGCGACGGCCCCTGGGCCGCGACAGCTCTGGCCGCCTGCAACATGTTCGAGATCGCCACCTGCGCCGTTGTGCTGCGGCGCTGGTGCAACGGGCCCATCGACTTCGCCCAGTGGCCTCATCTGAAGATCCTGCTGCTGACCGCGCCCGCCGCGTCGGCGGCCTCGGCCCTGCTGGCGTCGATGTCGCTGGGAGTCCTCGGCCTGGGCGACTTCCTGACCAATTTCACCATCTGGGCGTTCGCGGATGCGCTCGGCCTGCTGATCCTCACGCCCGCGTTGCTCGCGTTGGGCGAGGCGCGCGCCGATCTGGCCGAACGCCCTCTTACCCGCCGGGCCGGGCTGGCCCTGGTGCTGTTCGTGGCGGCCTGCGCGGCCGTGTTCATTCAGGACCGCTACCCGCTGTTGTTCCTGATTCCGCCGGCTCTGGTTCTAATCGCCCGGGAAATGGAACGGCCGGGCACGGCCCTGGCTCTTCTGCTGCTGGCGGTGATCTCGACCGCCACGACCCTCGCGGGCTCGGGACCCATGCAGCTGGTCGGGACGAACCTGACCGAGCGGGTCCTGCTGCTGCAAGGCTTCCTCGCCGTCTGCACGTTGCTGGGTCTGGCCGTGGCCGCCCAGCACGTCCAGCGTCGCCGGTTGCAGACCGCCCTTGTCGCCGCCCGCGACCTGGCCCGGGAACAGGCGCGGTGGGCGGTCATGGCGGAGGCCGTCGCCGGTTTGGGCTATTGGCGTCTCGATGTGGCGTCCAATCGCATTGTCTGGTCGGAGCAGATGTTCCGCGCCTTTGGCCTCGAGCCCGGCGCCGAGCCGGATCTGCAGGTCGCCATGGACATGGTTCATCCCGAGGACCAGATCGCCTCGAACGATCGCCTGGCCCACGCCCTGGCGACCGGCGAGGGCTGGACCCGCGCCGTGACCCGCCTCGTCCGGCCGGACGGGGAGGTTCGCTATGTTGATGGCAACGCGGTCACCGAACGGCGCGCCGACGGCGCCGTGACCGCCGTGTTCGGCACCATGATGGACGTCACCGAGGCCAAGCGGGCGGAGATGGCGCTGGCCAGGAGCGAGGCCCACTATCGCCTGCTGGCCGACCATACCGCCGACACCATCGCCCGGTTCGATCTCGACAACCGCTTCCTCTACCTCTCGCCCTCCGTCGAACGGCTGACGGGATTCAGGGCGACGGACCTTATCGGCGCCAACGCCCTGGACATTGTGCACCCGGATGACGCCGGTGTGGTCCAGACCGCCCATGACGCCCTGCTCGCGGGCCGGCACGCCAATGGCGTCGGCCTGGAGTACCGTATCCGGCACCGGGCGGGCCACTGGATCTGGGTGGAATGCCGCCGCACCCTGGTGCGCGACGCGCGAGGCCAGCCCAGCGAACTGGTCGGCGTCCAGCGGGATGTCACCGCCCGCAAGATCATGGAAGCCGAGGTCATGGAGGCCCACGCCGCGGCCGAGGCGGCGGCGACGGTCAAGGCCGACTTCCTCGCCAACATGAGCCACGAGCTGCGCACGCCCCTGACCAGCATCCTGGGCTTCACCCAGCTGATCGCCGGACGGCCGGGACTGGATCCGGTGGTGCTCGGCCATGTCGAGCGGGTGGCGGACGGCGGGCAGGCTCTTCTCAGTCTGGTCAACGACATTCTCGACTTCTCCAAGCTGGAGGCCGGTCAGGTCGCCATCCGCCGCGCCCCGATGTCGCCGGCGAGACTGGCCCATGCCACCCTGAACCTGTTTGGGCCCCAGGCCGGGGCAAAGGACATAAGTCTGACCCTGGACTGCGACCTGGCCGGGGCGGAGACCGTTCTGGCCGATCCCGATCGGCTGCGGCAGATCCTGCTGAACCTGGTCGGCAACGCGGTGAAGTTCACCCAGGCCGGCAGTGTGACCCTGCGTCTTCGCCATGCCGACGACCTGCTGCGGGTTGAGGTGGACGATACCGGGGCCGGTATTCCACCCGATCGCCTGGAGCTGCTGTTCCGACGGTTCTCGCAGGTCGATGCGTCAAGCACCCGCACCTTCGGCGGCACCGGCCTGGGCCTGGCCATCTGCAAGGGCCTGGTCGAGGCCATGGGCGGCGAGATCGGGGTCGAGAGCCGGGTCGGCGAAGGCAGCCGGTTCTGGTTCACCCTGCCGGCTGAGCCCGCCGAGGCGCTTGCCGCCGGCGCCGCCCCGCCCGCGTTCGCCGCCGTCCCGCCGGGACTGCGCGTGCTGGTGGCCGATGACCATCCGGCCAACCGCGACCTGGTGCAGATGTTCCTGCAGGGCGTCGGCGCCGAGATCTCGCCCGCCTGCGACGGTATCGAGGCCGTCGATCTGGCCGACCAGGAGCCGTTCGACGTGATCCTGCTCGATCTGCGCATGCCGCGCCTCAGCGGCCTTGAGGCGATCGCCCGGATTCGCGAGGCCGGCCGGCTGAACGAGACGACGCCGATCCTGGCCTTCACCGCCGACGCCGACGCCACGATGACCGCCCGGTTGATGGAGGCCGGATTCGACGGCGTGGTGGCCAAGCCGGTCGAGCCCGGGACCCTCATTCCCGCCATTCTGCAGGCCGCGTCCGTCGCCGGCGACAGGGACGGAGCCTTCACCGATGCAATCTGACCGCAGGGACGTACGGGTGCTGGTCGTCGAGGACGACGAGGCGGTGCGCACGCTGTTGCTGACCCGGCTGGAGCTCGCCGGGTATCGCACCAACCACGCCGCCGATGGCTGGAAGGCCCTGCTGGCGATGCAAGAGTTCCGCCCCGACGGGGTGATCCTGGACGTCAACATGCCGGGCCTGGACGGGTTCGGCGTGCTGGAAACCAAGAAGTCGCGGGGCGCGATCAAGGATATTCCGGTGATGATGCTGACCGCCCGCCAGGCGCCGACGGACATCCGCCGGGCGCTCGGCCTGGGCGCCAGGGACTATCTGGCCAAGCCCTTCGACGACCAGCAGCTGCTGGCGCGCGTAGCCCGGCTGGTGCGCAAGAAGCGCCCTTCGCCACCGCCGCCGCCTGACGACCGCTGGGTGATCTGACCGGGAACTGACAGCCGACCCGTTTCGGGTGGCTGAGTTCCCTTGACGGACAACCAGAAGCAGCGCTCATTGCGCTCGCCTTCCCGCGGTCCCGGTCGGCTCAACGACGACCTCGGGGGAAAATCATGACTACCGTTACACTGCGCAAGGCCGCGCGCCTTGCGATCGTCGGCGCTTTGCTGATGTCCACCACCGCCTGCGTGACGACCACCAAGGTCGCCATCGAACAACCCGGCGACGAAGCGATGACCTGCGACTCGATCAAGGCGGAATTCGCCCGTCTCGACACCGTGGTTCGCGAAGGGGACGAGAACAAGGGCGTTAACACCGCCAATGTCGCGGCCGTGCTGTTCTTCTGGCCCGCCGCGGCCGGCAACTACATGGACGCCGACAAGGCGCAGAAGTTGGTCGAGCAGCGCCGCGCTCACCTGATGACCATCTATCGCGGCAAGAACTGCCCCTAGCGCGATCGCCCCCGGGCCCGCCATTCCGAACAACCACGAACCAGCCGTCGCGGCCGCGGCGGCTGGTTTCGGCGCATGGAGCATCCGGCGTGCGGACACGACCTTCCCTGGCCCTGAGGCTCCTGAGGCTCGCCCTGGCGGCGCTGGCGACCCTGCTGGGCGGAGTGTTGCTGGTCTCGACCCGGACCGCCTGGCGCGACGCCCCGGCCTTCCTGCCCGCCGACCAGTTCAGGCCGTCCGCCTGGACCGCCTTCAACGGCGGGCTGTCCGTGCTGGCGCTGGCGCTGATCGCCCTGGCCCTGGCGGCCGGCTGGCGCACGGTCAGGGACTGGCGGGAGACGGATGAAAGCGCGCCGACGCCCGTGACTGGTGGCGGCGACTTCCTGCGGACCAGCCTGCGGATTCCCTTGCCGCGCTACGTCGTCGACGTGGCGATCTGCCTGGCCTTTTCGATCGCGGCGCTGGCCCTGCCCGTGCTGGCCGTCGGCGGACCGCCGAAGCTGTTCCTGGGTTTCGCCTGGACCAGCCTGGCGGTGATCAACCTGATCGCCGGAGCACTGGTCGGCGCCCTTCGGCCCTAGGCGGAACGACCGTCACTCGCCACTGCCGGTCTTGCGAAGGGACAGGGACTGGCGTCTCCTGCATGCAAGTTCGTTGGGGGAAAGTCATGTCCATTCGCCGAGCGGTGGCTGTTGCGGCACTGTCTCTCGTTCTGGGTCCGGCAGGCATGGCCGCATCGCAGGACGGCCCGCCCAGTTCACCCGTCGCCGGAATTCCAGCCGCCGAATGGTATGAACCGACGCTCTGCGCCCCGACCGAGAACGTTGTCTGGTCCTGCCGCGCGAAAAGAAAGATGATCAGCGTCTGTGCTTCGCGGACGATTTCCACCAGCGAAGGCTACATGCAGTACCGGATAGGCAAGCCCGGGGCGCTTGAGATGCGCTATCCGGAGACGCTGACCCACCCGCGTGGCCGGTTCCGCTACGGCCTCGAGCACCAGGGCAACCAGTGGCTCGAATTCGACCAGGGCGGCTATAACTACGTGATCTACGAGGAATTGCGGTCGCCCGAGGACGGAGTCCTGGTGAGCAAGGGCGACGCCGAGGTGGCGCGGATCACCTGCAATGGCGGCGGCATCGAGATCGTCCGGCCAGACCTGCTGGGCACCGCCGATACGCCTTACGGCAACTAGGCTGTCAGGCTGTCGCCAGCCCCTTGCTCGACGCTTCCCGCAGCACCGTCACATACCCTGGCGCGGTCAGCATCTTCTCCATCACGCCCTTGGCCTTCAGCAGCCGGTGGACCTTCGGCAGGTTCCAGCAGGGGACGTGCATGAACATGTGATGTTCGCAGTGATAGTTGACGTAGTAGGGCGCGAGGATCAGCCGCTCGACCGGGCCGGCCAGGGTGGTGCGGGCGTGGCGCAGGGGGTCGGGCTGGTCGACGCCGACCAGGGCGTGCTCGGCGATGTTCCGCAGGCGGGTGATCAGCGGATACCAGGTCGCCATCGGCAGCAGCCACAGCACGGGCCAGGCCCACCACAGGCCGACGGCTGACAGCGCGATGATGATCGGCGCGTGGAAGATCAGGAACGGCGACCAGAAGGTCAGCACGCCCTTGAAGGTCTTGCAGAACGGGACGTTCTGCCGCTTGCCGGACTTGAAGGCGTCGATGCTCGGCTGGATGCGCTGCTTGTAGAAGGTCTGGCCGGTCAGGTCGCGGACCGCCTTGCGCCACAGCGACTGCCGCGTGATCGGGAACGGCGCCGAGAGGCCCAGGTCCGGGTCTTCCTTCTGCTGGGCGAACTTGTGGTGCTGCAGGTGGTAGTCGCGGTAGCGCCGCAGGTCGCCGTTGGTCGGGGCGCCGGCCAGCCAGTGGCCGATCCAGTCGTTGATCTTCTGGTTGGGGTGCAGGCAGCCGTGGGCCCCGTCGTGCATCAGGATGGCCAGGCCCAGCTGCCGCGCGCCGATGACCACGACCGCCACGACCAGAGTCAGAGGGTTTGGCCAGACGATGAACAGCGCGCCGGCGGCGGCGATGGTCAACCAGGCGTGAGCGATCAGCCACAGACCCATCCACGACGAGCGGGCGGCCAGCGGCGCCCATTCCTCATCGGTGAAGAAGTCCTTCGGTTTCACGCGCGCCGCGACAGTCATGGCGGGGATTATCTCACTTCGCCGCCGGGATGTGTAGGATGACCAAGCGTCACCTTTGCCCATCCTCCATTGTCATCCCGGACGGCCCGCAGGGGCGATCCGGGACCCAGATCAAGTCTCAACCTGAGGCGCGTGAAGCCGAATCTGGGTCCCTGCTCTTCGCGCTTCGCGCTGCGGCCGGGATGACAATGTGGGTTAAAACAACCCGCCCGGCTTCCAGGCGCCCACCGCCAACGCCACGACCAGCACCGCCCCCGCCCAGGTGTTGGACTTGAAGAGGGCCAGGGCGCCCCGCGGATCGGTCACCTCCAGCCTGGCCGCCTGCCGCGACAGGTGCAGGGCGAACAGGGCCACCGGCGTCAGGAACAGCGGTCCCAGCCCGGCGACCCAGGCGCCCAGCAACACCAGGCAGAAGCTGGCGACGTAGAAGCCCAGAACCGCCCGGGGGGCCTGGCCGCCCAGCCGCAGGGCCGAGGACTTGACCCCGGCCAGGGCGTCGTCCTCCAGATCCTGCACGGCATAGATAGTGTCGTAGCCGAGGGTCCAGAACACCAGTCCGGCATACAGCAGAGCGGCCGGCCAGCCCGGCGCGCCGGAGCTGCCGGCGGCGAAGCCCATCAGGGCGCCCCAGTTGAAGGTCAGGCCCAGCCAGGCCTGCGGCCACCAGGTGATCCGCTTCATGAACGGATAGGCCGCCACCAGCGCCAGCGAGGCGATCCCGAGGCCGATGGCCCACCCGTTCAGCGCCAGCAGGATCAACAGGCTGACCAGGCAGCATCCGACGACGAAGGCCCAGGCCTGTTTGACGCTGATCTGGCCCGAGGGAATCGGCCGGCCGGCGGTGCGCGCCACTTTCGCGTCGATGTCCCGGTCGACGATGTCGTTGTAGGCGCAGCCCGCCGCCCGCATCAGCGCCGCCCCGACGAGGAACAGCAGCAGCAGGATCGGGTCCGGCGCCTTGCCGCGCATGGCGGCGGCGAGGCTGAGGCCCATCCAGCCGGGCAGCATCAACAGCCAGATTCCCGTCGGCCGGTCGAACCGCCCCAGCTTCAGCCACGGCCGCAGCCCGGCCGGCGCATACTGGTCCACCCAGTTGGTCGGCGCGGCGTCGGGCAGGATGGAAGTCATCGGGCTGTGGTGGCGGAAAGCGGCCGAACCCGCAATAGTCGTCGCCATGGAGAACCCGCCGCCCAATCGCCGACGGTCGCCCGCCGCCCGCGCCGCGCTCGACGGCCTGGGCGGTGCGCTGGTGGCCGTGGGCGCGGTCGGCATCGTCACGCCCGGCCTGCCGACGACGGTGTTCTGGATCGGGGCGGTGGTCTGTTTCCTCAAGACCCGCCCCCACGCCGTGCGCCCGCTGCTGCGCACCCCCGTGGTGGGGCCGGCGATCATCGGGTTTCTGAGATGGCGGCCGTTCGGGGGCGGGCGGCGGCGCTGACTGTCGCCATCTCCTGCACGATGGACCCGTTGTCCTCGCCCTTGTGGCGAGGCCCCCTCGAGCCGCCGCTGATGCGGCGCTCCAGCCTGGCGGGTTCGAGGTGCGTCCAGAGGCGTCCCCGGCACAAGGCCCGGGATGACGGGGCCGGGTTACTCGCTCTTGTAAACCACCCCGCCCTTCATCACGAAGGTCACCCGGGTCAGCACGGTCACGTCGGCCAGCGGATCGCCGCGGACGGCGATCAGGTCGGCCTGCTTGCCGGGGGCCAGCGAGCCGATCTGGTCGGAGAGGCCGAAGTGCTCGGCGGCCCATACCGTGGCCGCGCGGATCGCGTCGATCGGGCTCATGCCGGCCTTGACCAGCAGGGCGAACTCGCCGGCGTTGTCGCCGTGGGCCGAGACCCCGGTGTCGGTGCCGAAGGCGATCTTCACCCCGCCGGCCCAGGCGCGGCGGGCCATGTCGAGCATCTTCGGACCGGCTAGCAACGCCTTGTCGCGCTGCGCGGGGGTGAAGAAGGTGTTGGGCTTGGCCGCCTCGCGGGCGACGAAGTCGCCGGCCATCAGGGTCGGCACCAGGAAGCCGCCGCCAGACTTGAACAGCTTGATCGACTCCGCGTCGAGATAGGTGCCGTGCTCGATGGAGTCGCCGCCGGCCCGGAGGAAGGCATTGACGCCATCACCGCCGTGGGCGTGGGCGGTGACCTTGCGGCCCATCGAATGGGCGGTCTCGACGATGGCGCGCAGCTCGTCGTCGGTGAACTGCTTGGCCAGGCCCGCGGCGGTCTGGGAGAGCACGCCGCCGGTGGCGGTGATCTTGATGATGTCCGCGCCCGCCCGCACCTGTTCGCGCACCGCGCGGCGGCAGTCGTCGGCGCCGGAGCAGACCGCCGAGCCGCGGTAGATGGGCACCAGAGCCGCCGGCATGCCGTTGCCGGGGTCGCCGTGACCACCATGCACCGAAATGGCCTCGCCCGAGGCGATGATCCGGGGACCCGGGATGCGCCCGGTCCGAATGGCGTCACGCAGGGCGAAGATGGATTCATTGGGCGCGCCCAGATCGGCCACGGTGGTGAAACCGGCGCGCAGGGTCTTCATGCCGTTCCAGGCGCCATCGAGGGCCAGGTCGGAGCGGGTCTTGGTGAACTCTTCCAGCTGCGAATTGGGCCCCTGTTCGCCGGTCAGGTGGACATGGCTGTCGATCAGGCCGGGCAGGACGAAGCTGTCGCGCAGATCGATGATCTTCGCGCCCGCCGCGGTGGTGTAGCCCGCCTCGATGCGCACCACCTTGCCGCCCTGGATGACCAGGGTCTTCCCGGTCTCGACCGTTCCGGAAGCCGGATCCGCGAGCAGCCGGCCGGCCTGGACATAGGTCAGGGGCGTCTCGTCAGGGGCGCCGCGAGCCTGGGCCAGGCCAAGGCCGGCGCCGATGGCCAGCAGGGCGCCGGCGCTGAGGGCCGCGAATCGCCTCGTCACGGGGGTCATGTCAGGCTCCGGCCTTGATGGCGAAGGTCAGGGCCGCGTCGGACAGGGCAGGGACCCGCGCCTCCATCTGCGCGGCGTGGTCGCTGGAGGCGGTGCCGTCGCGTACGCGGCCGACGATGCCCTGGCAGATGCCGGCCAGCCGGAACAGGTTGTAGGCGAAATACCAGTCCAGGTTCGGCACGCCGCTACGACCGGTCAGGCCGCAGTACTGCTCGACCACCTCCTCGACGGTCGGGATGCCCCAGCTCTTGAGGTCCGCGATGCCCGACAGCGAGGCGCGCTCGGCGCCCGGCATGACCCAGTGCATCAGGAGATAGGAGAAGTCGGCCATGGGATTGCCCAGAGTCGACAGCTCCCAGTCCAGCACCGCGGCCACCTTCGGCTCTGTGGGGTGCAGGACCATGTTGTCCAGGCGGTAGTCGCCGTGGACGATCGAGGTCTTGTCGTCCTCCGGCGTGGTCGAGGGCAGGAACTCCATCAACCGGTTCATCGAGGCGATGGGCTGGGTCTCGGAGGCCTTGTACTGCTTGATCCAGCGGTCGATCTGGCGCGCGAAGTAGTTGCCCGGCCGGCCGAAGTCGCCAAGGCCGATGGCCTCGTAGTCAGTGTTGTGCAGCTGGGCCAGGGTGCCGATCTTGGCCTTGTAGATCAGGCCCCGTTCGGCCGGCGAATAGTCGGGCAGGGTCAGGTCCCAGAGGATCCGGCCTTCGACGTTGTCCATCACATAGAACATGGTGCCGATGACGTCGTCGTCGGTGCACAGGGCGTAGGCCCTGGCCACCGGGAAGCCGGTCGTGCCGAGGGCCTTGATGACCTTGTACTCGCGATCGACGGCATGGGCCGACGGCAGCAGCTTGCCGGGCGGCTTGCGGCGCAGGACGTACTTCTTCGCCGGGGTGACCAGCTGATAGGTCGGGTTGGACTGGCCGCCCTTGAACTGTCGGACTTCCAGCGGGCCGACGTAGCCCTCGACATTGGCCTCGAGCCAGGCGGCGAGCTTGCCCTCGTCGATGGCATGGCGCGGATCGACCGGCTTGGTGCCCGAATTCAGATCCTGAGCGGTCGGCGCCGCGGCGGCCTCGGCCATGAGCGTTTTCCCCAATTTCGTACGCTTGTTTGAAGGCGCGAGTTTAGGGGTTGGCGCGAACGGCGCAAGGATGCCTTGGGGTCACCGCCATTTTCGTCGATGGCCGCAGCGCACGCAGGTCATGTAGCCGCGCCTGGATTTGCTGTTGGTGCTGTCGTGTCCGCCCCGCAACAGGCAACGAACGTACTCTACAAGGTCGAACTTCATGCCCGTCCCCCCGGCGTGCATTGTCAGCTGCCCCTCTCCTAGGGGAGAGTCGGGGAGCGTTTCCAGAGAATACGTGCGACGCGGGTGTTCAGAGCGCCCGCCAGCCGATGTCCGACCGGTAAAATCCGCCGGGGAAGCCGATCGTCCCCACGGCCGCATAGGCGATGTCGCGGGCCTCATGCAGGGTCGCGCCAAGGGCGCAGACGTTCAGCACCCGGCCTCCGGCCGAGCGCAGGGTCCCGTCGGGATCGCGCCGGGTCCCGGCGTGGAACACGACGGCCTCCCCGCCGAAGTCGCTGCCGGCGCCGCGGATGATCGCCCCGCTGACCGGGCTCGATGGATAGCCATCGGCGGCCATGACCACACAGATGGCGCTCTCGTCGCGCCATTTCGGCTCGGGCAGGGCGGCCAGGGTCCCGTCGGCGCAGGCCTTCAGCCAGGGGACAATGTCGTCGGCCAGCCGCAGCATCAGCACCTGGCATTCCGGATCGCCGAAGCGGGCGTTGAACTCCACCAGCCGGGGCCCGGTCTCGGTCAGCATCAGCCCGGCATAGAGCACGCCCTTGTATGGCCGCCCCTCCGCGGCCAGGCCCTTCACGGCGGGCAGGACGCATTCGTCGAAGGCCCGCCTCGCCAGGGCCGGCGTCAGCACAGGGGCGGGGGAATAGGTCCCCATGCCGCCGGTGTTGGGGCCAATGTCGCCGTCGAAGGCGCGCTTGTGATCCTGGGCGTAGCCGAACGGCACGGCGGTCTCGCCGTCGCACAGGGCGAAGAATGAGCACTCCTCGCCGACCATGAACTCCTCGATGACCACCCGCGCCCCGGCCTGGCCGAAGCGGCCGCCGAGCATGTCGGCCACGGCCTCGTCGGCCTCGGGACGGCTGGCCGCGATGACAACGCCCTTGCCCGCCGCCAGGCCATCGGCCTTGATCACGTAGGGCGGTGTCTGGGCGTCGAGGAAGGCGCTGGCCGCATCGACGGTCTCGAACACGCCATAGGCCGCCGTGGGCAGGCCGTGCCGCGCCTGGAAGTCCTTGCTGAAGGCCTTGGAGGTCTCGATCTCGGCGGCGGCCCGCGTCGGGCCGAAACAGGCGATGCCGGCATCGGCCAGGGCGTCGGCCAGGCCGACCTCCAGCGCCGATTCCGGACCGATGACCACCAGGTCGGCGGCGATCTCCCTGGCCAGGGCGACCAGTCCCTCGACATCGGTGACCATAAGCGGCCGGGTCTCGCACAGGCCGGCGATGCCGGGATTGCCCGGCGCGGCGACCATCCGCGTCAGCAGCGGCGACCGCGCGATCTTCCAGGCCAGCGCGTGTTCACGCCCGCCCGATCCGACGAGGAGGATGTTCATGGGGGGGTTATGCGCGCCCGGCAAACCGGGTCAAGCGCCCGCCCCCTCACAAATCCGCTCATCCTTGCGACAGCGAGGACGAGCGGAAAGTCTGGGGACTACTGGCCGATCCATCGTTTGGCGGCGGCCATCGCATCGGGATTGGCGGTCAGAGGAACCGCGCTTGGCGGGCTGGTGATCTCAAGCACGTTCCCCGCGGGGTCGGAAAAGTAGATCGATTGCTGCTCGCCGTGGTCTTCCTCGTCGATGGCGACGCCGGCCTCGGCCAGCCGGGCGCGCCAGGACTGCAGCTCGCCCGGCGTGTCGACCGCGAAGGCGTAGTGGCGGGAGTCGGCCGGCAGGGGGTTGGCTGGCGCGGTCGCGCCCTTCAGCGCCACCAGCACGATCTCGCGGCCATCGCCGATGGAGAAGATCATCATCAGCCAGGGATGGCCGCCCCAGTCGTCGCCCTCGCTGACCTCGATCAGCGGCAGGCCGAGCGTCTCGCCGTAGAAGGCGAGGGAGGCCTTGGCATCGAAACAGGGGATGACGACATGGTCGAGCCGCATGGGGGCATTTAAGCCCTTCCCCCTGGAGGGGGGAAGGGTTGGGTTGGGGGTGGTGACGGTTCGGCTCGCGCGGTGAACCCGGATTGTTCCAAGACTCCCAGCGCATTTGTTGCGGAAAGGACCTCCACCCCCATCCCCGGCCCTTCCCCCCTCCAGGGGGAAGGGGAATCGTCACCCCTCCAGATCCAACGAATACCCCGCCGACCGCACCGTGCGGATCGGGTCGGCGTCGGCCTTGCCGTTGAGCGCCTTGCGCAGGCGGCCGATGTGCACATCGACAGTGCGGGCCTCGACATAGACGTCAGAGCCCCAGACCGCGTCGAGCAGTTGTTCGCGGCTGAACACCCGGCCGGGGTGCTGCATCAGGTGGTCGAGCAGGCGGAATTCGGTGGGGCCCAGATGCACCTCGCTCCCGCCGCGCTTCACCCGGTGGGCCACCCGGTCCATGACGATGTCGCCGCAGGTGACGCGGTCGTCGGCCAGACCCGGACGGATGCGGCGCATGACGGCGCGGATACGGGCGGTCAGCTCGCTCAGGGCGAAGGGCTGGACCACATAGTCGTCGGCGCCGGTGTCCAGGCCACGGACCCGGTCGCTCTCCTCGCCGCGGGCGGTCAGCATGAGGATCGGCAGGTTGCGGCTCTCGGTGCGCTGGCGCAGGCGGCGGCAAACCTCGATGCCCGAGACCTTGGGCAGCATCCAGTCCAGCACCACCAGGTCCGGCAGCTCCTCCTGGACCAGGATCAGCGCCTCCTCGCCGTCGCCGGCCAGGATGACGCGATAGCCTTCCTTCTCGAGATTGTACTGCAGCAGGGTGGCGAGGGCGTCCTCGTCCTCGACCACGAGCACCGTGGGGGTCATGGGGTCAGCGTATCCAGCTTGGGCCGTTCGGAGACGATTTCCTGGCCGGTGATCTCGAAGTGAACGATCTCGGCGATGTTGGTGGCGTGGTCGCCGATCCGTTCCAGGTTCTTGGCCACGAACAGCAGATGGGCCCCGGCGGTGATCGTGCGCGGGTCACCCATCATGTAGGTCAGCAGCTCGCGGAACAGGCTCTCGTAGTGCTCATCGACCTCGGTGTCCCGCGACCAGACGGAGACGGCGCGGTCGACCTCGGAGTTGGTGTAGGCGTCGATCACTTCCTTGAGGCGCGAGGCGACCAGCTTGCCCATCCGCTCGATCGAGCGGGTCACCGGCCCGGCCGGCTCGGCCTCGGCGAGGATCAGGGTGCGCTTGCCGATGTTCTTGGCCAGATCCCCGCAGCGCTCCAGGTTCATGGCGATCTTCATCGCCGACATGGTCCGGCGCAGGTCGTTGGCCATCGGCTGGCGCAGGGCGATCATGCGGATGGCGGCCCGCTCGATATCCGCCTCCATGGCGTCCAGCTTGCCGTCCCGGCCGATCATCGCCTGGGCCATGGCCACGTCCCGCCGGGCGAAGGCCTGGATCGAGTCGTTCACCTGGGCCTCGGCGAGGCCGCCCATGCGAACCACCTCGGCGGCCAGCTGGTTGAGCTCTTCCTCGTAGGATCTGACGATATGTTCGTTCATGGGGCGCCTCAGCCGATCCGGCCGGTGATGTAGTCCTGGGTCCGCGACTCGCGCGGATTGGTGAAGATTTCTTCGGTCGAGCCGGACTCGATCAGCCGGCCCATGTGGAAGAAGGCCGTCCGCTGCGAGACCCGCGCGGCCTGGGCCATGGAGTGGGTGACGATGACGATGCAGAACTGCTGCCGCAGGTCATCGATCAGCTCCTCGATGCGGGCGGTGGCGATGGGATCGAGGGCCGAGCAGGGCTCGTCCATCAGGATGATCTCCGGATTGACCGCGATGGCCCGGGCGATGACCAGCCGCTGCTGCTGACCGCCCGACAGGCTGGTGCCCGGCGCGCCGAGGCGGTCGGACACTTCGGCCCACAGGCCGGCCTTCTTCAGCGAGGCCTCGACGATGCCCTCCAGCTCGCTCTTGCTGCTGGAGATGCCGTGGATGCGCGGGCCGTAGGCGACGTTCTCGAAGATCGACTTGGGGAACGGGTTGGGCTTCTGGAACACCATCCCGACCTTGGCCCGCAGGACCACCGGGTCGATGGCCTTGTCGTTGACGTCCTCGCCATCGATCTCCACCGCGCCCTCGACCCGGCAGCCGGGGATAGTGTCGTTCATCCGGTTGATGCAGCGCAGGAAGGTCGACTTGCCGCAGCCGGACGGGCCGATGAAGGCGGTGACCGCTTTGCCGGGGATATCGATCGAGACAGAGTCCAGGGCCTGTTTGGCGCCATAGAAGACGCTGACGTCGCGGACGACGATTTTCGACGGCTCCAGGCTCACCGGATGGTGGCTGTGCGGCGCGGCGGTGCGGATCAGGGGCGATTGTACGGTCATCGGGGCTACCATCTGCGCTCGAAGCGGCGGCGCAGGATCACCGCGGCCGCGTTCATCGCGATCATGAAGACCAGCAGCACGACAATGGCTGCGGCCGTGCGTTCGTGGAAGGCGCGTTCGGAGGCGTTTTCCCAGATGAACACCTGCACCGGCAGGACGCTGGCGGAACTGGTGAAGCCTTCGGGAAGGCCAGGGTTGAAGGCGATCATGCCGATCATCAGCAGGGGCGCGGTCTCGCCGAGCGCGTGGGCGAGAGACAGGATGGCGCCGGTCATCACCCCCGGCATGGCCTGGGGCAGGACATGGTGGAACACCGTCTGGGTCCGCGAGGCGCCGACGCCCCAGGCCGCTTCGCGGATCGAGGGCGGTACGGCCTTGAGCGCCGAGCGGGTGGCGATGATCACCGTCGGCAGGGCCATCAGGGCCAGCACCATCCCGCCGGTCACCGCCGCGCCGCGCGGAGCGCCGAACCAGTTGATGAACACCGCCAGGCCCAGCAGGCCGTAGACGATCGATGGCACCGCCGCGAGGTTGTTGATGTTGACCTCGATCAGGTCGGTCCAGCGGTTCTTCGGGGCGAACTCCTCCAGCCAGACCGCCGCCATGACGCCCATCGGCACGGCGATCAGGGCGGTGACCAGCAGCATCATGGCCGAACCGATCACGGCCCCCAGGATGCCGGCCTGCTCGGGCTCGGTGGAGTCGGCGTTGGTGAAAAAGGCGACGTTGAATCCGCTGGTCACCGCGCCGCTCTTTTTCAGACGATCGAGCCAGTCCAGCTGACGGTCGTTGAGCTTGCGGTCGGCCTCGTCGGTCGAGCGTTTCAGCTCGCCCTTGTAATAGAGGTCGGCGTCGGCCTTGACCGGACCGGTGATGGTGACGGTCTTGCCGATCAGGGTGGCGTCGGCCTTGACCTTGTCGAGGATCTGGAAGCCCAGGTCGCGGCTGACCAGCGCCATGGCGTCATCGGAAGCCGAGCCGAACTCGTCCTCGGTCTCGCCCATCCGCTTGAGCAGGGAGAGGGCGACGACATAGTCGAAGTTGGAACCCTCAAGGTCCGCCGGATCGATCCGCGCGGGGTCGAGATAGACCGGCAGCGAGACGGTGTTGGTGGTGAAGGTCGAATAGCCCTGTATGCCGATCCGACCCAGCAGCAGGACCAGGAACGACAGGGCCACGATGATCGCCATGCGGCCATAGAGCCGGAAACGGCCCTCTGCGGCGTGACGCTTCTTCAGACGGGCGGCGGCGATCTCAGTCATATTGTTCCCGGTACTTCCGCACGATGCCCAGGGCGATGATGTTGAGGGTCAGGGTGACGGCGAACAGCGTCAGTCCGAGGCCGAACGCGGCGAGGGTCTTGGGGCTGTCGAACTCCTGGTCGCCGGTCAGCAGGGTGACGATCTGCACGGTGACGGTGGTGACGGTGTCCAGCGGGTTGGCGGTCAGTTTCGCCTGCAGGCCGGCGGCCATGGTCACGATCATGGTCTCGCCGATGGCCCGCGAGACGGCCAGCATCAGGGCTCCGACCACGCCCGGCAGGGCGGCCGGCAAGATGACCCGCTTCACCGTTTCCGACTTCGTCGCGCCCATGGCGTAGCTGCCGTCGCGCAGCGTCTGGGGCACGGCGTTGATGATGTCGTCCGACAGGGACGAGACGAACGGGATCAGCATGATGCCCATGACCACGCCGGCGGTCAGGGCCATCTGGTTCTGCACCGTCTCCAGGTACTGGCCCAGGCTGTCCATCGGCCCGCCGACGAGGAAGCCGCCGATCCAGTTGAAGAAGGCGCGGAAGGTCGGGCCCACCGTCAGGGCGGCGAAGAAGCCGTAGACCACCGTCGGCACGCCCGCGAGAATCTCCAGCAGCGGCTTTATGATCGCCCGCATGGTCGGGCCGGCGTATTCCGACAGATAGATGGCCGAGAACAGGCCCACCGGCGCGGCCACGGCCATGCCGATCAGCATGATCAGGAAGGTGCCGGCGAACAGCGGCGCCGCGCCGAACGCGCCCTCGGCGGCGACCTGGTCGCTGCGCATGGCGATCTGGGGATCCCAGGCGGTCCCGAACAGGAAGTCGGTCGGCGGCACGGACTGGAAGAAGCGGAAGCTCTCCCAGGCCAGGGACATGACGATGCCCAGGGTGGTCAGCACCGCGAGCGTCGAACAGGCGATCAGCAGCAGGCTGGTCCAGCCCTCGACCCGGTTGCGGGCGCGGAAGTCCTTCGACAGCCGGGGGAAGGCCAGCAGGAAACCGCACAGGGCCAGCACGCCGGACAGGGCCAGCACCGAGACCAGGCCGATGACGCCGATGCGGCGGCCCTCGGCGACCTTGGCGTCAAAGGCGGTCTTGAGCTCGCCCTCATAGGCGATTTCGCTCCGGGCCTGGCCACGGGCGGCGGCCCCGGCGTCGCTCCAGAAGGTCACCTGGCGTTCAGCGGACAGCTGGGCGACGGCCGCAGGGACCTGCGTGCGCAGGGCGGCGTCCTCGACCCGCGAGCCGAACACGGCGAACAACAGGATGATCAGGGCGGCGGGAACGCCCGCCCAGAGAGCGACCCAGGTCCCGTGATAGCCGGGCAGGGAATGCAGGCCGGCCGATTTGCCGCCGGCCAGGGCCACGGCGCGCCGACGACCCAGCAGGTAGACGCTTCCGGAGAAGACGGCGAGCAGGGCCAGGGCGATCAGTACGGTCATCGCGGGTCCGGAACAGCGGCGGGAGTGCGAGCGCTAGATGCCCGCCCGATGCTGCCCCTATGCGACAGTTCTACGACGCTTTTACGACACCCTCCGGCCCGGCGGCCTGCCCCGTCGCGGCCAGGGGCAGCCAGACCGAAAAGGTCGCCCCCCGGCCCTCGGCGCTTTCGACGGAGATTCCGCCCCGGTGGCGGTTGACGATGTGCTTGACGATGGCGAGGCCCAGGCCGGTGCCGGACCGGTCGCCGCTCTTCTGGCCCTCGACGCGATAGAATCGCTCGGTCAGCCGGGGCAGGGCGTCGCGCGGCATGCCCGGCCCCGAGTCGCTGACCCGCAGCAGCGCATAGAGTTCGCCGGGCCGGTGATCGGGGGCCAGCAGCGCGAGCCGGGCCGCCTCGGGATCCAGCGGCGGCGGCGTCTCACCTGACGCGGGGGCGGACACCTCCACCCGGATGACGCCGTCGGCGCTTGAGTATTTCACCGCGTTGTCGATCAGGTTCTGGATCACCTGGATGATCTGGTCGCGGTCGCCCTCGACCGTGGCGGCGGCCGCGGCCGGCGCGCTCCAGTCGATCCGCACGCCCTTGTCGCGGGTAACCGGGGTCAGGGCGTCGGCGACGTCGGTGACGGCCAGCGCCAGATCGACCCGGCCCTGGGGGGCGATGTGCTCGTTCAGCTCGATCCGCGACAGGCTCATCAGGTCGTCGATCAGCCGGGCCATGCGCTCGGCCTGGGTTTGCATGATGCCGAGGAACCGGTCCCGCGCCACGGCGTCGTCGCGGGCCGGGCCGCGCAGGGTCTCGATGAATCCGGTCAGGGAGGCCAGCGGCGTGCGCAACTCATGACTGGCGTTGGCGAGGAAGTCGGCCCGCATCCGCTCGGCCCGGCGCAGGTCCGTCTGGTCGCGCAGCACAAGCAGGGCCAGCGGCGCGGAGCCGGTCTCGCCGGTCAGCGGCTGGGCGCTGGCGACCCAGACCCGGTCGTGGGCGCCGCCGGCCTCGAAGACGCCGTGGCCGGCGATGCGGCCGATCAGGGCCTCGTCGACCAGTTCAATGACCTGGGGGTTGCGGATGGCGGTGATCAGCCGCGCGTCCTGGCGCTGAATGCGAAACAGCGCGCGGGCCGCGGGGTTGGCGAACGCCAGGCGGTGTCCGGCCGTTTCACCCGGCGCGCCGGCGGCGATGACCATCACCGGGTCCTCAAGCGCCCCGATGATGGCCGCATAGGGCAGAGGATCGCCCGCCGCGGCGGGCGCCGTTTCCACCGCCCGGGTCGCCGGCTCAGGGTCCCGCCGCGCCAAGGCGAGCCCCAGGCCGCCCACGGCGAGGGCGACCAGAATCGCCGGCGTCGGCTGGGCCTGGCCAAAGGCGGCGAGGGCCAGGGGCGCGGCGGCGCCGGCGAGGCCCGCCAGAAGCGTAGGCCGATGCATTTTGGCCGCACTTTCCGGGGGCATGGCGCGAAAGCCTCGATTCCATTTTTTCGGCGGGGTAGGGTGTGCGGAGATATGGCGCCCTTGCAGGCCTTGCGATAGACGAGGCGGGGGTCCCTGGGGATGGTTCATGTCGGCTGACGCAATTTCGCCGCATCGGGAGGGGACGAACGTGTCGCCGTATAAGGTCCGGGGTTTACAGTTCATGTTCCGCAAGCGTTTGGTCGCCTCCGTCGCCGTCGCACCCCTGCTGCTGTTCGCCAGCCAGGCGCTCGCCGAGGTCACGATTTCCGACGCCAGGACCGCGGCCATCGCCACCGGGACGATCAACAGCGGCGCGGCCGATAATATCACCATCGCCGCCGCCGGCTCGGTGAAGCTCACGACGGCCGGGCCGATGGTCACCGTCAACTCCAACAACACCCTGACGAACAAGGGTGAGATCTCGTCCAAGGATGTCACCGGTTCGACCGGCGTTCAGATCAACGGCGGCACGACCACGACGTTCACCAATTCCGGCCAGATCACCGTCAACGACAGTTACACGGCCAAGGACGACGGAAGCGGCAGCGCCACCTCGACCGCCGGCGACGGCAACCTGGACGGCGATTTCGCCACCGGCTCGGATCGCTATGGCGTGCGGATCACCGGCGCGGGGACGGTCACCGGCTCGTTCCTGAACGACGTCGGAGGCGCGATCACGGTCGAGGGCAACAATTCCTACGGCGTCAGCGTCGAGAGCGCGCTCAACGGCGATTTTTCCAACCTCGGCGCCATCAATATTGTCGGGAACAACGTCTACGCGGTCCGCATGACCGGGGCGATCACCGGTGATGTCCGGATGGCGGGTACGGTTTCGGCCCTCGGGCTGAACGCCGTCGGCGTCGCGGTGGACAACGATGTCACCGGCGCCCTGCTGTTCCAGGGCGCCGTGTCCGCCAGCGGCTACCGCTATACGTCCCGGCCCGTGCTCGCGACGGATCGCGCCAATCTCGACGCCGATGATCTGTTGCAGGGTGGATCGGCGGTTCGCATCGTCGGCAACGTCACCGGCGGCATCAATCTGGCGGCGACGCCGGTGGTGGACATCGACAACGACAACGACGGCTGGGTCGACAGCGCCGACACCGACGACGACAACGACGGCACCCTCGACACCACCGATACCGACGCCAATGGCGACGGCATCCTCGACAACGACTACGACAATGACGGCACCGCGAATTCGACCGACACCGACGACGACAACGACGGCATTCTCGACGCCGACGATCCGGACGATGACGGCAACGGGCTCATGGATGGCGACTCGGACTTCGACGGCATCCTCGACAGTTCGGAAGGCGCCGCGACCATCACGGTCTTCGGCGCGGCTCCGGCCCTGCTGGTTGGCTCAAACTCCCAGGCCATCACGATCGGCGTGGTCGGGCCGGGAAGCCAGGCTTACGGTCTGATTCAGTCCGGCAGCGTCGGGGCCAACGGTGTTTATGACAATGTCTCCGCGACTGGTGTCCGGATTGGCGGGTCGGGCGGTTTCGCGACGGTCCTGACAGGCGGCATGCTGAACACCGGCGCGATCTCGGTGACCGGCTACAATGCGCAGCTTCAGGCCCTCCACCTGGCGGCCGGCGCCAATGTCCCGATCATCAACAACACCGGCACGATCTTCGCCGGGATGACCGCGACATCAGCTGCGCTTGTGAACGAGACCGCCCTGAACGTCTTCGGTGTCCGCATCGATCCGGGCGCGACGATGACCACGTTCAGCAACTCCGGGACCATCACGACCTCGGTTCTGGGTGAACGCACCAACGCGGTCTCAGTGTGGGACGGCTCGGGCGGCCTCACCTCGTTGACCAACTCCGGCAAGATCACGGCGCTGGTGACGGCCACGGATGACGCTGACGACGGTGACGACACCGACACCGATGCGTCGAACGAGGTGGTTGTCGGCAAGGCGATCGCTATCGACCTGAGCAACAACGTGACCGGCGTGACCCTGGTCCAGTTCTCGAACACGGGCGACACCGATGCCGACGGCGTGCCCGACACCGTCGACAAGGATATCGACGGCGACGGCGTCATCAACGCCGACGATACCGACGACGACAACGACGGGATTCTCGACACCGTCGATACCGTCAACGACCTCGACACCGATGGCGACGGGGCGGTCGACTCCCGCGAGGCGTCGATCATCGGCGACATCCGGCTTGGTTCGGGCAGCGACACGATCAACCTTCAGAACGGGATCATCATCGGCGATATCGCCTTTGGCGCGGGCGCGGACGTATTCACGGTCGGCACGGCCACCGGCGTCGCCGGGTTCTCAGGCGAGATCACCGACACCGATGGTCAACTGACGATCAACGTCGTCAATGGCGCGGTTCAGCTGGACAACACCGGCGTGGTCGACGCGACCAGCCTGACCCTGTCCGCAGACAGCACGCTGTTCGTCACGGCCGATCCAGACGCGAGCACGGCCACGCAACTGACCGTCGCGACCGCCAACATCGCCACGGGCGCCCAACTAGGTCTGAACCTGACCAGTCTGGCCTCGTCGTCGGCGCAGCGTTTCACGATCATCAGGACCGACACGCCCGCGGGCCTGACGGCCGGGACCATCGACGCCAGCCTGCTGGGCAACGCGCCCTATGTGGTTGTTGCTGAAGCATCGGCCAACGCGGCCCTGGGCGAGGTCTATCTCGACATCCGCCGCCGAACGGCGTTGGAAATGAACCTCAACGTCAATGAGACCCTGGCCCTGAACGCGGTCTATGAGGCTTTGAGTAGCGATACAGAGGTGCTGGACGCCTTCCTCGGCGCCCAGACCCGCCAGGAATTCCTCGCGCTCTATGACCAGATGCTGCCCGACCAGGGTGAGGGGCTGTTCTCCGCCGTTGAAAGCCTGACCAGCACCATCTCGCGCCTGACGGCCACCAAGCCTGACCCCCGCGCGCGCTACGGCCCCGACAGCTTCTGGATGCAGGAAGTCAACGTCGACGTCATGCGTGAGGCGGGCGTCGGCCTGGGATCCGAGACCAAGGCCTTCGGCTTTGTCGGGGGCTACGAAAGCATGGGCGCCGACGGCGGAGCTCTGGGCGCCACGCTGGCCTTCATCAGCGCCGAGGAAAAGGACGACGTCGCCGTGGTCGGCGAAGAGACGACCATTTCCCTGCTCGAAGCCGGCGTCTACTGGCGTCGGTCCGTGGGCAGCTGGCTGTTCAGCGCCCGCGGCAGCGCCGGCTACGCCTGGTTCGACGGCGACCGCGTGTTCATCTCGCCCTCCGACAGCCTGATCCGCCAGGCGGACTCGGGCTGGAACGGCTTCACCGGCCTGGCCAGCCTCAGCGCCTCGTATCAGGCGGAGGTCGGCCACTTCTTCATCCGGCCGCTGATCAGCCTGGATTACCTGTATCTCAGCGAAGGCTCGCGGCAGGAAACGGGCGGCGAGGACGCCTTCAACCTGTTCATCGAAGATCGCACCAGCAGCCGCCTGTCGGGCACCGCCGAGGTGGCCTTCGGCGCGACCTTCGGCCGGGAACTGTGGTGGCGTCCCGAGGTCCGCGTCGGCTACCGTCAGTATCTGGCCGGCGAGATGGGCGACACCGTCTTCCGGTTCACCGGCGGCCAGCTGGTGGCGCTGCCGGCCAACGAGCTCGGCGACAACGCGGTGGTTCTTGGCCTGGCGCTCAAGGCCGGCACCCCGATGTCCTACGTGGCCATCGAAGGCGAGTACGAGGCGACCGACGGCGAGGACCGCTACAACCTGCAGCTCGCGGGCCGGATGATGTTCTAGGGTCCGGACTCATTCATATCCACCAGATGACGATGGCGGCCAGAAGGACGGTGGCCGTGAAGGTGTCTGCGAGCTTGTCGTATCGAGTTGCGACGCGCCGGAAGTCCTTGAGACGGCTGAACATGCGCTCGATGGC
>JACRBD010000214.1 GCA_016234625.1 Caulobacterales bacterium | reverse complement strand
GTCCTTCAGCATCAGCTCGGTCTCGACCACGTCGCGGTCGCTGCGCGGGTCGACCTTGCCGGCCACGTGGATCACGTCCGGGTCCACGAAGCAGCGCAGCACGTGGGCGATGGCGTCCACCTCGCGGATGTTGGCGAGGAACTGGTTGCCGAGCCCCTCGCCCTTGGAGGCGCCGGCCACCAGGCCGGCGATGTCGATGCACTCCAGCGTGGTGGGGGTGGTCTTCTCCGGCCCGAAGAGCGCCGAGAGGTCCGCCAGCCGCTGGTCGGGCACCGGCACCACGCCCAGGTTGGGTTCGATGGTGCAGAACGGGTAGTTGGCCGCCGCGGCCTGCGCCGTGCCCAGCAGCGCGTTGAAGAGCGTGGACTTGCCCACGTTGGGGAGGCCGACGATGCCGATGCCGAGCGCCATGAGGTCGTTCCTTGGAATGAAAAACGGCCCCGGCGGACCTCGTGGGCCCGCCGGAGCCGGCGAAGCGGGTTCGACCGGTGCGCCTAGGCGCGGCCGGCCGGGAGCTGCTTGAGGTAGTCCTCGACGAGGGCGCGCTGCGCCTTCTCGTCCAGGCTCGCCTTGACGAGCTTGCCGGCGGCCTCGATGGCGAGGTCCGCCACCATGCCCTTCAGCTCGGCGGCGGCCTTGGACTTCTCCTCCACGATCTGCTTGCGGGCCGAGGCCACCAGCTCCTCGGCCTCCTTGCGGGCCTTGGCGGTCAGCTCCTGACGGAGCTTCTCCACCTCGTCCTGGTTCCGCTTGGCGATCTCGGCGGCCTCGCGGGTCGCCTTGGCGAGCGCGTCCTTCTGCGAGGCGAGCAGCTTCTCCGCCTCGGCGCGCTCCTTCTTGGCCGACTCGATCGCCTCGTTGATGGTCTTCTCCCGCTCGTCGAGCATCTTGACGATCGGGCCCCAAGCGAACTTGGAGAGGACCACCAGCAGCACCAGGAAGGTGATGGCGGCCCAGAGCGTGAGCCCCGGGTTGATCTGAGTGAGCCCCCCGGCGGCCAGCACCGGGGCGGATACGGCGAAGAGGGCCATGACGGCTCCTTCTGTTCGGCCGGGAGGGCCGGACTACTTGGCGATGGCGAGGAGCAGCGTGACCACGATGGCGAACAGCGTGGCGCCTTCGATGAGGGCGGCCGCGATGATCATCGAGGTGCGGATCTCACCGGCGGCGGTGGGCTGGCGGGCCGAGCCCTCCATGGCGGCGGCGGCGAGCTTGCCGATGCCGAGGCCGGCGCCGATGACGGCGAGGCCGGCGCCGATGCCGGCAGCGAAGTACCCGAGCGAGAACTGGTTCATGGTGTCGACTCCATTGTTGCTGCGTGGGGCGGTGCTTGACCGGGCCGCCTCATGTCCCGTGGCGCGTGCTGCGCTCGACGACCCACGGCCGGGAACACCCCGGCCGCGTAGGTGCTGCGGTGAAGGCTAGTGGTGCGCCTCGGCGTGGCCGTGGGCCTCGTGGCCGTGGGCCTCGCCGTGGCCGTGCTCATCGCCGTGGTCGTCGCCGTGGTGGGCGAAGGCCGCGCCGATGAAGAGGGCGGAGAGCATGGTGAAGATGTAGGCCTGCACGAAGGCCACGAAGAGCTCCAGCATGAAGATGGCCAGGGCCAGCGCCACCGACACCGGGAAGACCCACACCGAGATGGCGAAGATCAGGCCGAGGAGCGCCAGGATGACGAAGTGGCCGGCCACCATGTTGGCGAAGAGTCGGACGGTGAGGGCGAAGGGCTTGGTGAAGAGGCCCAGGATCTCCACCGGGATCATGATGGGCCACAGCCAGGCCAGCGAGGCCGGCACGCCGCCGGTCAGGTGCTTGAGGAACCCGCCGATGCCCATGGCCTTGATGGAGGCGTACTGGGTGATGAAGAAGGTGAAGGCCGCCATGCAGACCGTCACGTTGACGTTGGCGGTGGCGGTGCCCGACCAGGGCAGCAGGCCGAAGAGGTTCACGAAGAGGATGAAGAAGAAGGCCGTCAGCAGGTAGGGCAGGAAGCGGTCGGCGTCCTTGGCCCCGATGTTCGGCTTGGCGAGCTCGTCGCGGACGAACTTCACCAGCACCTCGACGAAGCTGTAGAGCCCCTTGGGGACGATGGCCTTCTTGCGCAGCGCCGAGAAGACCACCAGCAGCAGGAGCGCCGAGGCGATCCACATCATGATGACGTGCTTGGTGGGCGTCATGTCGACGCCGCCGAACTTGAAGGTGTCGCCGAAGGTGGCCTTCAGGTCCCACTCGCAGTTCCAGGCGAAGCCGCCGTGGCAGAAGCCCGGATACTCGATGATCGAGCCGTCGGCCACGTGGGGCCACATCCCCGCGCCGAGGCTCTCGGCGGGGCCGCCGCCGTGGCCGCCAGCGGCCTCGCCGTGGGCGTCGCCGTGCGGGGCCGCCTCGCCGTGGGCGTCAGCCGGGGCCGCGTGGCCATCAGCGGCCGCCGCGTGCGCGTCGACCGGCGCTGCGGCGTGGCCGGCGT
>JACRBD010000212.1 GCA_016234625.1 Caulobacterales bacterium | reverse complement strand
TAGGTCTCGCCACGGATCACGCAGCCCAGGGCGACATAGCCGTCGAAGCCGCCGGCCTTCTCGGCGATGGCGATGACCGCCGGGATCTCCAGCGCGCCCGGCACGGTGATCACCTCGTACTCCGCCCCGACCGCCGTGATGGCGTCGGCCGCGCCCCGAAGGAGCTCGTCGGACAGCTCGGAATAGAACCGGCCCTCCACGATCAGGATGCGGACCTTCTTGGCGGACATACGGCGCTACTCCTTGGGCGTCTCGATGGGCTGGCGCCCGACGATCCTGAGCCCGTAGCCCTCGAGGGCCGCGGGTTTGAACGGACTGGAGGTGAGCAGGATCATCTCCCGCACCCCCAGGTCCAGCAGGATCTGCGCCCCCACTCCATAGTCGCGGATGGCGTTGTTCCGGTACTGGCTCCCCGCCGCATACTCCCCGCCGTAGCGTTCGGAAAGCCACGCGGGGTTCGGATCGCGGATGAACACCGCCACGCCGGGGCCGTCATGCTCGCCGATGGCCCGCAGCGCGGCCGGCACATAGTCTCGCCGGGCGCCAGTGAAGCCCAGCATATCGGCGGCCATATCGACCTGGTGCATGCGCACGAGCGTCGGCTTGTCCGGCTCGATGCGGCCGCGCACCAGGGCCACATGTTCGCAACGGTCGATGGTGTTGCGGTAGACGATCATGCGGAACTCGCCGCCGTGGACGCTGGTGAACGGCGTCTCCAGCACCCGCTCCACCTGCCGCTCCGTGCGCCGGCGATAGGCGATCAGGTCGGCGATGGTGCCGATCTTCAGCCCGTGCAATTGGGCGAAGGCGACCAGGTCCGGCAGCCGGGCCATGGTGCCGTCGTCCTTCATGATCTCGCAGATCACCCCGGCCGGGTTGAGGCCCGCCAGGCGGGAAATGTCGATGGCCGCCTCGGTATGGCCGGCGCGGACCAGCACCCCGCCGTCGCGGGCGACCAGCGGAAAGACGTGGCCGGGCGAGACGATGTCGTCCGGCCCCTTGGTCGGGTCGATGGCCACCGCGACGGTGTGCGAGCGGTCGTGGGCCGAGATGCCGGTCGTGACCCCCTCCTTCGCCTCGATCGAGACGGTGAAGGCGGTGGTCATGCTCTCGCGGTTCTCGGCGGCCATGGGCGGCAGCCGCAGCTGTCGGGCGCGCTCATTGGTGATGCTCAGGCAGATCAGGCCGCGGGCATGCCGGGCCATGAAGTTGATCTGGTCGGGCGTGGCGAACTGGGCGGGGATGATCACGTCCCCTTCGTTTTCGCGGTCCTCGGCGTCCACCAGGATATAGGGCCGCCCGTTGCGGGCGTCCTCGATGATGTCCTCGATGGGGGAGATGGGGCTGTCTTCGGTCATCAAAATTCCTCGCCCATCCCAACCCCAACACCGTCATGGCCCGGCTTGTCCGGGCCACCCAAGCGTGACCTGTCGACCGGCAATTTTCGACGCCGACGCCGTGCAAGATCAGAAACACCGTGTTCCTGGGTGGCCCGACCAAGTCGGGCCATGACGGTGCGTGGGGGATGGATCATCACGCGGTCTCCTGCCACCGGGCGAGGTAGCGCGCCAGCATGTCGATCTCGAGATTGACCCGCGAACCGGCCTTCAGGCCGCCCAGGGTCGTCACGTCGAAGGTGTGGGGGATGATGTTCAGGCCGAAGACGTCGTCCTCGACTTCATTGACGGTCAGGCTGACGCCTTCGACCGCGATCGAGCCCTTTGGGGCGATCAGGCGGTGCAGCGGGCGCGGCGCGCGGATGCGGATGCGGTGGGAACCGCCCTCGGCCTCAACCGACAGCACCTCGCCGACGCCGTCGACGTGGCCCGAGACGATGTGGCCGCCCATTTCGTCGCCCAGGCGGGCGGCCCGCTCCAGGTTGACCGAGGCGCCGTCGCCCCAGTCGCCCAGGGTCGTGTGGGACAGGGTCTCGGCGGAGACCTCGACGGCGAACCAGCCTTCACCCTTTTCGACCACCGTCAGGCAGCAGCCGGAATGGGAGACGGAGGCGCCCAGGTCGATGGTCGCCGTGTCGAAGGCCGTCTCGATCTCGTAGCGGCGGTCGCGGTTGGTCTCGCGCACGCTGCGCACCCGGCCGACATCGGTGACAATTCCGGTGAACATCAGGCCTTCCCGTACCGCTCCCACAGGTCGTCGCCGACCGTCTCGACCGCCAGCCGCTGAAAGCGCGGCGCGGCGGCCAGATCCTTCAACACGAAGGCGCCGATGGCCGGCCGGCCTTCGTCGCCCAGGATGATCGGCGCGCGGAACCACTCGATCTGGTCCACCAGGCCCGCGCTGAGGAAACTCGCCGCCACCTGGCCGCCGCCCTCGATCATCAGATTGATCTCCACTGGCGCCGTGGACGCCGTGCCGAGCCGCTCGGCGATACGGCGGCCGAAGTCTTCGCGAAGGGCCTCCAGGACCGCCTTCGGATCCGGGCGCCCCTCATTCTGGGCAACCTGGATCACAGTGACCCCAGCGTCAGTCAAACGGTTGTTTGGATTCTCCACGGTGACAACCACGGTCGGCAGGCGGCCCGCCTCCCGGACCAGTTTGGAGGTCAGCGGCAGTCGCTGGCGACTGTCGAGCACCACCCGCACCGGCTGGAAGCCGACGAACCCGGGCAGCCGCACCGTCAGCTCGGGATCGTCGGCGATGGCGGTCTCCACGCCCACGAGGATCGCCTGATGCATGGCGCGCAGGCGATGGACCTCCTCCCGCGCCTTCGGACCGGTGATCCAGCGGCTTTCGCCAGAAGCGGTGGCGATGCGACCATCGAGGGAAGTCGCCAGCTTGAGCGTGACGCCCAGAGTCAGTCCTCCACGTCGTCGGCCAGGCCCTCGGCGTTGAGGAACTGGGCGAAGTCGTCGGTGTGGCGGAAGTCGCGGTAGACCGAGGCGTAGCGGACATAGGCCACGTCATCGAGGGCCTTGAGCGCCTTCATGACCATCTCGCCGACCACGCTGGAGGCCAGCTCGGTCTCGCCCATGCTTTCCAGCTGGCGGACGATGCCGTTGATCAGCCGGTCGACCCGTTCGGCGTCGATCTGACGCTTGCGCAGCGGCAGCGCCACCGAGCGGGCCAGCTTCTCGCGGTCGAACGGCGTGCGCCGGCCCGACCGCTTGACGATGGTCAGCTCGCGCAGCTGCACCCGCTCGAAGGTGGTGAACCGGCCGCCGCACTCGGGGCAGAGGCGACGCCGACGGATGGCCGCGCCGTCTTCCGACGGGCGGCTGTCCTTCACCTGGCTTTCCATATGACCGCAGAACGGGCAGCGCATGTTGGGCCCCTCCCGGCGGCCGTCGCTATTAGTTGTAGATAGGGAAGCGCGCCGTCAACGCCATGACCTGTTCGCGGACTTTCGCCTCGACCGCCGCATTGCCGTCCGCGCCGTTGGCGGCCAGGCCATCGACGACCTCGCCGATCCAGCGTCCGACCTGGCGGAACTCGGCTTCACCGAAGCCCCGGGTGGTGCCGGCCGGTGTGCCAAGACGCACGCCCGAGGTCACCGTGAAGGAGGCGGTGTCGAAGGGAATGCCGTTCTTGTTGCAGGTCATGTTGGCCCGCTCGAGCGAGGCCTCCGCGTCGCGGCCGGTGACGCCCTTGGGCCGCAGGTCGACCAGCATCACGTGGCTGTCGGTGCCGCCGGAGACGATCGCCAGACCGGCCTCGACCAGGGTTTCCGCCAGGGCCTTGGCGTTGGTCACCACCTGGGCGGCGTAGGCCTTGAACTCCGGCCGCAGGGCCTCGGCGAAGGCCACGGCCTTGGCGGCGATGACGTGTTCCAGCGGACCGCCCTGCAGGCCAGGGAAGACCGCCGAGTTGATCTTCTTGGCGATCGCCTCGTCGTTGGTCAGCACCATGCCGCCGCGCGGGCCGCGCAGGGTCTTGTGGGTGGTGGTGGTGACCACGTGGGCGTGGGGCACCGGGTTGGGATAGGCGCCGCCGGCGACCAGGCCCGCGTAGTGGGCCATGTCGACCATCAGGTAGGCGCCGATGCTGTCGGCGATCTCGCGGAAGCGCTTGAAGTC
>JACRBD010000217.1 GCA_016234625.1 Caulobacterales bacterium | reverse complement strand
CTTGTCGATGTCCGCGCCCTTCTTGCCGATGATCACGCCGGGGCGCGCGGCATAGATGGTCACGCGGCACTTCTTGTGCGGGCGCTCGATGATGATCCGCGAGATCCCGGCCTGGTACAGGCGCTTCTTCAGTTCACGGCGGACCTTGATGTCCTCGTGAAGAAGGCGACCGTACTCCTTGCCGTCGGCGAACCAACGGCTGTCCCAGGTGCGGTTGATGCCGAGCCGAAGCCCGACCGGATTGACTTTCTGACCCATCAGGCAGCCTCACCCAGTTCGCGAACCACGATGGTGAGTTCACTGAACGGTTTTTCGATACGCGACGAGCGGCCCCGCGCGCGGGCGGAGAAGCGCTTCATCACCAGGTTCTTGCCCACGAAGGCCTCCGACACGACCAGCGAGTCGATGTCGAGGTTGTGGTTGTTCTCGGCGTTCGAAATGGCGCTGTAGAGCGCCTTGCGGACGTCCTTGGCGATGCGCTTGTGGCTGAACTCGAGTTCGTTCAGCGCCCGTTGCACCTTCAGGCCGCGGATCGACTGGGCCACGAGGTTGAGCTTCCGGGCGCCGGTGCGCAGCGTGCGCACCTTGGCCTGAACCTCGGTTCCGGGCAGTCGACGGGCTTTCGCTTTCTTCGACATGCTACTTCCTCTTGGCCTTCTTGTCGGCCGCGTGACCCGGGAAGTTCCGTGTCGGGGCGAACTCGCCCAGCTTGTGGCCGACCATGTCTTCCGACACGGACACGGGCACATGCTTGAGGCCATTGTGAACCCCGAACACCAGGCCGACGAACTGCGGCATGATGGTGGAGCGGCGCGACCAGGTCTTGATCACATCCTTGCGGCCGGAGGCTTGCGAGACTTCTGCCTTCTTAAGCAGGTAGCCGTCGACAAACGGGCCCTTCCAGACTGAGCGGGTCATGGCTTAACGGCCCTTCTTCGCTTTGTGGCGCGACCGGATAATGAATTTATCCGTGGCCTTGTTGGTACGGGTCTTGGCGCCCTTGGTCGGCTTGCCGGCCGGGGTCACCGGGTGACGACCGCCCGAGGTGCGGCCTTCGCCGCCGCCGTGCGGGTGATCGACCGGGTTCATGGCGACGCCGCGCACGTGCGGGCGGAAGCCCATGTGGCGAACGCGGCCGGCTTTACCCAGCACCTGGTTCATGTGGTCCTGGTTGGACACCGCGCCGACCGTGGCCATGCAGCTGTCCTGAACCATGCGAAGCTCGCCCGAACCCAGACGGATCTGGGCGTAGCCGCCGTCACGACCCACCAGCTGGGCGTAGGCGCCGGCCGAGCGGGCCATCTGGCCGCCCTTCATGGGCTTGAGCTCAACATTGTGGATGATCGTGCCGATCGGCAGACCGCTCAGGGGAGCGGCGTTGCCGGGCTTCACGTCGACCTTTTCGGAGGCGATGACTTCGTCGCCAACCTTCAGGCGCTGCGGGGCCAGGATGTAGGCCAGCTCACCGTCGGCGTACTTGATCAGGGCGATGAAGGCGGTCCGGTTTGGATCGTACTCCAGGCGCTCGACCGTCGCGGCGATGTTCCACTTGCGACGCTTGAAGTCGACCATGCGGTAGAGGCGCTTGGCGCCGCCGCCGCGGAAACGGACCGCGATACGGCCACCGCCGCCACGACCGCCCGACTTGGTCAGACCTTCGACCAGGGACTTCTCCGGCCGGCCCTTGTGGAGCTCGCTGCGGTCGATCAGCACGAGGCTGCGGCGACCCGGAGACGTCGGATTGTAATGCTTCAGAGCCATCTCTTAGAGCCCCGTCGTAATGTCGATCGACTGGCCGTCGGCCAGAGTCACGATGGCTTTCTTGACGTCGGAACGGTGTCCGACGCGACCACGGAAGCGCTTGGTCTTGCCCTTGACGTTCAGGGTGTTGACCTTGGTCACCTTGACCTTGAACAGCGCTTCGACCGCGGCGGCGATCTCGTCCTTCGTCGCGTCGTCGGCGACCCGGAAGACGACCTTGTTCTGTTCAGACAGATAGGTCGCCTTTTCGGTGATCACCGGAGCGAGGATGGTGTCGTAATGGCGAGCGGTGACGGTCATTACGCGGCTTCCTTCTGAGCGAAGCGAGCCGAGATGCCGTCGATGGCCGACTTGGTCAGGACCAGGGTCCCGCGGCGCAGCACGTCATAGACGTTCAGGCCGGCGTTCGGCAGCACATCGATGTTGGGGATGTTGCGAGCCGCCAGCTTGAAGTTGGCGTTCACTTCCGGCCCGGCGATGATCAGGGCGTTCTTCCAACCCATCTTGTCGAAGGTGGCGCGCAGACCGGCCGTCTTGGGATTGGCCAGCTCGGCGGCGTCGATGACCACCAGCGAACCCGACTTGGCCTTGGAAGACAGCGCATGGCGCAGGGCCAGGGCGCGGATCTTCTTGTTCAGACCAAACTCGTGGCTGCGGACGACCGGGCCGTGAGCCTTGGCGCCGCCGACGAACTGGGCCGCACGGCGCGAACCGTGACGGGCGCCGCCGGTGCCCTTCTGCTTGTACATCTTCTTGCCCGTACGAGAGACCTCGTTGCGGACCTGGATCTTGTGGTTCCCGGAGCGGCGCTTGGCCAGCTGCCAGGTGACGACGCGCTGAAGGATGTCCCCGCGGATCTCGTCGATGCCGAAGATGGCGTCGTCGAGATCGACCGAACCGGCCTTCGCGCCGTCAAGCTTGATGACGTCGAGTTTCATTATTCAGCGCCCTCTTGCGTGGCTTCGGGGGCCTCGGCTTCGACAGCCGCGGGTTCCTCGGCCGGAGCGGCGGCGGCGACAGCCGCTTCACCCGACTTGCGGAAGGCGCCCGGACGCGGCAGGTCGGCGGGAGCCGCCTTCTTGATCGCGTCGCGGATCTTGACCCACGAATTTTCGGTGCCGGGGACGGCGCCCTTGATCAGGATCAGGCCGCGCTCGACGTCCACCTTCCAGACCGTGAGGTTCATGGTGGTGACGGTTTCGACACCCAGGTGACCGGCCATCTTCTTGCCGGCGAAGGTCTTGCCCGGATCCTGACGCTGGCCAGTCGAACCGTGAGCCCGGTGCGAGACCGAGACACCGTGCGTGGCGCGCATGCCGCCGAAGTTCCAGCGCTTCATGGCGCCGGCGAAGCCCTTGCCGACGGTGGTGCCGGTGATGTCGACCTTCTGGCCGGGCATGAAGTGGTCGGCGGTGAATTCCGCGCCGACGTCGATCATGCCGCCTTCTTCGATGCGGAACTCGGCCACAACCCGCTTGGGTTCGACCTGGGCCTTGGCGAAGTGGCCGCGCATGCCGTTAGGCGTGTTCTTGGCCTTCTTGGCGCCGGCGCCGAGCTGGAGGGCGGTATAGCCGTCCTTCTCAACGGTGCGCTGGGCGGTGACCTGGCAGCCGTCGAGGCTGAGCACGGTCACCGGAACGTGCTGACCGGTCTCGTCGAAGAAGCGGGTCATGCCCAGCTTGCGAGCGAGAAGGCCGGTGCGTTGTGCGGGGAGAGTCATGGTCGTTACGCTCCCTACAGCTTGATCTCGACGTCCACGCCGGCGGACAGGTCGAGCTTCATCAGCGCGTCCACGGTCTGCGGGGTGGGGTCGACGATATCCAGCACGCGCTTGTGGGTGCGGATCTCGAACTGCTCGCGCGACTTCTTGTCGACGTGCGGCGAGCGGTTGACGGTGAATTTCTCAATGAGCGTGGGCAGGGGGATCGGCCCCCTGACGGTGGCGCCCGTGCGCTTGGCCGTGTTCACGATCTCGCGCGTGGAATGATCCAGCACGCGGTGATCGAAGGCCTTGAGCCGGATGCGGATGTTCTGACGATCCATATCGCTCGTGTTTCCCAAAGGGCGACCTGAGAGGGCGGCGCCCGCGTGCTTCAAACCATTTCAAAGACCAACCCGACGTCACCCCCGAGGGGATGGGTCGAATACGTAGTCCGCAAAAACGAATTTGGTCCGCGCGGACATCCGCGAGGACCTGCTCCCCGACCGCGATTTTCCTTTGGTGGAAAGCCATAGGCCGGTTCGTTCCGCGGGCCGCGTCTGCACCGAAGTGCACTGCCGGTCCAACAGAGCGGCGGGTATTACTGGACCGACTCGCGAAGGTCAACCCGGACAGGGCGTTTAACCGCCGGATGCGCGAACAGTCTTTTGTCCGACGCCCCCGCGTCCGACGGCGAAAGATCCCGGGCGAAGGGCGCGGGGGCGGTGTCAGGTCCGCTCACACCGCCTTGCGATTAATTCGCATCCATCTTCGGCCCGCGCCCTTGCGGCGATCAGCGGGCCTAAATAGATGCCCCCTCCCCGACCGGCCGAAGACGCCGGCGGTTCACATCAAGGGGATACCCGCAATGAAACTCCAACTGTTCGTCACCGCCGCCGTTGTCGCGGCGGCCCTCTCCGCCCCCGCCTTCGCCGGCGAGCCTGTCGGCTCGATCGGCCTGTCCGCCGGCCGCACCGAACTCGAGGTCGGGCCGATCGAGGCCGAAGGCGAGGGCTTCACCGTCGATGGCAATGTGGCCTTCGAAGCCACGCCCAACTGGACCGTGAGTCTGTCGGGCGCCGTCGTCACCACCGATGACAATCTCGGCGACGACACGACCTTCTCCGGCTCGGCCTCCGCGACCTTCAACGGCGCCGGCTGGCGCGCCGGTCCCTTCGTCTCGGCAGGCGAAGTCTCCGACGAGACCCTCTGGGCCGTCGGCGGCGTCGCCCAGCGCGAAGTCTCCGACAAGGTGACCCTCGCGGCCGCGGCCGGCTACGGCCAGGTCGACGGCTTCAACGCCGACCTCTGGGGCGCCAAGGGTGAAGTGCGCTACTTCGTCAGCGACACGTTCCGCCTCGACGGCGGCCTGGGCTGGAGCCAGATCGACGGCGGCGGCGCCGACGCCGACGTCTGGACCGCCGGCGTTGGCGGCGAATACCAGTTCGCCGGCACGCCCTGGAGCCTCACCGGCGGCTACGAGCACAGCGACAGCGACGACCTGGACCTTACCGCCGACACCGTGAAGGTCGGCGTGCGGTTCAACTTCGGCGGCGACCTGAAGGCCCGTGACCGGTCCGGCGCGGACCTGGGCGGCGTCACCAACCTGTTTGGCGCGGTGCAATAGGCCAGAAGGCTCCCTTCGGCCGGCGACGGCCGGAGGGAGTCATCCGCGCCAGGGGATGCCGTCTGGGCGATAAGTGAACTACCGGGCCCGGCGCGGGACGGATCGAAGAAGGATCAGGCGGCGTCCGCCAACGCCCGGTTGGCCTCCGCCGTAAGCTCGAAGCTGCGCAGCCGCGCCGCGTGATCATGGATCTGGCCGGTGATGATCAACTCGTCGGCGCCGGTCCGCTCAATGAATTCGGCCAGCCCCTTGCGCACCGTGTCGCGCGAGCCGACCACCGAGCAGCGCAGGGCCTGGGACAGCCGCGCTTTCGCCACGGCGTCCAGCCGCTCCTCATAGCCCTCCATCGGCGGCGGCAGGCGGCCGGGCATGCCGGTGGCCAGGTTGACGAAGGCCTGCTGCAGCGAGGTGAACAGCAGCCCGGCCTCTTCGTCCGTGTTGGCGGCGAAGACGTTCAGGGCCAGCATCACATAGGGCTTGTCGAGCTGGGCCGACGGCTCGAACCGGTCACGGTACGCGGCCACGGCGGCCTCCATCTCCTGCGGCGCGAAGTGGCTGGCGAAGGCGTAGGGCAGGCCGAGCGCGGCGGCCAGATGGGCGCCGAACTGGCTGGAGCCGAGGATCCAGACGGGCACCTCCATCCCCTCCCCCGGCGTCGCCACCACCGCCTGGCCCGGCTGGGCCGGCTGGAAGTAGCGCATCAGCTCGACGACATCGGCCGGGAAGCGGTCGACGTCCCCGACCATGGTCCGGCGCAGGGCCCGGGCGGTGATATGGTCGGTCCCCGGCGCCCGGCCGAGGCCCAGGTCGATGCGCGGGCCGTAGAGCGCCGTCAGCGTGCCGAACTGCTCGGCGATCTGCAGCGGCGCATGGTTGGGCAGCATGATCCCGCCGGAGCCGACCCGGATCGTCGAGGTGGCCTCGGCGATGTGCCCGATCAGCACCGAGGTCGCCGCGCTGGCGATGCCGCGCATGTTGTGATGCTCGGCCAGCCAGAACCGGTTGTAACCCCACCGCTCCACATGCTGGGCGAGGTCGCGGCTGTTGCGCAGCGCCTGCTGGACCGTGGAGCCCTGAACGACGGGCGCGAGGTCGAGAACGGAGAGGGGGGTCATGGAAGCCATATAGGACGCTCTCACGGTCGCGCGAAGGGAAGCGCCGCGAGATCGGCGGCGACCAAGGGCAACATCGCTGCCCGAAGATACAAATATGACTTCCCGCCGACCGCCGCGCCGTTAGGTTGCGTTGTCGATTGTGGGAGAAGGACGTGGCGTCAAAGATCAGCTATCCAATCGAGGTGCGCAGTGCTCGCTCGACACTCTGGATCATCACTATTGTCTGGGGTCTGTTCGCGCTGGCGGCCGTTACCCTAGCGGCGCTCGACCTGCAGCTGATCGAGGGGCACGAAGCCTGGACCTGCGCGGCCGCCGTCGCGCTGACCGCCCTCTGGATTTATCTGACGGTGCAAAGCTGGACCGCAGTCACCCGACTCTACGCCGACAGGGTCGAGCGGGCCAACGCCTTCCGTACACGGTCAATACGCCGGGCCGATATCGTCGGCTACAGATTGCAGGAGAACGCGACCGTTCGCCTGGTGTCCCGCGAGGGGCGCCGGGGCGACCTCGTCGTGACGCAAGAGATCGGATTCAACAGCGCCTGGATGGCCTGGCTTGATACCCTCCCCGACCTAAGCAACCAGGAGCGGGAAGACTCTCGGCTGGGACACACCCAGACAGAACGAGAGATGACGCTCGGATGGCTCAACCGCGCGTCCACCCTATCCTTCGTCGTGGGTATGGGCGTCTCGGCCTGGCTGTGGTTCTGGCCGACGCCGTACCTGCTCGCGGTCGTCGCCTGCGCGATCGCTCCCGTGGCGGCGCTTGCATGGATTTGGCGCTGGCGCGGGCTGGTGGGTGTCGAGGGGCCCGAGAAAAGGATCGGCGGCGATGTGACCTATCTCTTCATCGGTCCGCCGCTGGTCGTCGCCCTCAGGGCCATGACCGACTACCATCTTCTCGACGTTGGCCCATCACTACTGGCCGCGGCAATGGTCGCGCTCCTGCTCGCGGGCCTGATCCTCTTCGTCGAACCAGCCACGCGTAATCTTCTGTTCGGTTCGTTCTTTTTCGTCGTCGCCTTGGCCTACGTTTGGGGGCTTCTCGTGATCGCAAACGGAGCACTCGAACGGAGTCCGCCCATGGTTGTACGCGGCGTGGTCACGGCCGCCGACGGCCCGGCCGACGACGACCCGACCCTGACGATCTCAGCCCCGCTGCTCGACCGCCCCGTGGAATACATCGACGTGACCGCAACACGCTTCACGGCGTCGCCGGTGGGCTCCGCCGTTTGCCTGGACGTCCGTCCGGGTTTGCTCGGCTGGCGTCATGCCCACGTGGTTGATTGCCCCAGCTGACTACGGAATCAACAACACCCGCCCGACCGCCTGCCGGCTCTCGATATGGGCATGGGCGGCCGCCGCTTCCGACAGCGGGAACTCACGATCGATGACCACCTTGATCTCGCCCTTCGCCGCATCCTCGATCAGGCCCTGGATCATGTCGTGGGCCCGGTCGGTCATGATCTCGGCGCCGAGGAAGACGCCGCTGAGGGAGCGGTTTCCACCCATCAGGCTGCCGACGTCGACGACCATCGGCTCGCGGCCGGCCTGGCCGACCATCGAGACGCGGCCGCGATAGCCGAGCGACAGGATCGAACCCTGCAGCGTCTGGCCACCGACGCTGTCGACCACCAGGTTGACGCCCTTGTTGTCGGTGAACTTCATCACCGCCTCGGGCACGGCTTCCTTGGTGTAGTTGATGCCGTGGTCCAGCCCGTAGGCCTTGAGCTTCTCCAGCCGCGCGTCGCTGGAGGCGGTGGCCAGCACCCTCGCGCCAGCCCGCTTGGCCAGCTGGATGGCGGCCAGGCCCACGCCCGAGGCGCCGGCCTGGACCAGCACCGTCTCGCCGGCCTTCAGGCGGCCGAACTCGAACAGGCAGTCGTGCGCCGTGCCGAAGGCCACCGGAATGACGGCGGCGTGGCGCGGGTCGAGGCTGTCGGGGATCGGCCAGCAGTTGCGCGCCGGCACCGGCCGCAGCTCCGCGTGGCTGCCGAAACCGTCGCAGGTGGCGACCTTCTGGCCGACCTTCAGATGGGTGACCTCCGACCCGACCTCGACGATCTCGCCGGACGCCTGGTAGCCGACGATGTGCGGCTTCGTGACCAGCGGCCCGCGCCAGCGGTTGAGCGTATCGCCGCCCTCGATGCTGACCGCCAGCACCCGGATGACCACGCCCTTGGGGTGACAGACGGGGTCGGGGACGTCCTCATATTTCAGAACGTCGGGGGATCCGTTCTCGTAGTAGACGGCGGCCTTCATGGGGTTTCCT
>JACRBD010000216.1 GCA_016234625.1 Caulobacterales bacterium | reverse complement strand
TGATCGGGCCAAAGTTGTACTGGTCGGTCGCGTTCGAGAAGTTCTGGAACGTGTTGCCGGTCGTCTGATTGATCGTGAAGTTGTAGGTCGCGAAGTCGGTGAAGCGGCCCGGATAGGAGGTGCTGGAGCCACCGCAGGTGAAGCTCTGCACGCCGCCCAGAACCTGTTCGGTGGTGCCGAGCGAGCAGGCCGAGAAGTCACGGTCCGCCTGCATGATTTCGGAGTCGTTGCGGTAGGTGATGTAGGCGGTCAGGTTGCCCCGGTCGTCCGGCGCGTTGACGCCGAGCAGCAGGGTGACTTCCTTGCCGTAGCCGTCGATCACGTTGGAGTCGGGCAGTTCGAACTGCGACGGGTTGGTCGCCGCGCGGGCCGCGATGACGTTCCGGATGTTGCCGAAGTCGTCGTAGTCGTTGTGGTGCTGGTAGAAGGAGTACTGGGCGTCGATCTGAACGCCTTCGAAGTCCTTCTTCATGATGAAGTTCACGACGCCGGCGATGGCGTCCGAACCGTAAACGGCGGAAGCGCCGCCGGTCAGCACTTCAACGCGCTCGACCATGCCGCCCGGGATCTGGTTCAGGTCGGCGGCGGGATCGTTGGGCGAGCCGTAGGGCATGCGGCGGCCGTCGATCAGCACCAGGGTGCGGACCGAGCCGAGACCGCGAAGGTCGACGGTGGCCGTACCGGACGCGCCGTTGGCGACCGTCGAGTTCTGCGCCGCGAAGGCTTGCGGCAGCGAGTTGATCAGGTCTTCGACCTTGGTGACGCCCGCGGTGGAGATGTCTTCCGACGTCACCTGGGTCACCGGGCTGGTGCCGACCAGGTTCGGTTGCGGAATGCGCGAACCGGTGATGACGACGGCCTCAACCGCCGTGGAGTCCTGCGCGAACGCAGGCGCGGCGGCGGCGAGCGCCGCTCCGCAGATGATGGTGGACGCCAGCAGGCGACCGCGCGTGGTTTGGAGCCTCAACTTATTCCCTCCGGTTCAGCGCGGGTCCGGGAATTCCGGAAGACGCGCCCCCTCTAAAATCTGGACGAATAGGCATCCGGGCGCATGAGACGCCCGGTTGGAGCGATCCTTGCTCCCCACCGAAACAACGGTCAACGACCATTACAGGACCGTCACGTTACGGACGCCGCGATGTCGCACTTTGGCAACAGCAGGTCGCCGGAAAGGCCTTAATGAGGCGGAGATTCGCGGCCTCGGGCGCCTGTGGCGCGAAAACCGACCCCCGGTTCGCGCGACCGGCGACTCGAATCACCCTGCGCCCGGTTTCACGCAGAGCCAGCGGGTACGGTGGTGGTCCAGCAGGTTGTCGACCCAGCCCGTAATCCTGGGGCTGACCAGGTTCTTGTTCACATAGAAATAGGTCGGGGCCACCGGCGCGTCCTCGAGCATCAGATGCTCGGCCCGGGCGATGAACCCGGCGCGCTTGACCGGGTCCGGCTCCTGGTCGGCCCTGGCCATCAGGGCGTCGTACGCGGGGTTGCTGTAGTCGCCGTAGTTCTGCGGTCCGTAGAACGACCGTTGCAGGTCGAGGAAGCTGGTCGGGTCGTTGTAGTCGGCGATCCAGGCCGCGTCGGCGACCTGGAAGGCCCGCGCCCGGTAGTCGGCGTAGGCCACCTGGGTCTCTTCCTGGGCCAGGGTGACCTCGACGCCGATGGACTTCCAGTCCGCCTGAATGGCCGGCATGACCAGCATCGGGTCGGGCGTGTTGCGGTGGGTGATCTCGAACTTCAGCGGGTGGCCGGGGCCGAAGCCCGCGGCCGCCAGCAGCCGGCGCGCCTCGGCCTGGCGACGTTCCAGCGACCAGGCGGCCCAGAACGGCGGCGTGGTCCCGGCGTAGTTGGCCACGCCCGGCGGCGTGAAGGTGGTGGCCGGCAGCTGGCCGCCGCGCATCAGCTTGCCGGTGATGAACTCGCGGTCGATGGCCATGGTCAGGGCCTGACGCACCCGCCGGTCGCGGAACGGGGCAAAGCCGGTCTTCGGGTTGTTGTTGAACGCCAGATAGGAGACGCCCAGGTAGGTGTTGGTCCGCACGTAGCCGGGCATCTTCGCGCGCAGGAAGGCGATGCGGTTGGACTGGATGTCGGTGTTGATGTCCAGCTCGCCGCGAGCGATCCGCCGTTCGGCCGAAATCGCGTCGTTGGTGGGGTAGTAGTAGACCTCGTCGACGCAGACCTTGTCGGCGTCCCAGAAGCGCTCGTTCTTGACCGACTTGACGTAGTCGCCCAGCCGCCAGGCGACCAGCCGGTACGGTCCGTTGCCGACGAAGTGCTCGGGCTTGATCCAGGCCCTGCCCCAGCGTTCCACCACATGCCTGGGCAGCGGGTACATGGTGTGGTGCTTGGCCAGCTCGATCAGATAGGGCGCCGGGTGGTTCAGCTCGATGCGCAGGATATGGGGATCGTCGGCATGGACGCCCAGGGTCTCGGGTCTGGCGGTCCCCTCGTGCACCGCCTGGGCCCCCTTCACGAGGAAGAACACCGAGGCGTATTCGGAACCGGTCTTCGGATCGAGCAGCCGGCGGAAGGAATAGACAAAGTCGTCGGCGGTGACCGGAACGCCGTCCGACCAGACCGCCTCGCGCAGGTGGAAGGTCCAGGTCAGGCCGTCGGGGCTGATGTCCCAGCTTTGCGCCATGCCCGGGATCGGCTTGCCCGCCGGGTCCGACTGGCTGAGGCCGATCAGCAGGTCGCTCTGGATGCGGTCCTCCCAGACGCCCGTCGACAGATGCGGGTCCAGGGTCGCCGGCTCGGAGGCGTTGCCGATCTGCAAACAGACCTTGCCGGCGGGACAGGCCGGCCGCGACGGCGCGGACTGGCCGCAGGCGGCGAGGCCCAGCACGGACAAACTCGCAAGGAAGAGATTGCGGATCACACGCCCCGGCCCTTCAATGGCGCCGGGAATTTTTCGGGAGTCGCCCATGTCATCGCTCGCCCTGCGCCGGAATACTCGTATCGCCCTGGCCGCCGGAGTGGTCGCCCTGACCTTCGCCGGCGTCGGCGTGGCGGCGGACGCGCCCCTCGGCCGCGCCACCCAGCTGCAGGCGGTGGTCGACTGTCGCAAGCTGGCTGATCCGGCGGAGCGGCTGGCCTGCTACGACGCGGCGACGGCGTCGCTGGACGCCGCCGAGAAGGCCGGCGATGTGGTGGTGGTCGATCGCGCCCAGGTTCAGGAAGCCCGTCGCGCAGCGTTCGGCCTCAACTTCCGGATGCCGTCCTTCATGACCCCCCGGGGCGAGAAGCCCGAGGAATTCGACCGCATCACCGCCACGGTCGCCTCGGCCCGCCAGGACGCTCACGGCAAGTGGGTCATCAAGCTGCAGGACGGCGCTGTCTGGCGCCAGATCGACGACAAGCAAATCTTCAAGGACCCGCAAGCCGGCTCGACCGTGGAAATCCGCACCGCCACCATGGGCAGCTTCTTCATGAAGGTCGACGGCCAGAAGCAGATGCGGGTTCATCGGGAGAACTAACGGTCCTTCGGATCGAGAGCGTCCCGGAGGCCGTCGCCGATGAAGTTGAAGGCCATCAGCGTCAGGACCATCGTCACGGACGGGAACACCAGCAGCCAGGGGGCCATCTCCATGTCCTGCGCCCCGGTGGCGATCAGGGTGCCCAGCGAGGCCATCGGCGGCTGGACCCCCAGCCCCAGGAACGACAGGAAGCTCTCGGCGATGATCACCGCGGGAATCGTCAGGGTCACATAGACCACCACCGGCCCCAGCAGGTTGGGCACGATGTGGCGGGCGATGATCTGGCCCGATGACAGGCCGGCGGCCCGGGCCGCCTCGATGAATTCCTTGCTCTTCAGCGTCAGGGTCTGGCCGCGCACGATGCGGCTCATGGTCAGCCACTCCACCGCCCCGATGGCCAGGAAAATCAGCAGGATGTTCCGCCCGAAGGTGACCATCAGCAGGATGACGAAGAAGATGAACGGCAGCGAATAGAGCGTGTCGACCACCCGCATCATGATCTCGTCGATCCGCCCGCCGACGTAGCCGGCCGTCGCGCCCCAGGCGACGCCGATAACCAGCGAGACGCTGGTGGCCACCACCCCGATGGCCAGCGACACCCCCAGCCCCGCCAGCAGCCGGGCCAGCAGGTCGCGGCCGAGGGAGTCGGCGCCCAGCAGGTGTCCGCCGTTCAGCGGGGCCATCCAGACGTCGGTCTTGGTCACGGTGTCGTAGTGGAACGGAACCAGCCAGGGCCCGATCACCGCCAGCAGCACCATCGCCGCGAGCACGGCCATGCCGGTGACGGCGGCCTTGTTGCGCAGCAGCCGGCGGCGGGCGTCGTCCCACAGGGAGCGGCCCTTGACCGCGTTCTGGATCAGCGCCGCGCGGGTCGGCGAGCCGGGGATCATGTCGGCGGCGCTCATGACAGCCTCACCCGGGGATCGAGGGCCGCGTAGAGCATGTCGGCGATCAGGTTCAGCACCAGGATCAGCAGGGCGTAGACGATGACCATGCCCATCACCACGGTGTAGTCCCGCTGCAGCGCGCTGTTGACGAAGAACTTTCCCAGGCCCGGCAGGTTGAAGATCTTTTCCACCACCAGCGAACCGGTCAGCAGGCCGGCGGCGGCGGGGCCCAGGTAGCTGACCAGGGGCATGATCGCCGCGCGCAGGGCGTGCTTGCGCACGATCAGGCTCTCCGGCAGGCCTTTGGAGCGGGCGGTGCGGATGTAGTTGGACCGCAGCACCTCGATCATCCCGGCCCGCGTCAGGCGCGAGATGATGGCGATCTGCGGCAGGGCCAGGACGACGATCGGCAGGACCAGGTTGGCGAGGGCTCCATTGTTCCAGCCCGCCGTGGGCAGCCAGCCCAGCCGCGAGGCGAACACCAGCACCAGCAGCGGGGCGGTAACGAAGGTTGGGATACAGACCCCCAGGACGGCCACCGCCATGGTCAGGTAGTCGGCGACCCGGTTCTGGCGGAGGGCCGCGATGATCCCCAGGCTGACTCCGACCAGCATGGCCAGCAGGATCGACAGCCCGCCGAGGATCAGGCTGACCTTGTAGTTGTCGCGCAGGATGTCGAGGACGGTCTTGCCGCGGTATTTCAGCGACGGGCCGAAGTCGCCGACCGCCACCCCCTTGAGGTAGTTGACGTATTGCTCGGCCAGCGGCCGGTCCATGCCGAACTCGGCCATCACCGCCTTCTCGACCTCGGGCGACAGCTGCCGCTCGTTGACGAACGGACTGCCCGGGGCCGCGCGCATCATGAAGAAGGCGATGGTGATGACCAGAAAGAGGGTCGGGATGGCGACGAGCAGCCGGCGGACCAGGAAACGCAGCATCGTCGATTCACTCGCGCGGCTTGGCCGCAAAGGGATTGCGAACCTTCCACCGGCCCCCGATGATGTCAACGAACCCCATTTGGGATGAACCAGACATGACCGAATTTCGCCGCGTCACCGAAGACTTCTCCGTCAGCCCGCAGATCGAACCGGCCGACATGGCCGCCGCGGCCGCCCAGGGCTTCACCCTGGTGATCAACAACCGCCCCGACGGCGAGGTTCCAGACCAGCCGTCGAGCGCGGAGATGGAGGCCGCCGCCCGGGCGGCGGGGATGGACTATGTCCACATCCCGGTGAAGGGCAGCCCGACCGAGGAGCAGGTGACCGCCAACCGCGTCGCCATCGAGGACGCCGACGGCCCCGTTCTGGCCTTCTGCCGCTCCGGCACCCGCTCGATCGTCACCTGGTCGATCGGCCAGGCCATGTCGGGCGTGCGGTCAAGGAGCGAGCTGTCGGCGCTGGGGCGGCAGGCGGGGTATGACCTGTCGGGGGTGCTGGGGTAGGCGCTCCCCGCTACCGGGGAGGATCAACCCATGACTTGCCAGCAATGCTATCAGTGACTACATTGACAGCATGGCGACCCTGACCATCCGCAACCTCTCCGACCGAGCCCACCACGCTCTGCGTTTGCGGGCGGCAGGCAATCGGCGCTCGATGGAGGCCGAGGCTCGCTTGCTGATCGAAGGTCTTGACGCGCCCGAGACAACGCCCGCGCATCTCGACGCCATCCGCGCCCTGCAGACCCATGCCATCACAGCCGCGGGAGGACCCGAGAAGGCCAAGGGCGTCGTGGACAGCTTCCTCGCCGAACGCGCCGGCGAGTGGGACGAGGGATGATCGTCCTCGACGCCTCGGCGGTGCTGGCCGTCGTCTACAACGAGCCCGGGACCGAGAAGATCGCGCCGCGACTGCCGCAAGGCCTGATGTCGGTGGTCAATCTCGCCGAGACCCTGAGCAAGATCGCCATGAACGGAGGCGATCCCGCCTTCGCCGCCGCGCAGCTGCGGAGCGCAGGCATCGAATTCGCGCCGGTCACGGAGGTCCAGACGATCGACGCGGCGGCCTTGCGGCCCCTCACCGCCCATCTCGGCCTGTCGCTTGGCGATCGGCTCTGCCTGGCGCTCGCTCGGGAGCGCCGCCTGCCTGTTCTCACCACTGAGAGGCGCTGGCTGGAGTATGACTTCGGAGTGCCGGTGGAGCTTGGACGGTAGCTACCGCCCGCCCAGCGTCACCCTGGCCGCGCCCATGGCGACCGGTTCCGGCTCGCAACTGGCCAGGAGGACCTGCGCCGTCATGAGACAGAGAAAGGCGAAGGCCGCCCTCTGGAGCCGTTTTGATACAAAGATCGCCGCATCCGCAGCCATTCCGGCCTCCTGCCACCCAGTTGCAGGCAGGTGAGCGCAAGTCCGGCGCCGGATGCCCTTCACGCTCCCGTCACGCGACCGTCGCTTGTCCGTGATCCAAATTGCACTAGTTAACGGTCCTGTGATGGCCGCGGGGGCGGCGAGAGGACTGTATGGCCGGGACGCTCTGGACGTCCGATTTCCACTTCGAGGGTGGACGGGTGAAGGTTCGCGCGACCGGCGCCGACCTGGCGCTGGACGGCGGGCTGGCGACCGACTGCGTCCTGTGGCTGGGCTACTACATCCCTGTCCGGCTGCTGAGCGTCTGCATCCGGATCGTGCGGCCGGGCCCGAGGATCTGGTTCGCGCCGGGCATTCCCCGGCCATGGTACCTGATCGGCCTGGCCAGCCTGTGGGCCGGAGTGCGGTTCGCCCGTTCGCCCGACAAGGCCGACGCCGCCTTCTATTTCGAGGACCGGACCTTCGGCGCGCCCCCGGCCTGCGACCTGCCCCGTCGGTACAACTTCGCCTGCCCCGACGTCTCCAAGAGCCATGTGGCCACTGTGTTCGAGCGGGTGTTCGGCTATCCGCTGACCATCGACCCCACGCAATGGACCGGCACGGCGGTGGAAAAGGGCGAGGACAACGGGGCCCATGACGGTCGTCTGGTGACCTGCCCCTGCCCGGCCCTGCCCGGCCGGGTCTACCAGCGGGTCATCGACACGGTGGACGGCGACCATGTGGTCGATCTGCGCACGCCCTGCGTGGGCGGGTCTCCGGTTCTGGTGTTCGTCAAGCGCCGCCCTGTTCGCGACAGGTTCGCGAACTACAATTCCACCGTCGCCCTCACCCGGCCGGAGGACCACTTCACGGCGGACGAGCTGGCGACCATCGGAAGGTTCTGCGTGGCGATGAAACTGGACTGGGGCGGCCTGGACATCCTCCGCGACAGGGCGGACGGGCGGCTCTACGTGGTGGATGTCAACAAGACGGACATGCCCCCCCTGCGCCTGCCGTGGTTGCAGAAGATGGACGCGGTTGCGAGACTGGCGAAGGCTTTGGTTAAGATGATCAACGTTCCGTCCGCGGGAGGCCGCGCATGATCCCCTTCGTCAGGGACATCCAGTTCGAGTACGGCGCCTGCGACCGGCTGACGCCGCTGATCCGCCGCGTGGTGGCCAACAACCCGGGTCCCTTCACCTTCAAGGGGACCGGGACCTACATCATCGGCAATGGCGAGGTCGCGGTGATCGACCCCGGCCCCGACATGGACGACCATCTCGAGGCGATCCTGGCGGCCACCGCCGGCGAGCGTATCAGCCACATCTTCGTCACCCACAACCATCTGGACCACTCGCCGCTGGCCCGGCCGCTGGCGGCGCGCACCGGCGCGACGATCTACGCCTGCGCCCTGCAGGGGGTCGCGACCGAGTCCGAAGTGCGGATGGAGGCTGGCGACGACCGGGTGTTTGTTCCCGACGTGGGCCTGTGCGACGGCGGGGTGTTCAAGGGCGGCGACTGGTCCATCGAGGCCATCCCGACCCCGGGCCACACCTCCAACCACATCTGCTACGCCCTGCTGGAGGAGAACGCCCTGTTCTCCGGCGACCACATCATGGGCTGGTCGACCACGGTGATCAGCCCGCCGGACGGCGACATGGGCGACTATTTCGCCAGCCTGGAGCGGGTCAAGGCGCGCGACTTCTCGACCCTGTGGCCGACCCACGGCCCACCGATCACCGATCCGGGCCCGTTCGTTCAGGCCTACATCGACCATCGCAAGGCGCGGGAAGCGCAGATCGTCGGCGCGCTCGGCTCGGGCCTGACCCGCATCAAGGCCATGGTGCCGGTGCTCTACAAGGACGTCGACAGCCGCCTGCACCCCGCCGCCGCCCATTCGGTGATGGCCCACGTGATCCAGCTGGTGAAGGATGGCCGGGTGGCGTGTGAGGGCGCGCCGGGGCTGGACAGCGAGTACCGGCTGGCGGGGTAGGCAAAAAATCCGCTCATCCCGGCGAATGCCGGGACCCAGATGACAGACCTGAATCTCGGCCGGCTAGCCGGGTCGCCCTTTGATCTGGGTCCCGGCATTCGCCGGGATGAGCGGGATATGAATCACCCCGCGATCGCGGTCGCCAGGTTCTCGATCCGCCGGCAGTTGGCGCCCATGTCGCTGGCGCCAGTGCGGCGGACGGCCCGCAGATCGACGCGCGAGCCGGCGCCGGCCGGGCGGACCCGGACGATCAGGTCGTCCTTGAAGCCGTACAGCAGGCTGACCGCCGTGGCCTCGATCCGGCCAGACGAGGCGTCGGCGGTGATGACCGACATGCCCGCGCTCTCGATGGCCGCCTTGGCGTTGGCGAAGGCCTGGGCCGCCGGGGCGGCCAGGGTCACCGGCCGGGCGGCGGGGCAGGTCTCGGCGTTGACCTCGGCCACCGTGCGGCCGGCGTAGGCCCGTGAGCCCAGCGGCAGGATCGGCGAGGGATCCACCGGGTTGGCGTCCGGTCCGCGGACCTTGAGCACCGTTGGGGAGAACATCAGCGGTTCGCTCCAGTCGGTGGCGACGTCGTGGATCAGCGGGCGGCTGGTGTCCCAGATGCCGAAGCCGATGAAGGCCGTCCAGGTCAGGGCGGTGATCAGCAGGGCCAGCGCGGCCTTGCCCCACAGCCGGCTGAAGCCGTTGAAGATGGCCACCAGCAGGCCGATCAGGCCGGTCAGGACCCCGACCAGGGCGATGGCCGGCGCCCAGCCGAGGGACTCGGTCGGCCCCTGGATCAGCATGGCGTCGAAGCCCTGTTGCTGGGTGATCAGGTCCAGGCGCATGGCCACGATGCCGGCCCCGGCCATGACCGCCGGCGCCAGGGCGACCAGCAGGGCGAAGGTCAGGTAGTGATCGGCCCAGCCGCCGGCCGGCTTGGCCCTGGCCTTTGCCTTGGCCTTCTTCGTCTTGCCGCCCTGCCCGGCCTGCCGCGGAATGAACAGCGGGTCCTCGGCGACGGGGGCCTTGCCGGAGGGCGCGGGCCCCCTGGTCGGCGAGCCCTTCAGGGTCAGCGGCGCGTCGCCGGCCAGCTTGGCCGCCGTGGCCGCCGCGATGGCCGCCCCCACCGGCGTCATGTCGGGCATGCCCGGCAGGGGCGCGGGCACTTCGCCGTCGTCCTCCGGCTCGGAGGGAGACCAGGCATGGGACACGTCGGGCTCCTCGGCCTTCGGGGCTTCGGATGTCACCGTTTCGGCCGTCGGCGCGACGACCTTGTCTTCGAATTCAGCGTCGACCGGTTCATCGGCCCCGACGGCAGCCGCTACGCTGGCCGGGGCCTCAGATTTTCCCGCGGGAGCCTCCGGCGCCGGAGCCTCCGGTTTGGGCGGCTCGGGCGCGTGCAGCACCGGGTCGGGCTCGCTCTTCATGGCCACGGTCGCGGCGGCCAGCACCGGGGTGGACGGCAGGACATAGTCCTTCATCCGCTCGCGGATCAGCTTCTTGTCGATCTTGCCGGTGGCCCCCAGCGGGATGTCGTCGACGAACACGACGTCGTCGGGCATCCACCACTTGGCGATCTTGCCGACCAGGAACTGGAGCATCTCCTCCTTGGTGGCCGTCTCGCCGTCCCTCAGCTTGATCAGCAGCAGCGGCCGCTCGTCCCATTTGGGGTGCGGCATGCCGATGACCGCCGCCAGCGCCACCTTGGGGTGGCCCATGGCGATGTTCTCGATGTCGATGGTGCTGATCCACTCGCCGCCGGACTTGATCACGTCCTTGGCCCGGTCGGTGATCTGCATGAAGCCTTCGGGGTCGATGGTGGCCACGTCGCCCGTGTCGAAATAGCCGTCCTGGTCGAGGATATTTCCGCCGGCGCCCTTGAAGTACTCCCGGACCACGAAGGGGCCCCTGACCTTCAGGTTGCCAAACGTCCGGCCGTCGTGCGGCAGCTCGGCGCCCGCGTCGTCGGTCAGCTTCAGGTCGATGCCCAGCGGCGGCCGGCCCTGCTTCAGCTGATAGGCCAGGCGCTCGTCGTAGGACAGGCCGGCGATCCGGGCGTTGGGCGAGCCCAGCGTGCCCAGCGGCGAGGTCTCGGTCATGCCCCAGGCGTGCAGCACGTCCACGCCGTAGCGGTCGTGGAAGCCGCGGATGATCGCCTCCGGACAGGCCGAGCCGCCGATCACCACCCGCTTGAGGGTGGTCAGCTTGCCGTGGGTCTTGTCCAGGTGCTGCAGCAGCATCTGCCAGACGGTGGGCAAGGCGGCGGAGAAGGTCACGCCCTAGGACTCCAGCAGCTCGTGGAAATACTCGCCGTCCATCTTCGCGCCGGGCATCACCAGCTTGGCGCCCACGCCGGGGGCGGCGAAGGCGATGCCCCAGGCGTTGGCGTGGAACATCGGCACCACCGGCAGGACCGTGTCCATGGCCGAGACGCCCAGCACGTCGCGTTGCAGGCCCACCAGGGTGTGGAGGAAGTTGGAGCGGTGCGAATAGAGCACGCCCTTGGGGTCGCCCGTGGTGCCCGAGGTGTAGCAGAGGCCGCAGGCGGTGTTCTCGTCGAAGCCGCCCCAGGCCACATCGGCGTGGCTGCCCTCGACCAGGCTCTCGTAGGTGTGGGCGCCCTTCCAGTTCAGCGTCGGCACGCCGTGGATCTGGAACGGGGTCATGTGGTGGCTGTCGGTGAAGACGATGACGTGTTCCACCGACGGGCAGTGGGCCAGAATCTCCTGCAGGATCGGCACAAAGGTCAGGTCGACGAAGATGATCCGGTCTTCGGCGTGGCGCACGATCCAGGCGATCTGGTCGGGGTGCAGGCGCGGATTGAGCGTGTGGCAGACCGCGCCGATGCCCATGATGCCGTACCAGGCTTCCATGTGCCGGCCGGTGTTCCAGGCCAGGGTCGCGACCCGGTCGCCGGGACGGACGCCCAGACCCAGCAGGGCGTTGGAGACCCGCTTGGCGCGGTCGTGCATCGTCGCATAGGTGGTCCGCACGATCGGCCCCTCGACCGACCGGCTGACGACCTCACGGTCGCCGTGCCACCGTTTGGCGTGATCCAGTATGGTGTCGACGGTCAACGCCGACTGCTGCATCAGGCCCTGCATGCCCGCTTCTCCCCTTGGAATCCCTGCGGGAACAAGCCTACCGGTCAGCGGCCCGCCGGGCAACGCGGGGCGCGCGAAGCGGGAAAATTCACCATGTCGGGCTGTTGGCAAACCCCGGCGTTTGTGGCCGATAGGCCCTCATGACCGCCGACGCCGCCCGATCTTCCGCCGCGCCCCTGCTGATCGCCGTCGCCGGCGGGTCGGGATCGGGCAAGAGCACGCTCGCCACCGCCCTTGAGGCCCGGCTGCCGGCCGGCGCGGTCACGGTGGTCATCGAGGACGCCTATTACGGCGATCACGGCGGCAAGCCGGGGTTCGATCCGCTGGGGTTCGACTTCGACGACGTGACGGCCAAGGACCACGGCCTGCTGGCCGGTCACCTGACCGCCCTGCGCGCCGGCGAGACGGTCGATGTGCCGCTCTACTGTTTCGAGACCCACCGCCGGCTGGCTTCGGTGGCCACGGTCAGTCCCGCCCCGCTGATCGTCGTGGAGGGCGCGCACCTGCTGTGCACCGCCGAGCTGGCCGCGCTGTTCGACCTGCGCATCTATGTCGACACCCCGCCGGACGTACGCTTCATCCGCCGGCTGATCCGCGACCAGATCCAGCGCGGCCGGACCGCCGACTCGGTGATCCAGCAGTACCTCGCTACGGTTCGGCCCGCGCACCAGCGGCTGATCGAGCCCTCGCGGGCGCGGGCTGACATCGTCATCGCCGACGATCGGGGCGCGGTGGTCCCCGACGACCCCGCCGAATTCGACCGCCTGCTGGCGCCGGTTCTGGCCCATCCGCTGCTCAAGCCGTTCGCCGGATAACCCAACCTGGGCCACAGCGTCCTTGCGGACCCTGTTTTTTCGCCTATAGGCTGAGTGTAGAACAGCGTTCTTGAGGGTTCATGTCAGCGTCGGCCTTGGGGGAAACCCGTTCCGAGAGAAAACGAAGGCTGATCCTCAACGCCGCCCGAGTGATCTTCGCCCGCGAGGGCTTCGCCCATGCCGGCATGGAGCAGGTCGCCCGCGACGCCGGCGTCTCCACCGCCACCCTCTATGCCTACTTCCCGGGCAAGGCCGACCTGTTCCGGGTGGTGGTCGAGGACACTGTTCAGGACATCGGCCACCGGGTGTGCCGGTCGGTCGAGGCCCGCGGTGACGCCCGCGCGCGGCTGCGGGCCTTCGGCCAGGCCTATGCCGAGTTCTACTGCTCGCCCGACGCCCGCGCCCTGTTCCGCATGGTGATCGCCGAACGGCGTCGCTTCCCTGACCTGGCCGACCATTTCCGCGACCGCGGCAGGGCCGAGCTGGGCGGCACGGCGCTGGCCATCATCCGCGAGCTCGTCGATGGCGGCCAGATCGCGGTCGAAAAGCCCTCATGGGCGGCCGGCCAGCTGCAGGGGATGATCGAGCACGCGACCCTGATCCTGGGCCTGGTCGGCGGCGACGAGTCCATGCCGGTGCGACCGCTGGAGGCGATCGTGGCCGAGGCGGTGGAGACTTTTCTGGCGCGATACGGGGTGAGGGAACAGGCAGCCTGAACTCCCCAAACACTCCGCTCATCCTCACGAACGTGAGGACCTACGGAAACAGCCGCCGGGTCCCCCACCCTTCGCCCACCCGCTCGAACAGCAGCCGCTCGTGCAGGCGGAAGGGCCGGTCGCGCCAGAACTCGATGGACAGCGGCGTCAGGCGGAAGCCTGACCAGTGCGGCGGCCGCGTGACCTTGCCGAGGCCGAATTTCAGGCCCGCCTCGGCGACCCGTTTGCCCAGCTCCAGGGTGTCCTTCATCGGCCGCGACTGGTCCGAGGCCCAGGCGCCGAGCTGGGCCGGGCGGGCTCTCGTGGCGAAATAGGCGTCGGCCTCGGCGTCGCTGACCTGGGTGATCGTTCCGCGGATCCGCACCTGCCGGCGCAGGGACTTCCAGTGGAACAGCAGGGCCGCCGAGGGGTGCGCCGCCAGCTCGCGGCCCTTGGCGCTCTCCAGGTTGGTAAAAAATACAAAGCCGTCTTTATCGACGCCCTTGAGCAGCACCATCCGCACGTCGGGCATGCCCGCCTCGTCGACCGTGGCCAGGGCCATGGCGTTGCCGTCGTTGGGCTCGGACTGATGAGCCGCCTTCAGCCAGGTCTCGAACAGCGCCAGCGGGTCAGCTTCCGGCAACAGGGGCAGAGGCTCGGCCTCGGCGACCTGTCTGACATAGTCGTCCTCGGCGGGAGACGGCGGAATGAGAGTGTCGCGGGTGGTCATGGGCCGCATATAGCGCGGCGATCAGGGTCTTGCAGCTTAACTGACCATTGACCCTGTCCGTTCACCTTGTCCGCCGATGACCGGACAAGGGCGCAGGATGACCGCGCGATCGGCGCGTGAACGGCTCGGAGTCGCACCGGGCGCGGACGAGCACGCCCTGCGCGCCGCCTTCCGCGAAGCCGCCAAGCGCGACCACCCCGACCGGCCCGGCGGCGACGCCGCCCTGTTCCGCGAGACCATGGACGCCTACCGCTTCCTGCGTGGCGAGGCGCCCGAGCCGGCGGCCTTCATCCCCCCGCCCCGCATGCCGGTGAAGCTGGTCATCGAGATCCCGCCGGAAATCGCCATCGTCGGCGGCCTGGCCATGGTCGACGCCGCCGATGGCCGCCGGACGCGTGTACCGTTGCCGCCGGGCATGCGCCCGGGCGAGACGATCACCGTCGCTGGCGAGACCTTCGAGATCGTCGTTCGCGGCGACGGCGCCATCGTGCGCGGCGACGACCTTTGGATCACCGCCCGGGTCGATCCGGAGCTGTTGCGCGACGGCGGCCGGGTCACCGTCGACACGCCGCGCGGCGAGCGCATGCTGTGGGTCAGCCGCAAGGCCGCGGCCCGGGCGCTGGTGCGGCTGGCCGGCGAGGGCCTGCCCGCCCGGGAAGACCGGCGGCAGGGCGACCTGTTCGTCCGCCTGGCCGCCGGCGAGGCCCGCGCCGAGGGTCCGGCCAGGCGGATGCTGCGCCAGTTCGCGGCGGCCTGGGCGGCGTGAGTTTGTGACCTCCTCGCCGTTCCGCTAGAAGCGCCCCCATGTCGCACAACACCTTCGGCCACCTGTTCCGCGTGACCACCTGGGGCGAGAGCCACGGGCCGGCGTTGGGCTGCGTGGTCGACGGCTGCCCGCCGGGGATCAGCCTGACCGCCGAGGACATCCAGGTCTGGCTCGACCAGCGCCGGCCGGGCCAGGGAAAATTCGTCACCCAGCGCCAGGAGCCGGACGCGGTGCGCATCCTGTCGGGGGTGTTCGAGGACGAGCGCACCGGCGGCCCGGTGACCACCGGAACCCCGATCAGCCTGATGATCGAGAACACCGACCAGCGGTCGAAGGACTATTCCGAGATCGCCCGGGCCTTCCGGCCGGGCCACGCCGACTGGCCCTATTTCGCCAAATACGGCGTGCGCGACTATCGCGGCGGGGGCCGGTCCTCGGCCCGTGAGACCGCCGCCCGCGTCGCCGCCGGCGCCGTGGCCCGCAAGGTGCTGGACGGCGTCGCCATCCGCGGCGCCCTGGTCCAGATCGGCCCGCACGCGATCGACCGCGACCGCTGGGACTGGGCCCAGACCCGCGAGAACGGCTTCTGGTGTCCTGACGCGGCCATGGTTCCGGTCTGGGAAGAGCACCTGGAGACAATCCGCAAGGCCGGCTCGTCGACCGGCGCCGTCGTCGAGGTCGAGGCCATCGGCGTGCCCGCCGGCTGGGGCGCGCCACTCTATGGCAAGCTCGACGCCGAACTGGCCGCCGCGATGATGTCGATCAACGCCGCCAAGGGCGTGGAGATCGGCGCCGGCTTCGCCTCCGCCGCCCTGACTGGCGAGGAGAACGCCGACCAGATGCGCATGGGCAACGACGGCATCGCGTTCCAGTCCAACAAGGCCGGCGGCGTGCTGGGCGGCCTCTCGACCGGCCAGCCGGTGGTGGTGCGGGTGGCCTTCAAGCCGACCTCCTCGATCCTCACCCCGCGCGAAACGGTCAACGAGGCCGGCGAGGAGATCGAACTGCGCACCAAGGGCCGCCATGACCCGTGCGTTGGCATCCGGGCGGTGCCGGTGGTGGAAGCGATGATGGCCTGCGTGCTGGCGGACGCGTTCCTGCGGCACCGGGGGCAGACGGGCGGCGGAGCGTTTGGGCCGGGCGGGGACGGGCGGGGGTAGCGGGTCTTGGGCGGCAAGGCCGTTCACGACCCGTTGCGGACGCTTCAGGCTGCAACCATGCTGCGTCCCGCATTGGTGTTTGAACCGGGGATCGCAGGCATGAAGCTCTCGTACCTCGCTACGCTTGTCCTCGCGCTATCAGTGTTGGGTCCGGCGAAAGCATCTCGCGCATTTCCCACACCAGCTGTCGATGAGGTGTGCGCTTCAGCTTCCAGCCAAGTGGAAACTCTCAGCTGTTTCCTCGAACTCGCGGCGGCGTCGAGTGTGGAGGTCCGGCGGGCGTTCAATCAAGTTCTGCAATCCACCTCGGCCCCGGATAGCGACTTCAAAGGCGACGCTCCTGTGCTTGGGGAGCGCGGCTCGTCGGCGAGGCACTTGAGAGGTTCTCAAGTGGCGTGGCTCAATTACTCTGATGCCCAGTGCTCATTCGAAGGGGGAACTTCAAATGGCGGCAGCGGAGAGGATATTCTTGAGGCCGAGTGCCACTACCGGCTGAATTTGCGCCGCCTCGCTGAACTGCAATCGGCAAAAGAACTCCTCAATCGCTGATCTTTGCGATGCACAAGGCAATATGTGCGCGGAGATCAATGTCGGCAAACCAGCCTCAGGCGACAATTCGGCCAAACATCCTTGTGAGATGCTCCGTCGACACTTCGCCGTCGATCTCTTGCAGGCCAGCGTGCCGGTCTCTCCAGCCTGGTCAAGGGTGGCGCTACGCGCCATCGCTGCGCGACGCGAAGCGCCCTTGAGCAGGCTGGAGAGACCGGCGATCCTCTCGCCGTGAGATCAGGGCCGGTTGTGGCCTGAATGTCCTTCTCCCCTTGCGGGAGAAGGATATTTCAGGCCAAGGGCTCCAGCAACGCGATGATCGCCGCCTGCTCGGCCTTCGCTTCCGGCGAGCCGCTGCCGCCGCGGCCGGTCTGGCGCGTGGCCAGCATCATCGGGGTCGAGCCGTTTCCGTTCTTCCGGCGCGCGTCGGCGCCGCCCTCCAGCAGCGCCCTCACCGCCGCGGCGCAGCGGGTCCGGATGGCCCGGTGCAGGGGCGTCACGCCGTTCATGTCGAGGGCGTTCGAGTCGGCCCCAGCTGCAATCAGGCCGGCGATCGTCGCGGCCTGGGCCGCCGGGTTCCAGTCGGCCGATCCCGGACCGCCGTCCGCCGCATAGTGCAGCGGCGTCGCGCCGCGCCGGTTTCTGGCGGCAGTATCGGCGCCGAGGCTGATCAGGGCGTTCACGATCCGGGGCCGATGGGCCGCCGCCGCGACGTGCAGCGCCGTGTCGCCGGCGTAGACGTAGTGGCTGATCGCGGTGAGATAGTTCCCGGCCGCCGCCGCCCGCGTGGCCCCGGCGTTCAGGGCCGTCCGGGCCAGCGTCGGCGCGGTGGTCAGCAGGCCGAGCACCGTGTCGTCCTCCGCCGAGGCGATGGCGGTCATCAGGCCGCGCAGGGAGTCGTCATCCATCATCGGACGACCTTAGATCGGGCGCGGACGGCGCTCCACCCCCTTGACACTGACCACCGGTCAGTAACTAATGACCATCGGTCATCAGGAGCCCGCCCCATGGGCAAGCCGCTGCGTCGCCGCCTCCAGCCGGAGGCGCGGAAACTGGAAATCATCGAGGCGGCCGAGCGGCTGCTGGCCGCCGAGGGGACACGGGTGCGGGTCGAGGACGTCGTCCGCGAGGCGGGCATCGCCAAGGGCACCTTCTTTCTCTATTTCCCGACCTTCGACGACCTGCTCGAGACCGTCCGCCAGCGGCTGGTGACCGAGTTCGACCGGACCCATCCCCTGCCGACCGAGGCCGAGGGGCCGATCGACTGGCCGGGCCTGGTCGAGTCCCAGGCCGCCGCCTTCATCGACTGGACCCTGTCGCGTCAGGGCTTCGGCGAGGCGGTGTTCCACTCCGATTTCGCAGAGCGCCGGCCGCTGGCCGACAACGCCATCCTGCGGCTTTCGGCCGTGATCCGCGCGGGCCAGGAGGCGCAGGCCTTCGGGCCCGTCGATCCCGAGCCCACCGCCCGCCTGATGTTCGCCGTCATCCACGAGGCCGCCGACGCCGTCGCCGGCGGGGCGGAGCGGGACGCGATCATCGCGGCCCTCACAAACCTGCTCCGCCGAACCCTCGCGCCCTGAACACCGAACGCCCCAAGGAGAATCCCCATGACCGACAGCACCGTGAACGTCCGCTACATGGTCGGCGACGTGCAGGCGTCCGTCGACTGGTACGTCGGCCACTTCGGCTTCAGCGTGCAGATGAACGCCGCGCCGGCCTTCGCCTCGGTTGCGCGCGGGCCGCTGCGGCTGCTGCTGAGCGGGGCGAAGAGCTCTGCCGGCCGGCCGATGCCCGACGGCCGCCAGCCCGAGGCCGGCGGCTGGAACCGCTTCCAGATCATCACCAACGACATCGCCGCCGAGGTCGACCGCCTGCGCGGCGAAGGCGTCAGCTTCCGCAATGACATCCTCTCGGGACCCGGAGGATCGCAGATCCTGGCGGAGGACCCGTCGGGCAACCTGGTCGAGCTGTTCCAGCCGGCGGGGCGGGGGTGATCCCTCTCCTGTCATCCCGGACGCCGCAGGCGATCCGGGACCCAGATCAAATCCCAGCGACGGTGCAGGAAGCCGAATCTGGGTCCCGGCTCTCCGCTACGCTTCGGCCGGGATGACAGTTGAGAGGTCTACCCCGCCCTCGTGAACCCCATTTCCCAGTTGGTTTCCCAGGTCGCGCCGCCGTCTTCGGAGAAGGCCTGTTCCCAGCGGCAGGACGTCGGCGTGATGGCCGACCAGAGAAAGCGGACCTTGATCGGCCGGCCCTGGAAGACGTCGTCGCCGAGGAACTCGCCGGCGCCGTTCTCGAAACGGCCGTGCACCGGCGGCTCGATGTCCGGGTGGCGGGCGTCCAGCCACCAGATCGACCAGCGGCGCAGGGCCGGGTCGAACCGGCGGAAGGTCACGGCGGCGTAGGCGCCCTCCGGCAGGCCGACGAGGTTGTCGTCCATGTTGCCAAGGCCGCCCATGATCTTCCGCATGACACAGGACCCGTCGAATTCCGTCCAGTCCAGGCAGCCGGCCAGCCGCGCCTTCAGCCGGCGGTGGCGGGCGGTCCAGCGGCCGACCAGGAAGTCGAAATCCTGACGGCCGTCGTTGAGGTCGGTGGTCGTCTGCATGGCCGTGATCCCTTGCCGCGCTGGTGCGTTGAGGGCGTCATAGCGATGGCCGCTGTCAGGTTCTGTCAGCATGGTGGCGGCACGGTCGGGCCGACTGCGACGTTCTGGCACCGAACCAGTTGCAATTGCGAATTCCAGCCCCTATCTCTCGCTCGAAAGGGAGATACCCCATGATTGACCGCAGGCCTTTCGAGCAACTCGGCCACGCCGACCACGGCTGGCTCAACGCCCGACACCACTTCAGTTTCGCCAACTGGTACGAACCCACCCGCATGGGCTGGGGCGCCTTGCGCGTCTGGAACGACGACGAGATCGCGCCCAAGTCCGGCTTCCCGCCCCATCCGCACAACGACATGGAGATCATTACCTATGTCCGCACCGGGGCGATCACCCACCAGGACAGCCTGGGCAACAAGGGCCGCACCGGCGCGGGCGACGTGCAGGTGATGAGCGCCGGGACCGGCATCCGCCACGCCGAATACAATCTCGAGGACGAGACCACGACCCTGTTCCAGCTGTGGATCGAGACCCGCGAACGCGGCGCGCCGCCATCCTGGGGCGCCAAGCCGTTTCCCAGGGGCGACCGGTCCGGCCGGTTCGTCGCCCTGGCCAGCGGCTTCGGCGACGAGGGCGCCCTGCCCATCCGCACCGACGCCCGGGTGCTGGGCGCGACCCTCAAGGCGGGGGAGACCACGACCTATGCGCTCGGCGAGGGCCGGCACGGTTATCTCGTGGCGGCCACCGGCGAGGTCGAGGTGAACGGCGTCACCCTCAAGGCGCGGGACGGGGCGGCGATCAAGGACGAGCCGATGCTGACCATCACCGCCTCGGCCGACGCCGAACTCGTGCTGGTTGACTCCGAATAGCGGCTCCCGGATTTGGGGAATAAACCCGCAATCCGATTGAACCTGTTCAGTTTTTTCGTTTGACCGACTAAGAACGCGACTCCTACGAGTGACATTCCTGACGGGCGGCGGGCGTATTTCCGCGGCCTGCTGCCCGTTTGGACCGAGGGGCCGCCGAAACACCCGTGCGCTTTGATCTGCTGAAAATTCTGCTGGTCGATGACAACCACCACATGCGGGTGCTGTTGACCGAGATCCTGCGCGCCATCGGCGTGAAGCATGTCTACGAGGCGGGCGACGGCGCCGAGGCGTTGCAGATCATGCGCACGCACCAGGTCGACATCGTCATGAGCGACCTGGCCATGCAGCCGCTGGACGGCATCGACTTCGTCCGGCTGCTGCGCAATTCCGCCGACAGCCCCAACCAGATGGCCCCGGTGATCATGATCACCGGCCATTCGACCTCACGCCGGGTCGGCGAGGCCCGCGACGCCGGGGTCAACGAGTTTCTCGCCAAGCCGGTCACCGCCCGCGGGGTGATCGAGCGGATCGGCGAGATCGTCGAACACCCCCGCCCCTATATCCGGGCGCCGGACTTTTTCGGCCCCGAGCGGCGACGCAAGAACGAGGCGCACTACGCCGGCCCCTGGCGGCGCAGCACCGACCCCGAGCGCGACCAATCGTCCGAGGCCTGACGCGGTCATCTTTCGGCGACGATCACCCGCTAGTCGTCGAGCCGAACCGGAGTCGCCGCATGTCCCTTCGCAAGATCCTGCCCGTCATCATCGTCCTGGCCGCCGCCATCGGACTGCAGGGCTGTCTAGCCAGGGCGGCCGGCGGCGCGGTGGTCGGCGCGACCACGGCCGTGGTGGTCACCACCGCCAAGGTCGGCGGCGCCGTGGTCGGCGCGGCCATCCCGGATGGCGATGACAAAGAGGACGAGAAGAAGAAAAAGAAAGACCGGTAAGGCGGGCCGGCAATACCTGCGATCCGCTCACCCCGGCGAATGCCGGGGCCCAGATCAAAGGTCCGACGACCAGCCATTTGGTACCCCACATTGTCATCTGGGCCCCGGCATTCGCCGGGGTGAGCGGAATTATAGGTGAGGGCTCGCCTTGGTCCCGATCAGGGCAGACCGAGATACTTGTGGGTCTGGACGCTCAGTCGCCACCGGGGATGGGCCAGGCAATAGGCGACCGCCGCGGCGGTGTTGGCCTCGCGGTCGGGACTGTCCATCGGCTGGAGAAGGAAGCGCTCGAAATCCAGACCGGCGAAGCGGGCCGGATCGACGCCTGGCTGGGGGTAGACCAGCTTCAGCTCCTGCCCCGAGGTCTGCACCACCGGGGCATCGGCCTTGGGACTGACGCAGATCCAGTCTATCCCCGCCGGGGCCGCGAGGGTTCCGTTGGT
>JACRBD010000227.1 GCA_016234625.1 Caulobacterales bacterium | reverse complement strand
CCGCTCGGGCACGGCGCTGATGGAGATCGTCTCCATGCCCGACATGCGCTCGCCGGAGGACGCGGCGGCCTATGTGAAGAAGCTGCGGGCGATCCTGATCACCCTGGGCACCTGCGATGGCGACATGGAGAAGGGCAACCTTCGGGCCGATGTGAACGTGTCGGTCTGCCGGGTGGGCCAGTACGCGAAGTTCCGCGCCGACGGCGACTTCAAGCATCTGGGCACGCGCTGCGAGATCAAGAACGTCAATTCGTACCGCTTCATCCAGCAGGCCATCAACCACGAGGCCCGCCGCCAGATCGAGATCCTCGAGGACGGCGGCAGGATCGACCAGGAGACCCGCCTGTACGATCCGACGAAGAACGAGACCCGCTCCATGCGGTCCAAGGAAGAGGCGCACGACTACCGCTACTTCCCTGATCCCGACCTGCTGCCGCTGGAGCTGGATCCCGCCTGGGTCAAGGCCATCGAGGCCTCGCTGCCTGAACTGCCGGACGCCAGGAAGGCCCGGCTGATGAGCGCCTATGGCCTGTCGGCCTATGACGCCACGGTGCTGACCTCGGACGGCGACGTGGCCGCCTATTTCGAGGACGCCGCCAGGGGCCGCGACGCCAAGCTGACCGCCAACTGGGTGCTCAATGACCTGCTGGGCCGCCTCGGCAAGGACGGGCTGGAGATCAAGGCCTCGCCGATCGCGGCATCCGACATCGCCGCCCTGGTCGCCCTGATCGAGGACGGGACCATTTCCGGCAAGATCGCCCGGACGGTGTTCGAGCACATGTGGGCGGGCGAGGGCGCGCCCTCGGCCATCGTCGAAAAGCACGGGCTGGTCCAGATCACCGACACCGGCGCCATCGAGGGGGCGGTCGACGCCCTGATCGCGGCCAACCCCGACAAGGCCGCCGCGGTGAAGGACAAACCGCAGGCCATCGGCTGGTTTGTCGGCCAGGTGATGAAGGAGACCGGCGGCAAGGCCAACCCCGCCGCGGTCAACGAGATTCTCAAGGCGAAGCTGGGGCTGTAGTTGCGTCCTTCGACACGCCGCTGCGCGGCTGCTCAGGATGACGTGCATTTGCTCTACGTCATGGTGAGCAGCGCCGAAGGCGCGTGTCGAACCACGCACAAACGAAAACCGCCCCGGAGTCTCTTCCGGGGCGGCGTTCGTGTCGGCGACGACCGATCCTAGTTGTTGATGATCACATCCAGGATCAGGCCGGTGGCGATGGCCGCCAGCAGGAAGTCGTCGCCGTCGCGGTACCAGTAGTAGCCGCGGGGCGGCGGGCGCAGGCGGTAGCGACCGTAGTCGTAGACCACGTAGCCGCGCGACCGGTAGTAGGGCGGCAGATAGGCGCCGCGCCGCCAGGCGTAGTAGCCCGGGCGATAGTAGGGGTTGCCGTAGTAGGCGGCCGGCGGCGGGCCGTAGTGCCAGCGGTTGTTGTAGTAGTAGCCGTTGTGATGGCCGCGGTCCCAGCGGGTGCGGTGGTCCCAGCGACGGTCGCGGCGGTCGTCCCGCCGGTCGTCGCGGCGGTCCCAGCGGTCGTCACGACGCTCGTCACGGCGGTCCCAGCGGTCATCCCGTCGCTCATCGCGACGGTCCCAGCGGTCGTCGCGGCGTTCCCAGCGGTCGCGGTTCTGGGCGGACGCCTCGGTGACGCCCATGGCCATCGGCCCGGCGACGGCGGCGGCGGCGGCGATGGTCAGGATCAGACGCTTCATGATGAAAGCCTCCTCTTGTCGGTGCGGCCTGGACCGCGATGGTTCCCTCGACAGGGGTTGATGATGAATCGGCCTGCCTGAACCCGACCTGAACGGACCAGTCAGGAAGGCTGCTCCGCCGGACTGCCGGGGAGAATTCGGCCGCGCCGCCTTAACCCCCTGTCGACACAGCTTTACGGCCAGTAACGGGGGTGAACGAATCCTGTATTCGCCCTTGAATACAAAGGAATTGCGCGATTAACGCTATGTTCAGCCGCGAGGTATTCTCCTGTGCTCATCGGCTCCGGACAGAACGGTTCGGGGAGGGGTTTGAAGGGAAGAAGACCATGATTGCGAGCATCGAAAGCGACGCTCACGCGACCATGCCGCTGCCGGGCCCGGACACCACGGGCGACGAGCTGTTCCGCATGGGTCTGCTGTATTCGACCGGCCAGGGCGGGGCGCCGCTGGACTACGTCTCGGCCCACATGCTGTTCAACCTGGCGGCCATGCGTGGATCGGTGGAAGCCAAGATCTACCGCAAGGAACTCAGCGCCGAGATGGACCCGGCCGAAGTCGCCGACGCCCAGCGCCAGGCGCGCCAGTGGCTGGCGGCGGGCTAAACTGATTGGCGTCCTCCCACTAAGGAAGGGCGCAGTCTGCGACGAAAACGTTTCGCCGCTTGAGGTCCCGCCGACCCCAGCCTAGCGTCGGCCAGAGCGCCTTCGTCGAATGGGGTCTGCAATGGCCAAGAGCCGCCGCCGTGAGATCTGGTACGAGCGCGACTTCCTTTGGCACGCCCAGCCGGCCAGCCCGGCGGGTTGGCTACACTTCATTCTCTGGCTCGGCGGATCGCTCGGCCTCGGCGTCGGGGGGATGAATCTCTACCAGCATCGCGATGGGGAGCTTCACCTTGTTGGTGGGCTGATGTTTCTCGTTGGCATCATCTGGATGCTCGTGAATTTCGTCGTGGCGGCGCTTCATACCGGCCCGAAACGGCCTCCGTGGAAGAACTGAGCGCTAGTTGTTCTGCCCGACGGCGTAGCTGAAGCCCTGGATCGGCGAGATGTCGCGGAACCACTGCTGCATGAACAGCCCGGCCTCGGCGATGTTCGACCGGGGCACATAGACGACATCGAAGCGGCGCAGGGGCACGAAGTCCGCGCCGCCGGGCGCCTTCATCGCACTTTGCAGATTGACCGTCCGCATCATCGCCCGCCCGCCCGGTCCGCGGCGGATGATCACCACACGGTCGGTCTTGGCCGACGGCTTGAAGCCGCCGGCCTGGATCACCGCCTGCAGGCTGTTGATGTCGCCGGGCATGTCGTAGACGCCGGGCGTCGTCACCTCGCCGCCGACAAACACCTTCAGCGCCCCGGCCTTGACCGCCACGCTGACCTGCGGCCGCAACAGCTGGCTGGCGTAGGCGCTCGACAGGGCGGCCTGCAGCTGTGGCACGGTCAGGTCGGCGGCCATCACCGGGTCGATCAGCGGCATGGTCACCCGGCCATCGGGCTGGATGACCAGGCCGGTCTTCGACAGCTCCGGCGCCGAAGGCACCGTCACATCGACCTGGTCGCCGGGATAGAGCCGGTATTCCGGCTCCATCTCGGTCCAGTCGGCGTAGGTGATGTTGGGGAAGGCCTCGGCCGCCCGGCGGTCGCCTCGCGGACCCGACTGGGACGGAACCCGCAGGGCCGAGGGCGTGGGGTCACGCCGCGCGCCGCCGAACGGCCACCACTGGGCCTGCGCCGGCGAACCGACGGCCACGGCTGCGGTCAGCAGCAGGACGACGCGGAGCGGGGCGTTTGTGCGCATATCCCGAACGTTAACGAGAATGGGTAACGGAGTGTTAAGCGCGCTCCGGCGAGGGTCCGACAAGGCCAGAAGGTCGCGGGAGTCGGATGAGCACGCAAAGCGCCTGGAGGACGGTACCCCACGACTCGTCGGCGCGCGCCGACTGGGCGGGTCGTGCGCGCTATGCCCCCAGCGACTTCATCACCCTGCTGTGGCGCGAGCGGGGCCTTATGCTGGCTGTGTTTCTGCTGATCCTGGTGCTCGGCCTCGGCTTCGCCTTCACGCTGAAAAAATCCTACGCCGCCAGCTCCAGCATCCTGATCCAGCTGGGGCAGGAGTACGTCTACGAACCTCGCGCCGGCGACGCCGGTCGCGGCGCGGTGCCGGACACTGATTCCCTGGTCCAGTCGGAGGTGGAGATCCTGCAGAGCGGCCAGCTGCGGGAGCGGACGATTCGCCGCATCGGGCTGGGCGAGATCTTCCCCGATCTCGCGGCCAAATACGCGGCCGCCGCGCCGGCGGACAAGGCGCTGATGATGTCCAAGGCGGTCGATGACGTCGGCAAGACCCTGACCGTCAGCTCTGCCCCGGACAACCCGGTGGTGCGGGTGGCCTACGAGCACGACGATCCGGTGATGGCCGCCCGCCTGGTCAACACCCTGCTTGAGGAATACCTGATCTATCGCCGCTCGGTGCTGATCCACCCGACCTCGCCGGTGTTCGAGCGCCAGCGGGTGATGTTTGAGGACCAGCTGAACGAGGCCGACGCGGCCTATCAGGACTTCCTCGCCACCAACGACATCGGCGATTTCGCCGCCCAGAAGACCGCCGCCACGCAGCTGATCGGTCAGATCGAGGCCCAGCGCTACGCCGCCGAGATCACCCTGCGGGATCGTCAGGCCCGGCTGGCGGTGCTCGACGGCCAGCTGGCGCAGATCTCGCCGGAGGTCGGCCTCTATCGCGACATCGATTCCACGGCCACCACCCGGCTGGCCGCCCTGCGGCTGCAGCGGGAGGAGCTGCTCGGCCGCTACCTGCCAAACACCGACACCGTGCGGGACATCGAGGCCCAGATCGCCCAACTTGAGGCTGGCGTCGCCGCCGGCCGCACCACCACCGACGGCTCGCGCCGGATCGGCGTCAACCCGGTGCACCAGACCCTGCAGACCGAGCGGATCCAGACCGCCGCCGAGATCGCCGCCCTGATGTCGTCCCTGATCGCCTACGCCGCCCAGTCGACCAAGGCGACCGATCAGCTGCAGCGGCTGGCGGCCCTGGAACCGCAGTTCCAGGCCCTCAGCATGGATCGCGACGTCCTGCAGACCAGCGTGCGCGACTTCACCGTCCGCGAGCGGCAGGACCAGGCGGCGCGACAGATCGCCTCGGAGACCAACGACAACATCCGCATCGTCGACCGGGCCACGCCCAGCACACGGGGCAAGAGCCTGCGCACGCCGGTGGTCGACCTGGCCCTGCTGTTCGGCCTGTTCTCGGCCCTGTGCGCGGGCCTGCTGCGGATGTTCCTGCGCCCCGGCCTGCCGACCCGCGCCTCCGCCCAGCGCACCCTGGACCTTCCTGTTCTTGGAACCGCCACCGTCAAGGCGCGCTAGCTAGCCGCACCAAGCATCGTGATGCTAGGGAGTCCCGGCGCGGTGGTGTTCCGGCTTGCCGCAACCGAAGGCGGATCCATGAGACTGGTGCTGGTGATGTTTGTCGTTTCTCTGGTGTCGTCGTGCCAAGAGCCAGCGGCCGAACCAAAGGCCGAACGCCTCGTTCCCTTCCGCACCGACGCTTCGGTTCTTCAAGTCAGGGCGACGGATGGACGGGGCACCGGCTACGCCCTGTCTTATTTTCCGACACCTCGCCCTGTCGAGCCCGCGCGCGCTCTCAACATCTATCTGATGCCGCCGCCGGCGCGGTATCTCTTCGACGCCAAGCGCCGGACCTTCGGCTACTGGAACCACTACACCCGATTCTCGTCGCCCCAGGCCGTCTACGCCTTTGCTGACGCAACCCGGAAACGGCATGGCGGGGTCCCTCTGGTGGTCCTCGCCTTGCCAGGTACGTACGGATCGCTCGCCCCACCGGCGCTTCAGCATAGTCCCGCAGTGATCGATCTCGTCGACAATGCTATTGACCAGCTGAAGTCCAAGTATGGCGCGACATCGGTCAACATCGTCGGTCAATCACTGACCGCGGCGATTGCCGCCGCCTTGATGGCGCAGCGGGATGACCTCGGATGTGTGGTGCTCTCGTCCGGTCCGTATGATCTGCCCCGCCAGATCGCCGCGGCGGGATGGCCATCGACCTACGCCGGCGCCGTCCACCCGTTTTCGGCTATCGAGATGTTGGATGGATTGGCGGCTGATCAAGGCAGAACAATCCAGATCATCGCTGATCGACAGGATCGTCGTGTGCCGTTTGTTTATTCGGAGCGACTCTTCGCGGTGCTGAAGGCCGGCGGCCACAGGGTCCGTCTCGATCTTAAGACCAGCGGCGACCCCGAGCATCACGCCCTTGGCGACTATGCTTTGGACGAGATGCTCGATTGCGCCGCCATGACTTCGGAATCGGCGGCGCCTGGGACGGCCGGTCTTCGGTTCCCGGACGCCGGGAACCGCCACCGTGAAGGCGCGCTAGTCCCAGCAATAGTCTAGCCTGCGAGGATTGAGCGCGCGGCGATTCGAGCGATGGTGGATTTGAGCGCCGAGATGGCGGAGTTGTGGGCGTCGCTGGGCGGGACGTCGCCTGGACGCGCGCGCGCTGTCCAGTTCGTCGCCGCGCGGCGCGGGGAGGGGGTCTCCACCGTCGCGCGGGAGTTCGCCGCCTTCGCCGCCAACCGCGCCGGACGGTCGGTCTGGCTGGTCGACCTGGACCTGTTCGCCTCGCCGCAGCACGCCGCCATCGCGGCCGCGCCGGAGATGTACGGTCCGCTCGGCAAGGCGGTGTCCGCCACCCCCACGGATGGGGCGACCTTCTTCACCGTCCAGCCGCCGACCCTGATGCCCGACGGCTCGGCGGCGCCGGACTCGCGCTTCCTGGTCGCCCACGCCGTGGGCCGGCACAAATGGTGGGTCACCCGCTTCCGCGCCGACGTGCTCAAGGGCAGCCAGAACGTCCACGTCCTGCCCAGCGCCGACTACTGGAACGCGCTCAAGCGGCACGCCGACCTGGTGGTGGTCGACTGTCCGTCGGCCGACCGGTCGTCGTCGGCCCTGACCATCGCGCCGTTCATGGACCAGACGGTGCTGGTGGTCGCCGCCGACCAGCCGGACGTGCAGGCGCCTGCCCGCCTGCGGGACGGCATCCAGGGCGCCGGCGGCCGGGTGGCCGGGGTGTTCTTCAACCGCGCCCAGGTCGAGGCGCCGGGCTTCCTGCGGGCCTTCCTGCGGTGACCATCCCCGCCGACGCCTGGCCCAGCCGCGAGGTCGAGCGAACGGACCTGTGGGACTGGCTGGCCTTCGGCCTCGCGGTCTTTTTCGTGCTGATCTACAGCCAGGCCTGGATCGCGCCGATTTTCGGCATCACGATCGACGAGGGCAGCTCCGGCGCCATCCGCAACGTCTATTTCCCGGCCTACGCCGCCGGCATCGCCCTGTTCGCCATGGCCCCGGCGGCGACGTTCTCGGCCATGCTGCGCCAGCCCTTCCTGTTGCTGCTGCTGGCCATCGTGGCCCTGTCGACCCTGTGGTCGATCGCGCCGGACCAGACCGTTCGGCGGATCATCGCCGTCTATTCGACGACCCTCTGCGGCGTGGCCATGGCGGTGCGCTTCCGCTGGGCGACCCTGGCGGAGATCCTCGCCACGGCCAACGCCGTGCTGGTGCTGGGCTCGATCGCCTGGGCGGCCCTGCCGCCGCACCACGGCATGATGACCGAGCTGTTCCCCGGCGCCTGGCGCGGCCTGTGGACCGAGAAGAACGCGCTCGGCGGCAACATGGCCTTCGCCTTCTCGATCTTCTCGGCGGCGGCCCTGCTCAGTCCGAAACGGCAGTGGCTGTGGTGGCTGTTCGCGGGCCTGGCCCTGGTGCTGGTGTTGCTGTCGACGTCGAAGACCTCGCTGGTGTCGCTGATCCTCGGGGCGGGGGCGGTGGGCTTCGTCTGGGTCGCCCGGCGGGGGCCGGCGTCGGGGGTCATGGCGACCTGGGCGGCGGTGCTGGGGGCCCTGCTGCTGGCCGGCTTCCTGCTGTTCGCCTCCGACGTCTTCCTCGAGATCCTCGGCAAGGACGCCACCCTGACCGGCCGGACCAAGATCTGGGCCGCCGCCCTGCGCCAGGCGGAGCTGCGGCCCTGGACCGGCTATGGCTATTCGGCGGTGTGGGACGACAAGTCCGGCTGGGGCCCGCTGGCCTGGATCACCAAGGAGGCCGGCTTCAAGGCCAGCCATGCCCACAATGCCTGGATCGAGCAGTGGCTGGGCCTGGGCTACGCGGGCCTGATCGCCTGGGCCCTGTTCTACCTGCAGACCCTGGGCGGGGCGATCGCGGCGGTGTTCAGTCGGTCGGGCGCCTACCTCGCCCTGCCGTTCCTGGTGATCTATTCGCTGCTGACCCTCACCGAGAGCGTTGCGGTGACCTACAACGACGTGCGCTGGACCATCTTCGTCGCCCTGGCGATCAAGTTGGCGTGGCGAGGGCGGGAGTAGCGGTCATTCCGGGAGGAGTTTGAGGCTCCAGTCACCGCGAAAATCGGCGACGAGTTCAAAAGTACGGGTTCTGCCCGGCTCGAACTGGACGGAGATTTCCTCGCTGTAAGCCTCCACGTCGACCACGAAGATGATGAGCTTTGGCTTGTAGCTGACAAAACCGACCTTCAGCCGGTGCTCGCCGGGTGTGAGGCGCAGAGCCATTGCCTCGCCGTTTCGGACATCGGCGATCGCGGTCCCATCGACCACCACAACCGAAGGCGCGATCGTGCCGATGAAGATCGCCGGCTTGCGCAGGACGATCAGGGTCGCACTTGAGCTGTCCGGTGGCTGAGATGGCGCCGAAAATATCCGCTTGGCCGGGACCGGCTTGTAGGTCGCCAGATCGGAAGGAATCGCCTCGGCCCCACCGGCAAGCAACAGCGCCAGCAGCAGGGCTGGGGCGGCGAAGCTTTTCGTCGGTTTGCCCGCCTGAATCACGATGGCGAGTCACCTTTCGCGAACCGCCCGGCCTTTGCCGCCATCCACAACGTCAACAGCCCCACGGACGTGCAGATCAACAGCGCCGGCAGTGACGCCTCCGGCCCGAACTCGCCCCCGGTCAGCCACAGCGGATAGCCGGGTTTCGCAGTGCTGCGCGCGATGGCCCCGCCGAAATCCGTGCCCGACACCGCCGCGCCGAACAGGGTCCCCTGGGTGAAGTTCCAGCCGGCGTGCAGACCGATCGAAACCCACAGCCGCCCGGTCAGGGCGTAGAAGGCGCCCAGCAGCAGGCCGGCTTCGACGGCGATACAGACGGCGGCCCAGACCGAGGCGTTGTCATTGCCCAGGTGCAGGGCGCCGAACAGGCCGGCGGAGAAGATGAAGGCGGCCCAGGGTCCGAAGGCGCGCCAGGTCAGGCGCAGGATGACGCCGCGGGTGATGACCTCCTCGATGACCCCCGACTGCACCGACAGGGCGCCGCCGGTCCACATCGGAGCCGGGCCCAGCCAGGTGAACTGGTAGAGACCGGTCCCGATCAGCACCGCCATCGCCGAGGCGAACACCACCAGGCCGATCAGCAGTCCGATCAGGATGCCGCCGACCGCCGGGCCGGGCGCGAGCTCGCCCGGCTTGCGGCCCTCGGCCAGCCAGACCATCAGGCTGTAGACCGCGACAGCGATCAGGGCGGCCACCGTGTTGATCAGCAGCTCTTCCGGGCCGCCCTTGACGGTGTAACGCTCCATGATGACCAACGGCACATAGCCGCTCAGCGCCACGAGCACGAACAGGCCGACCATCCAGGCGATCGCCCGCAACCAGCGCAACGGTCCCGGATGCAGGAAGCGGCGTTCGCCCAGATCGATCGGCACGCCCATACGCTCGAACACTGACGGCATTGGTCCCCCCGAGGACAAACCCAAATCCGCTCATCCCGGCGACCCGTAGGGCGGCGAAGCCAATGCCGGGACCCAGATACAGGCAAGCTGTCGTGAGTTTCCGTCACGATCAACGCTCTTCGATCCGGGCCCCGGCATTCGCCGGGGTGAGCGGTGAAAATGGAACACATCCGGTCAGAGAAAATCGTCGACGCTCGGTCCTCGCGGCTTGCGCTTGGGCCTGGTCCACATCACGCCCGGATAGCCCTTGAGCGGCCCCAGGGGCTCGCCCAGCCAGGTCCAGTCGGCCTGTTCGCCGAGGTTCAGGTGGTAGCGCGGCTCGCGGCCCGTGCGGCCCCTGAACAGGCCGCGCGGGATGTTGACCATCTTCGGCGAGCGGGCCCGCTCGTACAGCACCGGCGTGCCGCAGCGGCCGCAGAAGCTGCGCGTCGTGCCGGTCTCCGGGTCCTCGTAGCGGGTCAGGTGTTCCTCGCCCGCCAGCCAGCGGAAACGGCTCTTCCAGCTGCCGACCCAGGTGGCGTAGGCTCCGCCCATGGCCCGCCGGCTGGCCTCGCCATGGTCATGCCAGGCCCACACCGCCGGCACGGCGATCTCGAACCGCACCGCCCCGCAGGCGCAGCGGCCCTCAGCCTGCACGTTGGAGCGTTTCGCGTCGGGGTCGGGAGCGGGTTTGCGCATGGATCGCCTCGGACGGTTCGGGGTGACGATTGAACGGAGTTCCGGCGGGGTTGGCTACTGACAGAGGCTGACATCACCGGGTTTGCGTGGTTCGAGACGCTCGGCTGGGGCCTCGCTCCTCACCATGACGAATAGAAGTGAGCCCACCCCCTCCGGCATCCTGAGGAGCGATCCCTCAGGATCGCGTCTCGAAGGACGCCCTACAGCCCCAGCCGCTTCGCCCCCTCGGCGGCGGTGACGATGTCGAAGCCGCGGGCCTTGGCCGCGTCGGCGATGTGGCCGAGGGCCTCCGGCGTGCAGCCCCAGGGGGAGGGGCTCTGGGCCACGTCGTGGGTGTAGAGGATCAGCCAGGCCTTGCGCTCCGCGGCGCGGTCCAGCCAGCGCATCGCGGCGGCCTCGCCCTCCGGTCCCTCGATGCCCACTGACGGCAGCTGGTTGGCGTCGGCGCCGTCCTCGACCAGGCCAGCCTGCACCGTGCGCAGGGTGCGGTAGCGGCCGCTCAGCACCGTCTTGGCGGCCGTGGAGACGTCACCGTAGGGGTAGGCGAAACTCTCGGCCGGCGCGGCGCCCCAGGCGTTCAGAGCTTCGGCGTTGCGATCGACGTCTTCGGTGATCGCCCGGGCCTTCGCCTGGCCGCAGTCGAGGTGGCTGAAGGTGTGGCAGGCGATCTCGTGGCCGGCCTGGGCCAGCCGCCGCGCATCGGCCTCGACGGCGTAGGCGCCCATGGGGCCATCCTGCCCGGCCAGGCCGGCGGAAAAGTACCAGGTCCCTCGAATCCCGCGCAGTTCCAGCGTCTTCGCGCCGGCATCGGCGGCCGAGGCGGGGGCGTCGTCGAAGCTGAAGGTGACCATCGGCCGCTCAAGCTTCATCTGCACCGGACGGCGCTGCGACAGCAGGGCCAGGCGGCGGCGCAGCTTGCCCTTGAGCGAGCGGTCGGCGCTGTAGGCTTCCATCACACCGCCTCCGCGTAGAGGGCCGCGCGGTACAGGCGCAGGGCGAAGGCGCGCGGCGCCACGGGCAGGGCGTCGGCCAGGGCGAAAGCCTTGATCACCGGCCGCCACAGGCCGCGCAGGGGCACGCGCTTCAGCAACCGGGCCACGCGATAGCTGGGATAGGTCTCGACCACCGCCCTGTGGTCGGCCACCACCCGGGCGAAGTTGGCGGCGGACTGTTCGTACTTGCGCGCCATCACCGGCGCGGAATCCAGGCCCAGGTGGCTGGCGAGGATGTCGACGTGGACCACGGGCCAGCGCGCCGCGACGCGGATGGCCCATTCCACGTCCTCCCAGCCCCAGCCGGTGAACCGTTCGTCGAACCCGATGCTGTCGAACACGTCGCGGCGCACCAGCAGATTGGCGGTGAACACGTGCTTGGCCGGGTCGCGGGCCCGCTCGGCGGCAGGCGTGCAGTCGCTCTTCAGGGCCATGGCCCGGTGCAGGGCGTTGGCGCGGGTGCGCGGGGTCT
>JACRBD010000226.1 GCA_016234625.1 Caulobacterales bacterium | reverse complement strand
TGCAGGCGCGTGTAGCGAAGCGGCTGCATCACCGCGATCACCTGGCCCTGGGCGCTCTCGCGCGCGGCGCGCAGCACGGCGGCGATTTCCACCGGGTGATGGGCGTAGTCGTCGATGATCCGCACGCCGCCCACGACGCCGGTGGTGGTGAAGCGCCGCTTCTCGCCGCCGAACCCGGCCCGGCCCTTGCGGATCGACTCCGCATCGACGCCCAGCTCCCGCGCCACGGCGATCGCGGCGCAGGCGTTCATCACATTGTGCAGCCCGGCCATCGGCAGCTTGAGCGCCTCAAAGCGGATCGGCTCGCCGTCATGGGGTGTGATCAGCACGTCGAACTGGGCGCCGTCCGGGCCCATGGCGATGTGCATCGCCCGGACTTGGGCCTGGGGGTTGGTCCCATAGGTCACCAGCCGGCGGTTCTCGACCCGGGCGCTGAGGGCCTGGACTTCCGGGTGGTCCACGCAGATGGCCGCGAAGCCGTAGAAGGGGATGTTCTCGATGAAGTCCTGGAAGCCCTTCTTGACCGCGTCGAAATCGCCCCAGTGGTCGAGGTGTTCGGCGTCGATGTTGGTCACCACCGCCACGGTGGACTTGAGCTTGAGGAAGGTGCCGTCGCTCTCGTCGGCCTCGACGACGATCCAGTCGCCTTCGCCCACTTTCGCGTTAGTGCCGTAGGCGTTGATGATCCCGCCGTTGACCACCGTCGGGTCCAGCCCGCCGGCGTCCAGCAGGGCGGCGACCATCGAGGTGGTGGTGGTCTTGCCGTGCGTGCCGCCGACGGCGATCGAGAACTGCAGCCGCATCAGCTCGGCCAGCATCTCGGCCCGGCGGACCAGCGGCAGCCGGCGCTCGCGGGCGGCGACCATTTCCGGATTATCGGCCTTCACCGCGGTCGAATAGACGATCGCCGAGGCGCCCTCGACCTGGCCGCCCTCGTGGCCGATGAAGATGCGCGCGCCCAGCTTCTCCAGCCGCTCGGTGTTGGCGCTGGCCTTCACGTCCGAGCCCTGCACCGTATAGCCGATGCGGATCATGATCTCGGCGATGCCGCTCATGCCGATGCCGCCGATGCCGATGAAGTGCACGGGGCCGATTTCGAAGGGAACGGGGCGTCGACGCTGGATCATTCCGGCGGCTTACCCCAGCGCGGTGCGGACGACCAGATCGGCGAGCTTTTCCGCCGCGTCGGGCCTGGCCACCGAGCGGGCGCCTTTGGACATCCTGGCCAGCCAGTCGGGGTCGCGCAGCAGGGCGTTGAGGGCCGCGGCCAGGCTGTCGACGGTCAATTCGTCTTCCAGGGCCACCGCGGCCGCATCGGCGTCGGCCAGCAGCCTGGCGTTGAACACCTGGTGGTCGTCGGCGGCGATCTTCAACGGCGCCAGCAGCGAGGGCCGGCCGGCCACCGCCAGCTCGCAGACCGTCGAGGCGCCGGCCCGGCCGAGCACCAGATGGGCGGCGGCCAGGCGTCCGGCCATGTCGCGGAAGAACGGCGCGACCTCGGCCTTGACCATGGCGTCGGCGTAGACCTTGCGGGCGCCGTCCATGGACTCCTTGCGGGTCTGCTGCTGCACCTCGAGACGGGCGCGGATGTCCTCGGGCAGGCGCAACACCGCCTGGGGGACGAGCTCAGACAACAGAAGGGCCCCCTGGCTGCCGCCGGTGACCAGCAGCCGGATCCTGCCGCCGGGCTCGGGCGGGACATAGGGCTGGTCGTATAGCTCGCGGATCTCGGGCCGCACCGGATTGCCGACCACGACGGCGCGGGCTTTCACCTTGGGCGGGGCCTTCTCCAGGGTCGGGAAGGCGCAGGCCACCTCGCGCACCTTCGGCGCCAGGAAGCGATTCACCCGGCCCAGCACCGCGTTCTGTTCGTGGATCACCGTCGGGCGGCCCTGGCTGAGGGCCGCCAGCAGGGACGGCAGGGACGGATAGCCGCCGAAACCGACCACCACCGCCGGATCCATGCGCTTGAAGATCGCTCGCGCCTGCAGGGTCCCCTTGAGCACCGCCACCCCGGCCCTGGCCATGCCCATCGGGTCGCCCGCCCCGGCCGTGGCGGCGCTCAGGCTGATGCGCACATCGGCGGGAAACTTGTCGGCGTAGAGGGCGCCCCGGTCGTCGGTGGCCAGCAGAATCCGCCATCCGCGCCGGATCAGCTCCTCGGCGAGGGCTTGGGCGGGGAACATGTGGCCGCCCGTCCCCCCGGCGGCCACCACGGCTATGCGTTCTGGCATCGAAGCTTTCTTACGCGAAGGCGCCGGCGTGGGCGAGGCCCTCGCTGGTGGTGTAGGCGCCGGGTCGGCGACGGGTCAGGCCCAGCGCCATGCCCAGGGTCAGACCCATGGCCAGCATGGAGGAGCCGCCATAGCTGATAAACGGCAGGGTCATGCCCTTGGTCGGGATCATGTTGAGGTTCACCGCCACATTGATCAGGGCCTGCTGGCCGACCAGTACGAACAACCCCGCCGCCGCCACCTGTTCGAACGCGTCGGACAGGCGCAGGGCCTTGTAGAGCCCCCTGACCACCAGGAAGGCGAACAGACCGATCAGGGCCAGGGAGAAGACCAGGCCGTACTCCTCGGCCAGCACGGAATAGGCGAAGTCGGTGTGCATGTCGGGCACGCCGCGCTTCATCACCCCCTCGCCCGGCCCCCGCCCGAACAGGCCGCCGGCCCAGATGGCCTCCGAGGCCTGGCTGATCTGGTGCTTGTCGGCTTTGTCGGGGCTCAGGAAGGTGTCGACCCGCGCATGCACGTGCGGCAGCAGGAAGTAGGTGCTGCTCAGGCCGGCCATGGCTGTGACCCCCAGCCCCATGATCCAGCTGATGGGCACCCCGGCCATCCAGAACGCCGCCCCGAAGGCCACGGTGATCAGCACCGTCTGGCCGACGTCCGGCTGGATGAGCAGCAGCACAACGGCGATGCCATAGAGGCAGAAGGCGATGAACACCCCCGGCACCCCCTCGCCCTTCTGGCCCTCCGCGAACATCCAGGCGACCAGCACCACCAGGGCCGGCTTCATGAATTCGGACGGTTGCAGGGTGAAGCCGGCCAGATGGATCCAGCGCGTGGCGCCCTTGGCCTCGTGGCCGATGAACGGCAGGGCCGCCATCAGCAGGATCATCGCGAGATAGACGAAGAAGGCCAGCCTTCGGATGTTCCGGGCCGACAGCATCGACACCCCGACCAGCAGGGCCGCGGCGATGCCGCCGAAGACGGTCTGGCGGATGGCGAAATGGAAGGCGTCGGAATAGTGCAGGCGCGCCGCCGCCGCCGGGCTGGTGCCGAAGGACAGCAGGACGCCCAGGGTGATCAGGATGAACACCGTCCCCAGCAGCCAGCGATCCATCGTCCACCACCACTTGCCGACCATGGTCTGGTCGGATCGCAGGAAGGTGTGCTGGCTGTTGAAGAAGGTCTGCGGCGTGTCGGTCATGCGCGGGCCCCCTTCAACGCGGGTCGCCGCAGCGCGTCGACGGCGGCGCGGAAAGCTTCGCCCCGGGCCTCGAAGTCGGTGAACTGGTCGAACGAGGCGCAGGCCGGCGACAGCAGGACAATGGCGTCGTCGCCGCTGGCCTGGGCGTCGGCGAAGGCGGCGGCCGTGGCCGCCTCGATGGTCCCGGATTGCACGTACGGCGCGCGGCCCTCCAGGACCTTGGCGAAGTCCGCCGCGCCTTCGCCGATCAGGTAGGCCTTGGCCACACGGCCGAACAGATCGGCCAGCGAGGCGATGCCGTCCGACTTGGGCTGCCCGCCGGCGATCCAGTAGACCTTTGGATAGCTGCTCAGGGCCTGGCGGGCGGCGTCGGCGTTGGTCGCCTTGGAGTCGTTGACAAAGCGGACCCGGTCGATCGTCGCCACGGTCTCCATGCGATGGGCCAGGCCGGGGAAGGTCATCAGGCCCTCGGCGGCCTCTTCGGCCGGCACGCCGATGGCCCGGGCGGCGGCGTAGGCGGCCGCCGCGTTCTGCCAGTTGTGCCGGCCCGGCAGGGAGCGGGCGCGCAGCAGGTCCGCCACCTCGATCACCCGGTCGCCGGTGGCGTCGTAGAGCACGCCCTGGATGGCGTAGACGCCGCGGCCCATCGAACGGCTGGCGCTGATCGGCCAGATGGTGCGGTGGTTGGCGGCGGTGATCTCGGTGCAGATGCGCTGGCACCAGGCGTCATCGACGCCGACGACCGCGGTGTCGCCCCTGGTCTGGTTGAGCAGGATGCGCCGTTTGGCGGCGATGTAGCCTTCCATGCCGCCGTGCCGATCCAGATGGTCGGGCGAGATGTTCAGCAGCACCGCCGCGTCGGCCTTGAGGCTCGACGTCAGGTCCAGCTGGTAGGATGAGGTCTCCAGCACATAGACCGCCCCGCCATGCATGTCGGGCAGGTCCAGCACGCCGACGCCGATGTTGCCGCCGATGCGGGTGTCGCGGCCGGCGCTGGCGCAGCTGTGGCCCAGCAGGGCGGTGGTGGTGGACTTGCCGTTGGTCCCGGTAATGGCGGCGACCTTGGGCCGTTTGTGCGCCGGGGCGGCGTTGACCGTCCGGGCGAAGAGCTCGATGTCGCCCAGCACCTCGACACCGGCCTCCCTGGCCATGTCCACCGTCCAGTGCGGCCTGGGGTGGGTCAGGGGTACGCCGGGCGACAGCATCAGAGCCGCGAAATCGGACCAGTCAGCGGTCTTCAGGTCGACGACCGGAAAGCCTTCGAGCCCGGCCGTCGAACGGCCGCCTTCCTTCTCGTCCCAGAGGGCCACCTGGGCGCCCCCCGCGACAAGCGCGCGCGCGGCTGTCAGCCCGGTCCGGCCGAGGCCGAACACGGCGACCTTGCGTCCCTCGAAGCCGCGGATGGGGATCATGGCGTGCCTTGCGTCCCCTATCTGAGTTTCAGGGTGGCCAGCCCGATGAAGGCCAGCATGAGCGAGACGATCCAGAAGCGGATGACGACGGTCGATTCCGCCCAGCCCAGCTTCTCGAAGTGATGGTGGATCGGCGCCATCAGGAAGATGCGCTTGCCGGTGCGCTTGAAGTAGGCCACCTGGATGATGACGCTGAGCAGTTCGGCGACGAACAGGCCGCCGATGATGGCCAGCACGATCTCGTGCTTGGTCGCCACGGCGATGGTGCCCAAGGCGCCGCCAAGGGCGAGGGAGCCGGTGTCGCCCATAAAGATCTTGGCCGGCGGGGCGTTGTACCAGAGGAAGCCCAGTCCGGCGCCGATCAGGGCGCCGCAGATGACGGCCACCTCCCCCACCCCTGGCACGAAGTGAACCTGCAGGTATTCGGCGAACACGTAGTTGCCGACGAGATAGGCGATCAGGCCCAGCGCCGCCGCCGCGATCATCACCGGCACAATCGCCAGGCCGTCGAGACCGTCCGTAAAATTCACGGCATTGGAGAAGCCGACGATCACCACCGCGCCGAACGCGACATAGAACCAGCCCAGGTCGAGCAGCAGCCGCTTGAAGATCGGGAAGGCCACCGAAGTCGACAGCTCCGGCGCCTCCGGCGACTTGCCGCCGAACCAGATAAGCAGCGCCACGGCGGCGAAGGCGATGGCGAACTGGATGACCAGTTTCACCGGCCCGGAAACGCCGGCGGTCGTCTGTTTGGTGACCTTGTCGTAGTCGTCCATGAAGCCGAGCACGCCGTAGCCGGCGGTAACCATCAGCACGACCCAGACGTAGACGTTGGTCAGGTTGGCCCACAGCAGGGTGCCGCCGATGGCGCCGGCCAGGATCATCAGCCCGCCCATGGTCGGGGTGCCGGCCTTTTCAAGCACATGGCGCTCGATGCCTTCCTTGCGGATCGGCTGGCCCTTGCCCTGTTTGGCGCGCATCCAGTTGATGAAGCGCGAACCCATGGCCACGGCGATAATGAAGCCGGTCGCCGTCGCCATGCCGGACCGGAAGGTCAGATATTTCAGCAAGTTGAGGAGCGGGACAGAGTCACGCCACTCGGCCAGGAACTGCAACATCAGGCCGTCTCCCCCGTATGATCGAGCGCGGCCAGGGCGGCGGCGATCGCGCTCGCCCGGCTGCCGTTCGATCCCTTGACCATCACCAGGTCACCCGGCCTCGTGGCCGACGCGACGCGCGCCGCGATGTCCGCGGCCGCTTCCGCGTAGCCTCCGCGACGAGTCGGCGGAAGGGCGTCCCAGAGCGATTTCATCAGCGGCCCGGCGCAGAACACCAGATCGACGTCCGCGGCCTCGATCGGCGCCGCCAGCGCCGCGTGGAAGGCGGGCGCGTCGGGACCCAGTTCCAGCATGTCGGTCAGGGCGACGATCCGCCGCCCCCGTTCCTGACGGGCGCCCAGGGTCTTGAGCGCGGCGGCCATGGAGATCGGGTTGGCGTTGTAGCTCTCGTCGATCAGGGTGAAGGCCCCGCCGCTGATGCGGACGGTCTTCTCGGCGCCCCGCCCCGCCAGGGGCGCGAAAGCGGCCAGGGCCTCAAGAGCGGTCGCCCGGTCGACGTTCATCGCTTCGAGCGCCAGCAGGGCGCACAGGCTGTTCAGCCCCCAGTGCAGGCCGGTCTGAAGCAGCGGATAGCTCACCGAGGCGCCATTGATCATCGCCCGCACGCTGGCGTGGCCATGGGCGGCGGAAAAATCGAGCAGGCGGGCGTCGCAACCCTCTCCGGTCCCGAAGGACTGCACCCGCGCGCCGGCGGCCCGGGCGCTGTGCGCCAGCAGGTCGAACCAGCGGTTGTCGGCGTTGAGGATGGCCACCCCGCCTTCCTCGATACCGTCGAAGATCTCGGCCTTGGCGCGGGCGACGCCCTCCTCCCCGTCGGGGAAGTTCTCGATGTGGACCGGGCCGACGGTGGTGATTACCGCGACTTCGGGCCGGACCATCCTGGACAGGGGCGCGATCTCGCCCTCGTGGTTCATGCCGATCTCGAACACCGCCCGCTCGGTAACCCAGGGCATCCGCGCCAGGGTCAGCGGGACGCCGATGTGATTGTTGTAGGACTTGACCGACGAGTGCCAGCGGCCGGCGCTGGCGAGGCCGGCGGCGATGGCCTGGGTGACGCTGGTCTTGCCCACCGAGCCGGTGACCGCCGCGCGAAGGGCCAGGGACCGATCGCGGGCGGCGACGCCCAGGGCCTCGAGCGCCCTGAGGGTGTCGGAAACCAGCACATGCGGCCCATCGACCGGCTTTGACGCCAGCACCCCGAACGCGCCGGCCGCGAACGCGCCAGGGACAAAGGCGTGGCCGTCGCGCTCGCCGGAAAGAGCGACGAACAGGTCGGCGGGATTGACGTCGCGGCTATCGATCGAGACGCCGGCCACATTGAAGGGCGCGCCGACCACCTTGCCGCCGGTGACGGCCGCGATGTCCTCGGAGGTCCAGAGCACATCAGCCATGGACCATCTCCTGGCCTAGCGCCGCGGCCGTCTCGGCCACGTCGTCGAACGGATGGGTCACGCCGGCGACCAGCTGGCCCTGCTCGTGGCCCTTGCCGGCCACCACCAGCACGTCGCCCTGCTCCAGCAACGCGACACCGGCGCGAATGGCTTCACGGCGGTCGCCGATTTCGCGGGCCCCGGGCGCGGCGGCGAGGATCTGCGCCCGGATGGCGGCGGGGGTCTCGGAGCGGGGATTGTCGTCGGTGACGATGGCAACGTCGGCCAGCCGGGCGGCGATGCCGCCCATCAGAGGCCGCTTGCCGCGATCGCGGTCGCCGCCTGCGCCGAACACGGCGATCAGCTTGCCGGCGGTATGCGGGCGCAGGGCCTTCAGCACGGTCTCAAGGCCGTCGGGCGTGTGGGCGTAGTCGACGTAGGCCTCGCCGCCGCGCGGTCCCGCGCCGACGTGCTGCAGCCGGCCCGGCGCGCCGTTCAGATGCTCGAGCGCCGCCAGCACGGCCGAGGCGTCCTCGCCGGCGGCGATACACAGCCCGGCGGCGACCAGGGCGTTGTCGGCCTGGAAGGCGCCGGCCAGCGGCAGGTGAATATCGTGGGTTTGGCCGTCGTGGACGATCGCCAGGCGCTGGCCGTCGGCGGTCAGTTCGCGGGACGTCAGGCGCAGCCCCTGCCCCGCCTGGCCGGTCGACAGGACAGGGTGGTTCGCGGCGGTCGCCACGGCGGCGAAGGTGTCGAACTGGTCGCTGTCGGCGTTGAGAACGGCGGTTCCGCCCGGCGCCAGCAAATCCTCGACGAGGCGCAGCTTGGCGGCGCGGTAGACGCCCATGGTGCCGTGATAGTCGAGGTGGTCCTGGGTCAGGTTGAGGAAGCCGGCGGCGACCAGCTTCACGCCGTCCAGCCGGCGCTGGTCGATGCCGTGCGAGGAGGCTTCCAGCGCGACGTGGGTCACGCCGTCGGCGGCCAGCTTCGCCATCAACTCGGCGACATCGGCGGCGTCGGGGGTGGTCAGGCCGGGCGGGGTGACCTGGATGTCAGCGACGCCCGGCGCGGAGACGGTGACACCCAGGGTGCCCATGCTGGCGGCCCTGTGGCCAAGCCGGGCGAAGATCTGGCGGCAGAAGGTGGCGACGGAGGTCTTGCCGTTGGTGCCAGTCACCGCCACGCAGACCGGCGGCTGGGCGCCCCAGAAACCGGCGGCGGCCAGGGCGTAAGCCCGGCGCAGGTCATGGGCGTGAATCACCGGAACCGCCGGATGGCTGACGTCGTCCGGGGCCAGGATCGCCGCGGCGCCGGCGGCGACCGCGCCCTCGACATAGGTGCGGCCATCGACCTTTGAGCCCGGGAGGGCGGCGAACAGAAAGCCGGGCCGAACCTTGCGGCTGTCGGCGGTGACGCCGGTGATCACCGGGTCGGGGCTGACCGTCTGGCCAGTGAGCTGGGAGAGGGGCGCGCTCACAGGCCGCTCTTCGGCGCGGCGGCCACCAAAGTGGCGCGGGCGGCGATCAGGGTCGGCGCGCCGGGCGGCGGGGTCATCTGGCGCGGCACGCCCAGGAAGGGCGCGATGCGGTCGATGGTGCGGCCCACCGCCGGCGCGGCGACCCAGCCACCGGTGCGGATGCCGCCCTTGGGTTCGTCCATCAGGATCAGCACGAAGTAGCGGTCGGCCTCGATCGGACCGTCGGCCGGGAACACGGCGGCGAAGGAGCCGACCTGCTTGTAGTCGCTATAGCGGCGGGTCTCCGGATCCCACTTCTCGCCCGTGCCGGTCTTGCCGCCGACCCGCAGGCCGGGAGCGTCCGCCTTGCGGCCGGTGCCCGCCACCACGTTGTCGCGCATGATCTGGAGCATCGACAGGGCGGTGGTCTCGGACACCACGCGCTTGCCCTGCGGCCGGTAGCCGTCGGGCATCTTGCGGATGGTCAGCGGGATCATCTGCCCGCCGTTGAGGATGGCGCCCATGGCCTGGACCAGGGTCAGGGGCGAGACATTGATGCCGTGGCCGAAGCTGACGCTGGCGATGTCGTCGTCGTCCCACTTCTTCGGCGTCAACGGCCGGGCGGATTCGATCAGCTCGACCTTGGCCCGGCGGGTCAGGCCGAAGGCCTCGAAATAGCGGGCCAGCTGGGCGTTGCCGATGGCGTGGGCCAGCAGGGCGGTGCCGATATTGGACGAGTGGTTGAACACCTCGCGCAGGGTCAGGATGCGGTTGGTGCCGTGGTAATCGTGGATCGTGCGATAGCCCATCTTCAGCGGCTGACGGGCGTCATAGGTCGAGTCGATCGTCGCCACCCGCGTGTCGAGGCCGATGGCCACGGTGAACGCCTTGAAGGTCGAGCCCATCTCGAACACCGAGGCGGCGGCGCGGTTGAGCTTCTGGTCCGGGGTGGCGCGTTGTTGGGCGTTGGGGTCGAAGTCCGGCCAACTGGCCATGGCGATGATCTCGCCGGTGTGGATGTTGGTGATGATCCCGACCGCGCCATTGGGATGATATTCCTCGGCCGCGGCGGCCATCTCCTCTTCGAGCGCGGCCTGCACCCGCACGTCGATGGACAGGGCCACCGGCTTGCCGGCCGCGCCGGCCTTGAGGATGTCGTCCTGCAGCGCCCGCTCCGCGCCGGCCAGGCTCGCGCCGCCCTTTTCGGTGTAGCCGATCAGGTGGGCGGCCAGCGGCCCCAGGGGATAGACCCGACGCTCCTCCGGCTCGAAGATGATTCCGGGCAGGCCCAGGTCATGAACGCGGGCCTTCTCGGCCGGAGTCAGGCCGCCGATCAGGAAAGCCCGCTTCTTCGCGCCCAGCGCCCGGTCGATCTGTGACGGCGTCAACTGCGGCAGGGCGGCGAGCAGGGCCTTGCGGGTTTCGCGCCTGCTCCAGACGTCCTTGATGTCCAGCGACAGGGAATAGTGGATCAGGTTGACCGCCAGCAGCCGGCCTTCCCGGTCGACCAGGTCGGCCCGCTCCGGGACCCCCACCGCGGTCCCGCCGCCCCGGCCCGCGTGCGCCACGGTCGCCGACCAGACCGCGCCCGCCGACATGATCACGAAGCCGAAGGCGAACAGCGCCAGCACGGCAAAGATGCGAATGCGGGTGTCATTCTCGGCCCGGCCATCGGCGTGGGCCCGCTCGAAGGCATGTTCCACCCGCCAGACGCGCTCGATGATCCAGCGCCAGAGCAGCGGGTATCGATGCGGGGCGAGGTCGGCGATGCTCATGGGACGACCACGCCCGGCGTTGAGATGGTCTGGGCCCTGGGCAGGTGACCAGCGACTTCGGGCAGCGCCTCAATGGTCGCTTCCTGCCTGGCCTGGACCGGGGCCATGGCGAGATAGGCGCGCGACAGCCGCTCCAGCCGCTCGGGCTGTTCCAGGTGCGCGACCTCGGCCTCCAGCACGCGGATGCGCTGGCGCTCCTTGCTCATGTCGCTCTCGACCTGGCCGATTTCGTTGCGCTCACGTCCGGCGAGGGTCTTGGCCAGGTTCACGCCGACGGCCAGGACCAGCAGGGTCACGCCGAAGACGATGTTCAGGGTGCGAAATCCACGGATGCGATGGGTGAAGATGTTGGTCACGCCGCGTCCCTCCAGGCCGGCGCATCGGTGCGGATGCCGGCACGAAGCTTTGCAGAACGGGCGCGGGGATTGGCCGCGAGTTCGGCCTCGCCAGGCTCTATCGCGCCCTTGAACGGCAGCTCGAAGGTCGGCGCGGGTCCGCCCACGACCGGCGGGGCGTGACGCGAGCCGCCCGGCAGGCGGCCGGCCCGGGCGGTAAAGAAGGACTTCACGATGCGGTCTTCAAGCGAATGGAAGGTTACCACCGCCAGGCGGCCGCCGCTTTTCAGGATCTTTTCGGCTGCGGCAAGGCCGGCCTCGAGCTCGGTCAGCTCCTCGTTGACCGCGATCCGCAGGGCCTGAAAGGACTTGGTGGCCGGGTGCGTCTTGGCGCCGCGCCGGCCGCCCAGGGCCTTCTCGACCACCTCGGCCAGGTCCAGCGTGCGGTCGAACAGGCGCTCGGCCCGGCGGCGGATGATGAAGGACGCCACCCGGCGGCTCTCGCGCTCCTCGCCGTAGACCCAGAAGATCCGCGCCAGCTCGTCCTTTTCCAGGGTGTTGACCAGGTCGGCGGCGGTCGGCCCCTTGTCGCTCATGCGCATGTCCAGCGGACCGTCGCGCATGAAGGAAAAGCCGCGCTCGGCCTCGTCCAGCTGCATCGACGAGACACCGATGTCGAGGGCCACGCCATCCACCGAACCGACACCGAAATGGTCGCCCATCTCCGAAAAGCGCGCCTCGACCAGCCTGAAGCGGCCGGTCGCCTCCAGGGGCTCGGCGAAACGTCGGGCGGAAGGGTCCCGATCGAAGGCGACGACCTGGGCTCCGGACTCGAGAAAGGCGCGGGCATAGCCGCCCGCGCCGAAGGTGCCGTCGACGATGATCTCGCCCGGAGCGGGCCGCAGGACTCCCGTCACCTCGGCAAGCAGGACGGACTGGTGCGGTCCATCGCTCATTCGGCGGCCCCCGTCAGGCGGAGGCGCTGGGCGGCGCGCAGGTCGGCCAGGCCCGTGCGGGCGGCGTCGCGGGCGGCGGCGCGATGCGCCTGGAAGGCGTCGCGGGTCCAGATCTGGAAGCGGTCGCCCATCCCGACCACCGACACCCAGTCGGTCAGGCCGAACATGTCGCACAGGGCCGGCGGCAGGGTGATGCGGCCGGCGTCGTCGAACGACAGCTTCGACATGCCGCCGTAGACGCTGGTCTCCAGCGCCGTGCGCAGCGAGTCGCCGAACGGCAGCTCCTCGATCAGGGCGACGTAGCGATCGAATAGCGCCTTGCCGCCGCCCTCGAGGCAGTCGGCTTCGATCGAGGGGAAGCAGAAAACGCCGTCGAACGGCTGGCCGACGGCGGCGCGGAACTCGTGCGGCACAACGATGCGCCGCTTGCTGTCCAGCTGTTTTTCGAAGGTCGACAGGAACACGTCGCCCAGCCCCCGGCCCAACGTCGCCCAACCCCTTCAGCGACACAATCTGGGTTAACATGGGACAAAATGGGACGCAATGACACCGGACGCCGTTTCTTCACGAAAACAACTATGTCGCAGACGGCGTTGGTTCACCTGTGTGAACAATCCACAGAACATACATCGAACGCGTTAATAATAGCGGGGACAAACGGGGCCGCGTTTCAGTCTATGCGGCGAGGAGAGAGCGGATCAGACGGCCTGTAAGCCGGGTTCTGTGCCACGCCCTTGCGAGCGTGCGACGATCATTCCTCTGGACCGCCCCTCGCGGGACGGTTCTCGCGACCAACCCGGACGCCTCGGGCCGGAAACGGCCCTACCCCGCAGTATCCCCGAGGGGACATACGGAGCGCGGAATCCCTATTCGGTCTTGCTCCAGGCGGGGCTTGCCATGCCGTCCGTGTCGCCACGTCCGCGGTGGGCTCTTACCCCACCCTTTCACCCTTACCTCCGCCGAGGCGGAGGCGGTTTGCTTTCTGTGGCGCTATCCCTCGGGTCACCCCGGGCGGGCGTTACCCGCCGCCTTGTTTCCGTGGAGCCCGGACTTTCCTCGACCTCCCGAAGGAGACCGCGACCGTCCGGCCGTCTGATCCGGGGCGGTATGTGGGGGATGGGGGCGGCGGGGTCAATGCGTCCTTCGAGACGCTCGCTTGAGGCTCGCTCCTCAGGATGACGCAGAGGGGTGGGCTTCAAAGGTGTTCGTCATGGTGAGGAGCGATCCCTCAGGATCGCGTCACGAACCACGCAACCCTCAACCCGCCGCCCGCAGCACCGCCATCAGCCGCGCCCGGGTCAGGCCGTCGGCGATGCCGTCGAAGCGGCTCTGGACCCAGTGGCGCTGGAAGGCGGTGACCACCTCGCGGGTGGTCTGGTCGAACTTGCCGGTCGGGGCGCAGTCGTAGCCCAGCCGGGTCAGGCCGGCCTGTAGCGCGAATACCCCCACGCCCTCGGCGCCCTCCGCCAGCAGCTCGCCGGGCGCGGGGTCGGCCTCGGCCCAGACGCCGTGGCCGGCCTCGGCGAGGCGCTGCCACGGAAACAGTTCGCCGGGATCCTGTTTGCGGGCCGGAGCCACGTCGGAATGGCCGAGGATACGGCTGTCCTCGATCTCCCAGCGGGTGCGGATGTCGGCGACCAGGGCGATCACCGCCGCGATCTGGGCTCCCGGGAAGGGGCGATAGCCGAACTCGTGGCCGGGATTGACGATCTCGATACCGATGGAGGCGTGGTTGACCCCCTCCTCGCCCTTCCAGAACGAGCGGCCGGCGTGCCAGGCGCGGCGCTCCTCGGCCACCAGCCGGAAGACGCGGCCGTCTTCCTCGACCATGTAGTGGGACGAGACTCTGGCTTCCGGATCGCACAGCCGGGCCAGGGCCTCGGGTCCGCTCTTCATGCCGGTATAGTGCAGCACCAGCATGTCCGGGACCTTGGTCCGGGCGTCGAAGTTGGGCGATGGGGCGTCGATGAAGTCCAGCGTCATTGAACCCGGTTTCTCATCAAGAGTAGCAGGGGCATCACATGGTTGGGCCGCAGCGCGACGATCAGCACCCCGGCCAGCGCCAGGGCGGCGCCGACCGCCATTCTGGCATCGAAATGGTCATGGGTGACAAGCACGCCGAGAATGATGGTGAACAGCGGCGTCATCAGGACCAGCGGCGAGATCAGGGTCGCTTCGTACTTCTGGATCAGGCCGTAGTAGGTCGTGTGGGCGATCACCGAGATGACGATCGCCGAATAGAGCACCGCCCCCACGAACGGCCAGCCGGCGGCCAGAGCGGCCGTCCACTGGCCGTGCTCGCTCATCGCGCTGAAACCGAGCAACGGCAGGGCCGAGGTGAAGCCGACCCAGGCCTGGAACTGCAGGGGTTTGACGCCCTCCATCTGCTTCATCATCACCGCGCCCAGCGAGCCGGCCAGGGCGGCGGCGGCGACCAGCCAGAGTCCGACCGACATGGCCATGCCCTCCGGCCGCCACATCACCGTCACCGCGCCCGCCAGGGTCAGGGCCATGCCGATGCCCCGCCGCCAGCGGACCTGCTCGCCCAGCATGACCATCGACAGCACCGTGGTCATCGGCACGCCCAGTTGGATAACGATCGAGGCGGCCGACGGGCTGGCCGTTTGCAGCCCCATGAACATCAGGGCGAAATTGGCCCCGCCGATCAGCTGGCAGACCACGATCAATCGCCAAAGGGGCCGGGGCGCCGGCAGCAGCCACGGCAGGGTGCAGAGCATCACCACCATGAATCGCGCGCCGGCATAGAACAGCGGCGGCACGCCCCAGTGGGCGATGACGATCTTGCTGACGATGGTGTTGGTCGCCCAGACGAAGCACATCAGGACAAGCAGGGCGAAGTCGCGGAGGGACATGCCCCGACCTCTAGTCCGCTTTCGCAACGGAAGGCGAGCGGCAAGGCGACGTTTGCGTTAACGTCGTCGGGTGAAGCGCAGGGCGGTTCGTGTGTCGGAGAAGGCGCAGACCTTGTTGTCGACCAGGCCATGGGCCTTGGCGGCGGCCATCACCTCCACGTCCTTGATCCGCAGCAGCTTGCCCTTGAGCGAGACGATCCACAGGGCGCCACGCTCCGCGAGCATCGGGATCAGCTCCGGGATGCGGGCGAGGTCAGCGGCGCTGTCGGCGGAGAAGACCAGGATATCCAGTTCGCTGAAGTCGTTCGACAATGTCGCCCGGCCGGCCAGTTCGGCGGCGAACGCCGGATCCTCGAGGCCAAGGACGGCGACCTTCATCCCCGCCTTCACCCCCAGCTTGTCGAGGCGTCCGGGCGGATTGAGGATCGCGTGAGCCCAACGCGGCGCCTGGACCACGCCGAGGGTGAACCTGGACCCGTCCGCCAGCACCAGGTCGCCCGCTTCGGTGGTCAAACCCTTCAGCGCCTGACCCTCGAACACCCGTCGCGACGCGCCGCGGAAGATCAGCTTCGGCGACTCCCATTGCAGGCGCCCGACATCGACGCCATCGGCGAACCGGGCCGGAATGGCGGCGACGTCCTTGCCCATCAGACGGGGGTCCCGGCATTGAGCTTGCGGCAGGTGTCGGCGAACGCCCGGCGCATGGCCTCGCCCGGCGAGGCCAGGGGGCCATAGTGCTGGGCGCCGTAGCTGACGGCGATCGGCCCGCCCGCCTCCAGCGCCGCGAGAAAGACTTCGTCTGCGGCGCCCGTCGCGCGGATGACGGGGCCACGCGGAGTCTCCGCCGCCACGGCGACCAGAGCCAGCGGCTCGTCACCGGCCCCGATCGACAGCCGCTCCTCGCTGGCGATCGGCGTCAATGTCGCGGCCTCGACCATGATCCCGCTGCCCCGGGCGCAAACCAGCCGCAACGGCGAGGCGCCGGGCATGGTCTCGGTCATCCAGGCCAGCTCGACGCTGTTCTTGCCGATGGCGAAGGCCCAACCGTTGGGATCGGGCGTTGGCGAGGTGGTCACGGACGGCGCCGACGCCGGCTCGGGCGCGTCCTGGCCGCAGGCGGCCAGCAACAACGCTGTCAGGACGAGGGCCGCCGTCCGCACCTTACATGCCCTTGAAGTTGGCCGGGCGCTTCTCGAGCAGAGCATCGACGCCTTCCATGTGGTCCTCGGTCAGGTGGCAGATGGCCTGGGACGCGGCGCTCATCTCCAGCAGGGTGTCATAGCTGGTGCTCTGGCCGTGCTTCAGCAGGGCCTTGGCCAGGCGCAGCGCGTGCGGCGGCTGCTGGGCGATCTTTTCGGCCATCGCCATCGCCTCGGCCATCAGGGTCTCGCCAGGCACGACCCGGCTGACCAGGCCCCAGTCGCAGGCCGTCTGGGCGTCGATGACGTCGCCGGTGAACAGCAGTTCGGACGCGCGGCTCATGCCGATCGTCCGCGGCAGCAGCCAGGCGCCGCCGTCGCCGGGGATCAGGCCCAGCTTGAGGAAGGTGACGCCCAGCTTGGCGCCCTCGGCGGCGATGCGGATGTCGGTCATGCAGGCCACGTCGCAGCCCAGGCCGATGGCCGCGCCGTTGACCGCCGCGATCGACGGGACCTCCAGGCCGTAGATGGCGCGAACGATCCGGTGGATGTTGGTGCGGTAGTTCTCTCGGATGCCGACGGCGCTGCCGCTGAACGCGCCCTCGCGATCCTTCATGGCCTTGACGTTGCCACCGGCGGAGAAGGCGCGGCAGGCGCCGGTCAGGATCACGCAGCGGACATCCTTGTCGGCGTTGATCTCGGCGCAGGCGGCGGCCACCTGATCACCGTCGCCCGGCGCGCCCAGGGCGTTCATCGAGTCAGGCCGGTTGATCGTCAGGATGGCGACATGGCCGCGCTTTTCGGTGGTGATCAGGCTCATCGTCGCTTCCCCGCGTCGGTTGTTGTGCTGTGGCGTTTCCTTAGCCGGGCGAGAGCCGCGCGTCATCGTCCTTGGCGAGGTTCGCGTTTGTTGTGGATAACGGCGACCACCAGCGCCGTGGCCGGTCGCGCGAACGAGTCCCCGGCTATCCACAGGCCATCCACCGCCCCTTCCCGAACCATGCACACCGCCGGTTTTCAGGACCGTTGCGCGCCAGAGGGAGCCGTCGCACAGTCGGGACGTCGAGAGGAAACGCGGCGCGGGCGAGACGGGAAACCGGAAGGCCAGGCGAGCGGGACGCTCCAGGATCAAGGGCCGAAAGGAGACCTTCGGAAACCGGGCCGGGAGCGGATCACCGAAGACCGGACGCAGGTCCGGACACCCGGGGGTCCACGACCTCCAGACCGCAGCGACCGCAAGGAAGCTGGGTGAGAGGGCGATGCGGCCAGGCAACTGGAAGCACCGTCCTCTTGCTCGTTTGGGGTCCGGTCAGCCGACACGGCGTCAGCCGGGCCAACATTCCGTCAATGAACAGAGCGACCCGTCCCCTGCTGGACTAAAGACTCGTATAGGCTCACCGACACCGTCCATCGGCCCTCGAGGCCTGAGGGCATCACGGCAAAGGGCCCGCCGGTGACCTGTATTCCGATTGTCTACTTCTCCGATGTCCTGTGCATCTGGGCCTATATCGCCGAACTGCGACTGGCCGCGGTGCGCGAGGCGTTTGGCGACAGGGTCCGCTTTGAACAGCGGTTCTGCTCGGTATTTGGCGACACCGCCCGCAAGATCCCGACCGCCTGGGCCGACAAGGGCGGCTACGAGGGCTTCAACGCCCATCTGCGCCATTCGGCCGAGGCCTTTCCCGAGATCGCCATCCATCCCGACCTGTGGCTGGGCGTGCGCCCCGCCTCGTCGATGGGCGCGCACCTGTTCATCAAGGCGGTGCAGCTGGACGAGGCGGCGGGCGGCTGCGCGCCGGGGTCGGCAGACGAGACCCTGCGCGCCCTGCGTCGCGCCTTCTTCGAGGACGCCCGCGATATTTCCGCGTGGCGCGTGCAGTGCGAGGTCGCGGCCGCGGCGGGGGTCGACCCCGGCCACGTCGAGGCGCTTGTCCACGACGGTCGCGCGTTCGCCGCCCTGTCCAGCGACTACCAGGAGGCCGACACGCTGCGGGTCCAGGGCAGCCCGACCCTGATCCTCAACGATGGCCGCCAGAAGCTGTTCGGCAACGTCGGCTTCCGCATCATCGAGGCCAACATCCAGGAATTGCTGCGCGCGCCGCGGGCGGACCAGGCCAGCTGGTGCTGAGGCGCGACGGGACGGACCATCATCCTCCCTTGGCGCCCCAATCGCCGCGACCTACCTTGCCCCTGCAGAAGCTGGGGATTCCGCGCATGACCAATCGTCGCCAGATGATCGCAGGCTCCATGGCGCTCCTCGCCGCGGCCGCCTGTTCGCCGAAGGCCAAGGCGCCGGCGGGTCGCAAGACGATCCGCTTCGCCACCGACTGGCGCGCCCAGGGGGAGCACGGCGGCTTCTACCAGGCCCTGGCCAGCGGCGAGTACGCCAGGCGCGGGCTGGATGTGACCATCATGCAGGGCGGGCCCAGCGTGAACGTGCCCCAGCTGCTGGCCGCCGAAGCCATCGAGCTGGGCATGGGCTCCAACAGCTTCATCGCCATGAACATGGCCGCCGAGAAGGCGCCGGTGAAGGCGGTGGCCGCCTTCTTCCAGAAGGACCCGCAGGTGCTGATCGCCCATCCGGGAACGGGCATCAGCAAGATCGCCGACATGAAGGGCCGGCCGATCCTGCTGGCCGACGCCTCCAAGACCGCCTTCTGGGTCTGGCTGAAGGCCAGGTACGGATTCACCGACGCCCAGGTGCGCAGCTACAACTACAGCCTGGCGCCCTTCCTCGCCGACAAACAGGCCATCGTTCAGGGCTACCTCTCCAGCGAGCCCTATCAGGTGGAGAAGGAAGGCGGCTTCAAGCCCGGGGTCTTCCTGCTCGCCGACGAGGGTTACCCCGGCTACGCCAACATGGTTCTGGCGCCCAACAAACTGATCGACAGCGATCCGGACACGGTGCGGGCCTTCGTCGAGGCCAGCGCGGCGGGCTGGAAGGCCTATCTGCACGGCGACCCGGCCGCGGCCGACGCCCTGATCCTCAAGGACAATCCGGAAATGACCCCGGCCCTGCTGGAAAACGCCCGGGTCCAGATGCGCAAGTACGGCATCGTCGAGTCCGGCGACGCGGCGGGCGGCAACGTCGGCGCCATGAGCGACGCCCGCTGGGCCGAGTTCTTCCGGGTGACCTCGCACCAGGGCGTCTATCCCAGGGACATGGACTATCGGCAGGGCTACACCCTGCAGTTCGTGACGCCCAGGCCGTGACAAGCGCCGCCGCCCCCGGATGACCGTCGCCCTGACATCGGTGGGGGTCGACTATCGCGGCAAACCCTGTCTTGGCCCGTTCGATCTGGCCGTGGCCGAGGGCGAGGTGGTGGCCCTGGTCGGGCCGTCGGGATGCGGCAAGTCCACGGCCATGCGGCTGCTGGCCGGGCTTGAGCAGCCCACCCGCGGAACCGTCCATCGCACGACCGAACGGGGCCAGACCTCGCTGGTCTTTCAGGCCCCGACCCTGGCCCCCTGGATGAGCGCCGAAGCCAATGTCGCCCTGCCATTGGAGCTGGCTGGTGTCGACCGCCGCGAAGCCCGGTCGCAAGCCCGCGAAGCCCTCGGCCGCGTCGGCCTCGGTGCGGCCGCCGAGACCCGTCCCGCGCAGCTGTCCGGCGGCATGGCCATGCGGGTGTCCCTGGCCCGGGCCCTGGTCACCCGTCCCCGCCTGCTCCTGCTGGACGAGCCGTTCGCGGCCCTGGACGAGATCACCCGTCGCACCCTGGCCGACGACGTCCTGGCCCTCTGGTCGGATCTGAAACCGGCGATCCTGTTCGTGACCCACAATGTCGAGGAGGCCGTCTACATGGCCTCGCGGGTGGTGGTGATGACCACAGGGCCCGGCCGAGTCGCCGGAGAGGCCCTGGTCGAGGGCCCGATGCCCCGGCCGGCCGGCTTTCGCACCAGGGAGGCCTTCCGCCGCACCGCCGAGGCGGTCTCCGGCCTGTTGGCCAAGGGCATGGAGCAGGCCGCGTGAAGGCCCTGACCGCCATCGCCGCGCCGGTCGTGTTCATCGGCCTGCTGCTGGCCGCCTGGGAGACCGCCTGCCGGGTGCTGGAGGTGCCCAGCTATTTCCTGCCCGCGCCCTCGGCGATCGGCGCGGCCCTTCGGGACAACTTTCCGCTGCTCGCCCAATCGGGCTGGAACACCCTGGCCACCGCCCTGTGGGCGTTGCTCGCCGCCAGCATCGTGGCCAGTCTGCTGGCCCTGGCCGCCGGGCTAAGCGGTCTGGTCGAACAGGCGATTCACCCGCTGGTCATAACCCTCAGCGTGACCCCCATAATCGCGATTGCACCCATCGTGACGATCTGGGCCGGCCTGGAGCATCCCGAGCGGGCCGTAGTTGGCCTGGCGGCGGTGGTGGCCTTCTTTCCCATCTTTTCCGGTGTCCTTACCGGCCTTAAGTCGACCGACCCCGACCTGGAGCGCCTGTTCGACCTCTATGGCGCAACCCGCTGGCAGAAGCTGACCCGCTTGCGCCTGCCCAGCGCCGCGCCACTCATCCTCCAGGGACACAAGGTAGCCGCCAGTCTGGCTGTCGTCGGCGCGGTGGTGGCGGAGTTCGGCGCCGGATCGGGCGGATCCCAGGGTCTGGCCTGGCGGATTCTTGAGGCCAGCAACCGGTTGCAGACGGCCAAGGCCTTCGCCGCGCTGTTCGTGCTCTCGGTCATGGGCGCGGGCCTCTACGCCCTGTTGCAGGTGGCGGAGCGCCGGGCCCTGGTCTGGTGGCGCGGCCGTTAGGCGCGGATTAAGCGGCGTCCGCTAGGACTGATTCCCGTCCAGTCGACCGGAAGCGTTCATGCGTCTCGTCCTCGCCATCGCCCTGCTGGCCGCCAGCGTCGTCAGCGCCAACGCGGCCGAAGATCGTTACGGCCCGAGGCAGGCTGCTGCGCCGGTCGCTTCGGCCCTCACGTCTCCCGCGGGCCAGCCCTACGCCGGCTCCATGCTGGGTTGGTCGGGCAAGAGCGCCGCGCCCGCGCCCCAGACCGCCCAGCCCGCCGCGCCGGTTCGCCCCGCCCTGATGGCGGGCGGTCTCTACCGGTCCGCGCCCCCGCCGCAAGCCCCGGCCCCCACCGCCGCGCCGGCCCCGACCAGCTACGCCTCCGCCGCCCCGACCAGCCTCTATTCCCGCCCGACATCGCAGCCGCCGGTGGCCCAGCTTCCACCGCCGCCTTCACCGACGACCGTTCAGGGTGGCCT
>JACRBD010000213.1 GCA_016234625.1 Caulobacterales bacterium | reverse complement strand
GGCGCTGAAGAACAGGGTCTGACGCTTGGGCGGGGTCAGTTTGAAGATGCGCTCGATGTCGGGGATGAAGCCCATGTCGAGCATCCGGTCGGCTTCATCGACGACCATGATCTGCACGCCGGTCAGCATGATCTTGCCGCGCTCGAACAGGTCGAGCAGGCGACCGGGGGTGGCGATCAGCACGTCCACGCCCTTGTCGAGGGCGCTGACCTGGTCGCCCATCGACACGCCGCCGATCAGCAGCGCCCAGGAGAGGCGGGTGCCCTTGGCGTACTTCTCGAAGCTCGAGGCGACCTGGTCGGCCAGTTCGCGGGTCGGCGCCAGCACCAGGGCGCGCGGCATGCGGGCCCGCGCGCGGCCGGCCGACAGCTTGTCGATCATCGGCAGGGTGAAGGCGGCGGTCTTGCCGGTGCCGGTCTGGGCGATGCCCAGGACGTCCTGGCCGGCGAGGGCCACCGGAATGGCCTGGGCCTGGATCGGGGTGGCGGTGGTGTAGCCGGTGTCGGCGACGGCTTGCAGGGTAGAGGCGCTCAGCCCCAGTTGGGAAAATTCGGTCATGTCTCACGAATGGAAGATCCAGAGCCGCCCGTGTTTGGGCGAACGGGCGGCGCGGAATCGCCAGACCTGCTCCGAACTCGCGCGGATACATAGGCTCAAACCCTGCAAAGTCAACGATTGCTTGGGTTAGCGGGCCATTTCTCGTTGCGGGTGAGACGGGGTGACAGATTGGCAAGAGGTGGTCTTATAGTGTTCAGTCATCCGCGAGCGAACGGGGAGACGCAACAATGTCGACAAGTGGACTCGTCCTGGGCGCGATGGCGGCGGTCGCGATCGCCGCGACCGCGCCCATGCCCCCGCCGTTGATCGCCCTTGAGCCGGCCTTCGGCAATACCATCGTCACCACCTATCCCAACGGCAAGGTGACCCGCACCTGGCTGCACCGCGACGGCACCTATGAGGCGCTGCGCGCCAACGGCGACCGCACGGGCGGGGTGTGGAAGGTCAAGGGCGCGGCGCTGTGCATCACCCAGAAGCGGCCGGTCTATGTGCCGATGGCCTTCTGCACCCCGATCGTGCCCGGCGGGGTCGGCGCCAGCTGGTCGGCCAAGGGTCTGCTGGGCGAACCTGTGCGAAATACGCTCGTCGCCGGCCGGCAGGGTTAACGTCCCGGAAAATCGGGTTTACGGTGTCGCGTTCGCCCGAGAGGCGAGCGCGACAACGACAGATCCTGGGTGGGACAAACGATGAAATTCCTTGCGAAAGCGGCGATCGCCGCGGCGATCCTGATGGCGGCCGGTCCGGCCCTTGCGGCCGATCCGATGTCGGCGGCCTATGGCAACACCGTGACCATCGTCTATGGCGACGGCACGACGGTGAAGCTCTTCATCGATGAAGGCGGCAGCTACACCGGCGAGAGCCCCCAGGGCCAGAGCGCCGGAACCTGGACCATCTCCGGCGGCCAGACCTGCTTCACCCAGACCGCCCCGGAAGCCACCCCGCCGTCCTGCGGCCCGACGGTCAGCAAGAACGTCGGCGACACCTGGGAAGGCACGGGCCAGGGCGGCGCGCCGGTGACCGTCAGCATCGTGGCGGGGCGGTAGTTGCTCACTCCTCCCCACATCGTGGGGAGGGGGACCATGCGGAGCATGGTGGAGGGGGCGGTGCCGCCTGTGGTGATCAGCCGCGTTTTGACTCTGGTCGCTGACGTCGGCTCCGCCCCTCGGTCACGCTTCGCGTGACAGCTCCCCACCGCGCGGGGAGCATTTTCAACGGGGTCAGATATCCACGTCCGCGGCGGCGAACTCCGCGTTTTCCTGGATGAAGCGGAAGCGCTGTTCGGGCTTGCGGCCCATCAGGTTCTCGACCAGCTCCTCCACATGCCCCTCGTCGCGGGGCAGGGTGACCCGCGCCAGGGTGCGCTTTGACGGGTCCATGGTGGTTTCCTTCAGCTGGGCCGGCATCATCTCGCCCAAGCCCTTGAAGCGGCCGATCTCCGGCTTCTTGCCCTTGAACTGGGTTTCCAGCAGCTCGTCCTTGTGCGCGTCGTCGCGGGCGTAGGCCGACTTGCCGCCGTGGCTGATGCGGTAGAGCGGCGGCAGGGCCAGATACAGCCGCCCGGCGCGGATCATCTCGGGCATCTGGCGGTAGAAGAAGGTGATCAGCAGGCTGGCGATGTGGGCCCCGTCCACGTCGGCGTCGGTCATGATGACGATGCGATCGTAGCGCAGGTCTTCCTCGCGGTACTTGCTGCCGCCCTGGACGCCGAGCGCCAGCATCAGGTCCGACAGCTCCTTGTTGCCCATCAGCTTGTCGCCGGTGGCGCTGGCCACGTTGAGGATCTTGCCGCGCAGGGGCAGGATCGCCTGGGTCTTGCGGTCTCTGGCCTGTTTGGCCGAGCCGCCGGCGCTGTCGCCCTCGACGATGAACAGCTCCGCGCCATCGATGGCGTTGGCCGAGCAGTCGGCCAGTTTGCCGGGCAGGCGCAGCTTGCGGGTGGCCGAGGCCCTGGCGACCTCGCGATCCTTGCGGCGCTTGAGCCGGTCCTCGGCCCGCTCGATGACGAAGTCCAGCAGGGCCCTCGCGGCCTTGGGCGAGGCGGTCAGCCAGTGGTCGAACGGGTCGCGCAGGGCCGTCTCGACCAGCTTCTGGGCGTCGGAAGAGCTCAGCCGCTCCTTGGTCTGGCCCTGGAACTCGGGATTGCGCACGAACACGCTGATCAGGGCGCCGGCGTTGGCAATCACGTCGTCGGCGGTGACAATGCCGGCGCGCTTCTCGTTGATCATCTCGGCGTGGGCCTTCAGGCCCCGGGTGAGCGCCGCGCGGAAGCCGGACTCATGGGTGCCGCCCTCCGGCGTCGGCACGGTGTTGCAGTAGGACTGCATGAAGCCGTCGGCCTCGCCGAAGCCCTGCGGCGTCCAGGTGACGGCCCATTCCACCGCGCCGGCCTCGCCGGTCCGCTCTATGCGGCCGCTGAAGGCCGTCTCGGTGACGGTGGCGACGTTTTTGATCCGCTCGGCGAGGAAGTCGGCCAGGCCATTGGGGAAGTGGAACGTCGCCTCGGCGGGGGTCTGGTCCTGGATGCGCGAGGGGTCGCAGGACCATTTGATCTGCACGCCGCGGAACAGATAGGCCTTGGACCGGGCCATGCGGTAGAGGCGCGCCGGCTTGAAGGCCGCCCCCTCGCCGAAGATCACCGGGTCAGGCAGGACGGCGACCGCCGTCCCCTTCTTGCGCGAGGCGCCCATCTGCTCGAGCTTGCCGACCGGCTTGCCGCGCGAGAACACCTGGCGGTGCTCGAAGCCGTCGCGCCACGAAGTGATCTCGACCCGCTCGGAGAGGGCGTTGACGACGCTGACGCCGACACCGTGCAGGCCGCCGGAGGTCTCGTAGGCCTTGCCGCTGAACTTACCGCCCGAGTGCAGCACGGTCATGATCACTTCGAGCGCCGACTTGCCCGGATATTTGGGGTGCGGATCGACCGGGATGCCCCGGCCGTTGTCGGTGACGGTCAGGACCCCGTCGGCGTCCAGATGGACTTCGATCAGCTTGGCGTGGCCGGCGACGGCCTCGTCCATGGCGTTGTCGAGCACCTCGGCGAACAGGTGGTGCAGCGCCCGCTCGTCGGTGCCGCCGATATACATCCCCGGCCGCTTGCGCACCGGCTCCAGGCCTTCCAGCACCTCGATGTCGCTGGCGGTGTAGCCGCCCGGCGTCGCCCTGGTCGCGGGCGGGGCGGCCACAGGCTCGCTGGCCTGCGCCAGCGGCGGGGCCGCCGGCGGGTTCAGGGCGTCGTCGAAGAGGGAATTCTGTACGGGGGAAGCGGACATGACGCTGGGGAGTTTCAGTCGATTCGGGGACGCTGGGGTATGCGGCGACGGGGCAAGGGGAGCAAGCCGCTTCTATCCTTCTCCCCTTGCGGGAGAAGGTGTCGGCGAAGCCGACGGATGAGGGGTCAAATGCCCTGTCCGACAGCGAAGCCCCTCATCCGACCCGCTTCGCGGGCCACTTTCTCCCGCAAGGGGAGAAGGAATCTAAAAGCTACTGATACGCTGGCGGATACGCCGCCGCCGGCTTGGCGTACCGGTCGCGCAGCTCGAACGCCCGGGTGCTTCGCGGCTGCTCGACGCCGCCGATGAACATGGTCACCGGCCAGGTCGAGGTTTCCAGCGGGTCGCCGGTCCACAGCACCACGTCGGCCTCCTGGCCGACCGCCAAGGTCCCGACGCCGGTCATGCCCCAGATCCTCGCCACATTGGAGGTCACCGTCGCCATGGCCGCCTCGCGCGGCAGGCCGTTGGCGACGGCGAGGCCGGCGTTGAAGCGCTGCTGGCGCATGTTGTTGACGTCGCGGCTGCCCATGATCGCCACGGTCACGCCGGCGGCCTGCAGCCGGGCGGCGTTGTCCAGGCGCGCGCCCAGGCTTTCGAAGCTGTCGGGCAGGTCGGCCTGGCTGTCGATGATCACCCCGACGCCGGCCGCCGCGATCTGTGGGGCCACCAGCCAGGCTTCCTCGGCGCCCTCGAGGATCACCTTGATCTTCTCCTCGCGGGCCAGGCGAAGGACCTGGAGGATGTCGCTGGCCCGGTGCACCCGGACCAGCAGCGGCGCGCGGCCCTCGACCACCGGGATCAGGGCCTCCAGGTCGACGCGGGACAGGCCGAACTCGCGGGTGGCGCCGCGGTCATAGGCGCCGCGGTTGCGGGCGAAGGCGCGAGCGTCTTCGCAGGCCGCCTTGACCAGCACCCTGGCCGCGCCGCGCGAACCGCCGGCGTTGCGGGCGCCGCTTTCGCCCAGGTCGAGGGTCACGGCCACGCGGGCGCGGACCACCGGGTCCAGGTCGCCGGCCGCAAGGCTGACGAAGGCCGCCTGGCCGGCGAACATCATCGGCTCGGCATCGTCGCCGCCACCGCCGCCGGCGAAGTCCTGCGCGCCGCTGTCGTCCTTGTGGCCGCCGTCGCCGCCGCGCGAGAGCACGGGTGTGACCACCGCGCGGGTCTGGCCTGTCTGGCGGGCCAGCGGGATCATCGTGCTGGCGGGATTGACCCCGTAGCTGATGTCGAACCCGGCCGAGAGCTTGCCTGAGCGATCATCGCGGGTGGACGAGACCTGCTCGACCTCGGTGACCGTCAGGCTGGAGGAGGGCGCGATCAGGCCGGGCGTGACCACCCCGCCGGCCGCGTCGATCACCCGGGCGCCGGCGGGGGCCGTGACCCCGGCGCCGACGGCGACGATCTTGCCGTCCTTCAGGACAATGGTTCCCGAGGGGATGGTCCCCGCCGGGCCGGCGGTCTCCAGCCGGGCGTTGACGATGGCCACGGTCTCGGCCGCCGCCGGAGTCGCCAGGGCCAGGATGGTGAAGGCTATGAGGGCGCGTTTCATGGGTGGAAGGCCCCTTCGCCGGGCTGGCCGAGTTCGAAGTCGGACCTGGGCTGATAGCGCGGATCCCGCCGGTCGTAGACCAGGGCCCCGTCGATGAAGACCCTGTCGGCCTGGGCGTAGATGCTGAACGGGTTGGCGCTCCACAGCACCACGTCCGCCCGCTTGCCGGCGACCAGCGAACCGGTCTGGCCGTCGATACCGATGGCCCTGGCCGGGTTGAGGGTGATCCAGGCGATGGCCTCGGCCTCGGTGATTTTAAGGCCGATGCGGTTGCCCGCGGCCATGGCGATCGCCGCCTCCTGGTTCAGCCGCTGGGTGATGGTCGCGTCGTCGGAGTGGATGACGGTACAGGCGCCGGCTCGATAGGCGATGGCGGCGTTGGCCTCGATGCCGTCGTAGGATTCCATCTTGAAGCCGGCCCAATCGGCCCAGGTGGCGAAACAGATGCCCTCCCTGGCCAGCAGCGGGCCGATCTTGTAGGCCTCCGAGGCGTGGTGGAACATGCTGATCCTGTAGCCAAACTCCCTGGCGACATCGATCATCACCGCCATCTCGTCGGCGCGGTAGCAGTGGTTCTGGATCAGGATTTCACCGCGCAGCACGCCGACCAGGGTGTCGAGCCCCAGGTCGCGCTTGGGCGGATCGGCCTTTTCGCCCTTGGCGATCTTGGCGCGGTAATCGTCCCAGCGTCGGCCGTAGTCCGCCGCGTCGATCCAGGCTCTACGATAGCCGGCGACGTTGCCCATGGCTGTGGAGGGGGCGCGGTTCTTGCCGCCGTAAACCCGCTTGGGGTTCTCGCCGCAGGCCATTTTCAGGCCGTAGGGCGCGCCGGGGAATTTCATCCCCTGCATGGTCACCGAGGGCACGTTGCGCAGGGTCACCGAGCGGCCGCCGAACAGATTGGCCGAGCCGGGGAGGATCTGCAGGGTGGTCACCCCGCCGGCCCGGGCGCGGTTGAAGCCGGGATCCTGCGGCCAGACGCTGTGTTCGGCCCAGACGTTGGGGGTCACCGGATCGATGGCCTCGTTGCCGTCCGAGCGCGAGGAGACGCCGGGGGAGGGGTAGACGCCCAGGTGGCTGTGGGCGTCGATGATGCCGGGGGTGATCCACTTACCGGTCCCGTCGATCACCACCGCGCCGGCCGGGATGGCCGTGTCGGGCCCGCCGACGGCGACGATCTTGCCGCCTTCGAAGACGATGACGCCGCGGTCGATCCGCTCGCCGGCGGCGGTCAGGATGGTCGCGCCGCGGATGGCGGTCGCGGCCGACGGAAACGGCAGGTAGGTCGACGGGAACGCGTCGGGCCGGGCCGCCGGATCGAGGCCCTGCGGAATCGGCTTCGCCGGCGCCGTGCTGGCCGTGGGCCCGGGCTTGGCGGCCGGAGTCCCGGTCGTCGCGCAGGCGGCCAACAGGGCGGCCGTCGCGGTTGCGGCTATCGCCGCCAGAACTCTGGATCTCATCGCCCCATCCCGAATACGAAGGGGCGCAGATCAGACCAATTGTCGGCGCCGATCAAGGGCGTTGAACCGATATCGACAGGATGGCGTTGAAAGACCAGAGTCGGCGCGAGGGACCGATGCGGAGTCATGACATGAACAGCCTCTTCAAGGTCGGTCTGGCGGCGGGACTGCTGCTGGTGCTCGGCGCCTCGTGCGAAACGACGGCGGGGTCGCAGCCCCCGCCCGGACGCACCCCGGTCGCCGAGGGCGGCATGTGCGGCGGCATCGCCGGCCTGCAATGTGCCGACGGCCTCTACTGCCGGATGACGCCCGAGATGCAGACGATCGCCGACGGCTCGGGGACCTGTCACAGGCGGCCGCAGATGTGCACCCGCGAGTACCGGCCGGTCTGCGGCGTCGACGGCAAGACCTACGGCAACGGCTGCACGGCCGCTTCGGCCGGGGTCAACGTGGCGCATGACGGCGAGTGCGCGCCGGCCTGACCTGTGGCGCCGATGCAATTGTAGCCAAGCCGCCGCCAAGGCAGTCTGGCGGCATGAAACGCGTCCTGTATCCGCTTGCCCTGGCCGCCGGCCTGGCGGTCGTCTCCCTGCCCGCGACGGCCTTCGCCGGGGGCGTGAAGTCGCCCTGGCAGCTGACGCTGCTGGAGTCCTGCAAGTCGGAAGCCTTCATCAGGAAGACCCAGGCCGAGGCGGCGGCGCGGGATGTCGAGGCGATGGCGGCGCTCGGCTACCTCCAGGCCGAAGGCTGCGGCGTGCCGCTGAACGCCGAAGAGTCCGCGCGCTGGTTGCTGGCGGCCGCGACGCTGGGCCAGGCCGACGCCATGGCCGCCCTCGGCTACGCCTACAGCGAGGGGATCGGCGTCGAGCAGAATGACGCCGAGGCGCTGCGCTGGACGAAGCTGGCGGCCGACAAGGGCAATGTGCGCGGCATCTTCAACCTGGCGGTCAGCTACGACCTGGGTCTGGGGGTGGCGCAGGACAAGGCCGAAGCCGTCCGCCTGTACGCCGCCGCGGTCGAGCAGGGCGACACCGACGCCATGCACAACCTGGCGATCATCTATCTGCGCGGCGAGGACGTGGAGAAGAACGAGGCCGAAGCCGCCCGCCTGTGGAAGCGGGCCGCCGACATGGGCGACCCCTCCAGCATGGCCCAGCTGGGCGCCATGGCCTACTGGGGCAAGGGCATGGACAAGGACCTGGCGGCGGCCATGCGCTGGTGGCGCGCGGCGGCCGAGAGGGACGACGCCGGGGCCATGTTCCTCCTCGGCCTGATGTACGAGACCGGCGACGGCGTGGCCCAGGACGACGCCCAGGCCCTCGACTGGATCCGCAAGGCGGCGGCCAGGGACGACGCCAACGCCATGGTCAACATGGGCGCCCGCTACATCACCGGCAAAGGCGTTGGCCGCGATCCGAAACTGGCCCGCCGCTGGTGGCAGGCCGCCGCCGGCAAGGGCAGCGGCGACGCCATGTTCTACCTGGGCATGCTGTTCACCGACGGCGACGACGGCGTGGCCGCTGACCAGGACGCGGCGGTCGAATGGCTGCGCCGGGCCGCCCAGGCCGGCCACGTCGAAGCCGCCCGCGTCCTGCGCCAGAACGGCATCGGCGTGGTGGCCCCGGGGGAGCCGGTATAGGGGATGGCCGGGGACTGCCTTTCCTGTCCCTTGGGACTGGATAGGCTGTCCCCCTCGCGGAAGGGGACGGGGACAGGAAATCGTGTCCCGCAGGACACGAAATCCAGTCCCCTGATCCCGCCGCCTACGGCAGCCGGGCGCTCAGCGAGACGCCAACCACGCGCGGCTCGTTGACGAAGCCGGTGTTGTTGTTGAAGTCGATGCCGCCCTTGAGGTTGTCCTCGTCGGTCAGGTTGCGGGCGAACACGGCCAGCTCCCAGGACCCGTCCTGGCGGGCGTAACCCAGCTTCAGGCCGCCCTCGAAATTGCCGTCGCTGTTGAACTCGCGGGACTCGTAGAGGAACAGGTTGGTCTCGCCCTGGACGTTCCAGTCGGTGAAGGCGAACAGCTCGCCGCCGTCGCCGAACGGCACATTGAAGCGGGCGGTGAAGTCGAAGATCGACTCCGGCGCGTTGGGGAAGGGGTTGCCGTCGACGAACACGCGGCCGGGGGCGGCCACCGGATCGGTGGCCGTGCACTGGCCGGAGCCGCAGACCGCCACCGTCAGGTTCGGGTCGTCGATCTCGGTGTTGCTGTAGCTGTAGCCGGCGGTCAGGGTCAGGTTCTCGGTGACCACCCATTCGCCGTCGATTTCGAAGCCCCAGGCGTTCCCGGAGTCGGCGTTGAGCAGGATGGTGTTGTTGCCCACCCCGCCGATGGCGCTGAACTGCGGATCGCTGATCTCATAGGTGAACACCGCGGCGTTGAGGCGGACGCTGCGCTCGAACAGCTCGCTCTTCACCCCGGCTTCCCACGACAGGATGGTTTCCGACTGGGCCACCGACGGAGCGCCGAAGAAGGCCACGTCGCGGCCCTGGATCGACGGGCCGCGGAAGCCGCGGGCGACGCGGCCGTAGAGGCTGACGTCGTCGGAAACGCTGTAGAACAGGCTGGCGTCCCAGCTGACCTGTTCGTCGGAGACGTTTACCGGGGCGAAGGGGATCGGCGAGGCCACGTCGGTCAGGTCCTTGTCGTCGCTGGTCCAGCGCAGGCCGCCGGTCAGGCGCAGGGTCTCGGTCAGGTCCCAGGTGGCCTGGCCGAACACGGCCCAGGAGGTGTTCTCGTGGATCAGGGTGGTCGGGGCGACGAAGCCGGGGTCGGTGAACACCTCCAGCTCGGAATGGAAGTAGTAGCCGCCGACCTGCCAGGTCATCGGGCCGTCCGTGTCGCTGGCCAGCCGCACTTCCTGGGTGAACTGGTCCAGGTCGCGGATGCCGTCGGTGGTGTCGGACGGGAAGGGGATGAAGCCCGGGCCGCCGGGGTTTCCGCCGTCGATATCGCCGCGGCTGGAGCCGTTGGTGGTCTCCCAGGCGGTGATCGAGGTCAGGGTCGCGCCGCCCAGGTCGTAGTCAACGCGCAGGGACGAGCCCCAGCCGTCGTAGGCCTGCGGGTTGTTGCCGCCGCCATCGAAATAGACCGTGTCACGGTCGTAGTTGGCGTTCAGGCTGTTGCTGCCCGTCGTGAGGATGTTGGCGCGAAAGATCGCCGAGGTGCCATCCAGCGACCGGGTGTGGATGTTGAACAGGGCGGAAAGCTGCTCGGTCGGGGTGAACAGCAGCTGCAGCCGCGCGGCGGTCTCGTCGAAGCCGCCCATGACGTCGTCCTGGCCGGTGAAGCCGTTGCTGATCCAGTCATCGCGGTGCTGGATCAGCACCGAGGCGCGGGCGGCCAGCTTGCCGGGGACCAGGGCCCCGCCGATGCCGCCGTCGAAGGTCATGGTGTTGTAGCTGCCCCAGGTCGCCGTGGCCCGGCCGCGCAGGTCCTCGCTGGGCTTGACGCTGTCGAACTTGATGATGCCGGCGGTGGTGTTGCGGCCGAACAGCGTGCCCTGCGGCCCGCGCAGCACCTCGACCCGGTCCAGGTCGAACAGCGGCGTCGACTTCAGCACCACGTTTTCCAGCACCACCTCGTCCTGGATCACCGTCACCGGCTGGGAGGCGGCGACGTCGAAGTCGGTGTTGCCCAGACCGCGGATGTAGAAGCGCGGCGCGATCCGGCCGTTGGAGCTTTCGGCGTAGAGCGCCGGCACCCGGGCGGCGAGGGCCAGGATGTCGTCGCCGGCGGCGAACACCGCCTGCAGCTGCTCGCCGTCCATGGTGGCCACCGACAGCGGCACGTCCTGCAGGTTCTCGCTGCGCTTCTGGGCGGTGATGATCACCTCGCCCACGGTGGTCTCCTGGGCTGCGGCCGGGGCGGCCGTGGCCAGGGCGGCGGTCAGGGCGGCGACGCCGCAGGAAAGAACGAGTGCGCGACGGGCGTTGGTCATGGGAAATCCCTCGTGATGTTCGCCGCGGGCGCGGCCGCGCTACGGGCCCCAGCCCCTCAGTGCGCGGATTGAAGGGGTAGCCCCCAAATCGGGGGCGGCCTATCGCGAAAGGGGCCGAGGCTGTGGATAACTCACCGTTTGCGACGATCCTGTTGCGAGGGTGCGACAGAATTGCGCAGCGATGCGGC
>JACRBD010000211.1 GCA_016234625.1 Caulobacterales bacterium | reverse complement strand
GACGTGGTGGCCAGGATCGCCGCCACGCCCGCTGTGCAGGTCTTCTACGAGGTGGAAGGCCCGCTGGACAAACCGCTGCGGGCCACGGCCATGCAGGTCCAGCTGACCGGCCGCGAGGCGCCGGTGATTCTGATGGCCGCCGAGGATCGGTCCCCCGTCGACCGCGAGGCGCGTCGGTTCGCCGCACTGACGGCGGGCGCGCTGGTGATCATGGGCGTTGGCATCCTGGCGGCCGTGTTCATCCAGGTTCGCGTCGGTCTGCAGCCGCTGTTCCGCCTGCGCGGCGAGGTGGCCGATGTGCGCAAGGGCAAGGTCGAGCGAATCGTCGGCGATTACCCGTCCGAGCTCGAACCCCTGGCCACCGAGCTGAACGCGCTGGTGGCCCACAACCAGGACGTGGTCGAGCGTCAGCGGACCCATGTGGGCAACCTGGCGCATGCTCTGAAGACGCCGATCTCGGTGATGCTGACCGAGGCGAACCAGCAGCCGGGCCAGCTGGCTGAGGTGGTGTCCCGCCAGGCCGAGGCGATGCGGAGCCATGTAGAACATCACCTGCGGCGCGCCCGTGCAGCCGCCCGGTCTCAGTCCCACGGCGAACGCAGCCTTGTGGAGCCGGTGATTGACGAGCTGGCGGTGACCCTTGAGCGGATCTTCCAGGACAAGGGCGTGGAGATCGACTGGCGCTGTCCCGACGATCTCTGTTTCCGTGGAGAACGTCAGGATCTGCAGGAAATGGCCGGCAACATCATGGAGAACGCTGGCAAGTGGTCGAAGGGCCGGGTGCGGGCGGTAGCCGCCGCCGTCTCGCCCGAACGGCTGGTGATCACCGTCGAGGACGATGGGCCCGGCCTGCCGGCGGATCGGCGGGACGAGGTGCTCAAGCGGGGCGCCCGGCTGGATGAGAGCGCGCCCGGCTCGGGCCTGGGCCTGGCCATCGTCGATGAGCTGGCGCGAGCCTATGGCGGATCGCTGGTCCTGGGCGACTCGGCGATGGGTGGCCTGAAGGTCGAACTGGCCCTCCCGCGCGCCGAAACCTGAAATCGGCGTTTCGCGAACCGTTAACTGAATTCAGCCAAGGTCAGTCCGGGGTCTAGGGGATCCTGCGGCAGAGGCTCATGGCCGGACTCTCTCCACAGAAGATCGCGATGCTGAAGATGCTCGTCGCGGCGTCTCCGGACGAGCTCGTGCGCTCGCTCGAACAGGCGATAGGCGCTGACGGCGCCAGCGGCCCGCTCGCGGCCATCGGGGCGATGGTCGAGGCTGAAGCCGCTGAACGCGCCCTGCGGTTCGCCGTGCTGGCGCCGGTGGCGCCTCTGTTCCGTCCCAAGACAGATGACGGCCGCCCGGCCTGTCCCCGCGCGGCGCTCGGCGCCCTTTGGCTGGCGCTGCGGGAAGACGGACCGGACCTGGTCCGCGAGGCCGCCAGCGCGGTCCAGTATCTCGACCCTGACGAGCCCAGCCCTCAGGTCTTTGACGAGCTCTGCGCTCTGGCCGCCAAGGGTCTGACCGACGGGGCGTCGCCGGGGTATGTCGCCGCCATCGCCGCCTGCGAGACCTCGCGCCCGGGCAGTGCGGCGGACCTGATCGTCTGCCTGCAGATGGCCCCCATCGTCCGCCCGGCGATCCTGCGTCTGAGCGAGTGGATCCAGCGGATGACCGACGAACGCCGGGCGACGGCGCGGCTGGCCTATCGCGACGCCACGGGGCTGGCCGAAGGGGCCGGGCCGCTGCTGTTCGAAATGCTGGCGGGCCACATGAAGCAGCCTTCGGCGGTCCTGAGAATCATCTCGGCGGTCATGGACCATCCGGGCGAGCGCTATCTGGCCGACTCGGAACTGGCCCGGTTCGGCGAACGGGCTCTGGTCGAGATCGAGGGCCAGCTGACCCTGCTCAAGGCGATGAAGCCGGGCGCCGGAATCGCCGCCGGCCGCGAAGCCGGCCAGGCCGTGCAGCGGGCCATCGAGGCGGTCAGCGAACTGGAGCAGGCCGTCCAGCTGTCGCGTGACGGTCCCTGGGGTCAGCGGCTGGGCAAGCTAAAGCAGGCCATCGCCGTGACGGTGGAAGGCCGGCTCAAGGACATCGACGAAGCGGCCAACATCGCGCTGCCGATGCAGAAGATCCGCTACAGCGCCAAGCTGACCCGAACCGCCCCCAACCTGACCGCTCCGCCGGACGAGCCAGCCATCGCCTGGGCCATGGGTCTGCTGACCTTCTCCGACGTGGTGCGGGTCAGCGCCAACGACGGCGGCTTCGGCACGGTGCGGTCAAAGGTGCTCGACGCCCTCGGCAAGCGCATCGACCAGTACGTCGAGGACCTGCTCGAGCAGATTCGGCTGGGCGAGGTCGAGGACGACGAGCGCGCCCGGGAATATCTCGGCGTCGCCGCCAACCTGCTGGCCCTGGCCCGCGACGACAAGAGCGCCGCCATCGTCCGCCGGCGGGCTGCCGCGGCCTGAAACGGCGCGCTTTGATCCAAATCCTCGCGCGGCGGCGAATGATCCGCTAACAGGCGCTCATGTTCGCATTCTGGATCGCAGCGGCGGCCCTTTCAGCGGCCGCCGGCTGGCTGATGCTGCGGGGCGCGCGCGCCGCGATGGCTCTGGCCGAGGGCGAGGACCCGGCCCTGGCGGTGCACCGCCGACAGCTGGCCGAGATCGACGATCTGGCGGCCCGCGACCTGTTGCCCGCCGACGAGGTCCGCGCCGCCCGGGCCGAGGCCGGCCGGCGTCTGCTGGCCGCCGCCGATGCGGCACGGCCGGCCGCTTCCGCCGGAGGCCGCCGGCTGGTGCTGGCCGCCGCCATCGCCGCGCCGCTGCTGGCGCTGGGCCTCTACGTGCTCAGCGGCGCGCCGGGCCTGCCCGACCAGCCCTACGTCCGTCGCCTGTCCGACTGGGAAAAACGCCCCAATAGCCTGACGCCGCCGCAATGGGCGGCCCTGGTCCGTTCCGTCGCGGCGAAGGCGCCCGACAACCCCGATGTCCTGATCGCGCTCGCCGAGGCCGAGGCCAACGCCGGCGACGCGATGGCGGCGACGACGGCCCTGCGCCGGGCTGTCGGGCTGCGGCCCAATCGACCCGACCTGTGGGTCGGCCTGGGCATGGCGTTCATGGCGGAGGGCCAGGGCGAGATCGGCGCCGATGCGCGGGTGGCTTTCTCCAATGCGCTGAGGCTCGACCCCGCGTCGCCGCCGGCGCGCTACTTCCTGGCCCGCGCCGACATCGCCGACGGCAAGGTCGATCAGGGCCTGGCCGGTTGGCGCGCGCTGCTGGCCAGCCTGCCGGCCGGCGAGCCGCTGCGCGCGGACCTGGCCCGCCAGATCGCCGCCGTCGCGCAGACGGGCGGCCTGCCCAGGGTCGAGGCCGGACCGGTCCAGCCGGACGCCGCGGCCATCCGCGGCATGGTCGAGGGGCTGGCCAAACGCCTGGAGACCGAACCCAACGATCCACAGGGATGGGTGCGGCTGGTCCGGGCCTGGTCGGTGCTCGGTGAGACCGCCAAACGCGACGCCGCCCTGGCTCGGGCCAGGACCCTGTTCAAGGGACGCAAGGACGTCCTCGACGCTCTTGACGAGGCTGCCCAATGAGCTTCTGGCCGAAATCGCGGACGGCGCGCCGCCGCCTGACCATCCTGCTGGCCATCGCGCCGGTGCTTGCCTTGGCGGCCGGCCTGACCCTGTGGGGCCTCTCTGACTCCATTTCGCTGTTCTACACGCCGGCCCAGGCCAAGGCGGCGCACGTCAAGCCGGGTCAGTCGGTGCAGCTGGGCGGGCTGGTTCAGCCCGGCAGCGTGGTCAAGCACCCGGACGGGCGGGTGGCCTTCAGCATCACCGACCGCCAGGCCGTCGCCGGGGTGGTCTTCCAGGGGGATCTGCCCGACCTGTTCCGCGAGGGCCAGGGGGTGGTCGCCGAGGGCGCGTTCGACGCGGCCGGCGTGTTCCACGCCCGCCGCGTGCTGGCCAAGCATGACGAGAAATACATGCCGCGCGAAGTCGCCAAGGCCCTGAAGGACCAGGGCGAATGGCGAGGGGATGGCGCCCGCCCGGCCTACGGCAAGCCATGACGGCGGAACTGGGCGCCTTCGCGCTGGCCCTTGCCCTGGCCCTGTCGCTTGCCCAGTCCGGGCTCGGTTTCGCCGGCGCGCGGCGACCGTCTCTGGCCGGGGCGGGCGAAGGCGCGGCCATCGGCGCCTTTGTCGCCGTCGCGGCGGCCTTCGCGGCCCTGATGGTCGCCTTCGTGACCTCTGACTTCTCGGTGGCAAACGTCGCGGCCAACTCCCACACGGCCAAGCCGCTGCTCTACAAGGTGGCCGGCGCCTGGGGCAGCCACGAGGGCTCGATGCTGCTCTGGTGCCTGATCCTGACCGGCTACGGCGCGGCGGTAGCGGTGTTCGGACGGGGTCTGCCGGCGCGACTGAAGAGCCGGGTGCTGGGGATACAGGGCCTGCTGGGCGTGCTGTTCCTGGCCTATATGGTGTTCGCCTCCAACCCGATGGCCCGGCTCCTCACGGCGCCGGTCGAGGGGCGCTCGCTCAATCCGTTGCTGCAGGACCCGGCGCTCGCCTTCCATCCGCCGTTCCTCTACCTCGGCTACGTCGGCTTCTCGGTCGTGTTCTCCTTCGCCGTGGCGGCGCTGATCGAGGGGCGGGTCGACGCGGCCTGGGCCCGATGGGTGCGGCCCTGGACCCTGGCGGCCTGGAGCTGTCTGACGGTCGGCATCGCTCTGGGGGCTTTCTGGGCCTACTACGAGCTGGGCTGGGGCGGCTGGTGGTTCTGGGACCCGGTCGAGAACGCCTCCTTCATGCCCTGGCTGGTCGGTGCGGCCCTGTTGCATTCCGCCATCGTCACCGAAAAGCGCGGGGCGCTGCCGGGCTGGACGGTGTTCCTGGCCCTGACCGCCTTCACCTTTTCGAT
>JACRBD010000210.1 GCA_016234625.1 Caulobacterales bacterium | reverse complement strand
TCGCGATGCAGATGGTGTTCTTCGCCTTCTTCGGCGGCCTCTACGCCCTGTTCGCGCTGAAGACCCTGCATCTGACCCAGTCGGCTCTGGGCGTGACGATAGCCGTCGGCGGGATCGGCGCCCTGGTCGGCGCGGTCCTGGCCCCATGGATCACCAGGGGGCTGGGTGTCGGCCTGGCGATCATCGTCAGCGGAGCCGTCTCGGCCGGCGCCTTCTTCCTCATTCCGCTGGCGCCGGCCGATCCAGTGACGGGCATGCTGTTCCTGATGGCTTCGCAGCTGATCGGCGACGCCTTCGGCGTGGCGGCGGTGATCCCGACGACCAGCCTGCAACAGGCCCTGATCGCGCCCGAGGCCATGGGGCGGGTCGGCGCGATCTTTCAGGTCGTCCGCGGCGCCGGCTGGATCGCCGGCGCGGTCCTGGGCGGCGTGCTGGCGGCGACCATCGGCGTGCGCGAGACGCTCGCCATCGGCTGCGCCGGCCTGCTGCTGGCGGCGCTGATCCCCGCGTTCTCGCCGATCAGGCGCCTAGGAACCCTGGGTGAGGGTCCTTAGTCCGCTGTACTGCGGCTGGTCGATGCGGACCTGGTCGATGATGCTGGCCTTCATGTGCGCCAGCACCGCCGGGTCGAGGGGGGCGATGGTCCCGGCCTGGATGCCGTCGCAGAGCGCGGCGTTGAGGGTGGCGAAGTCGCCATCCCGGCCCAGCAGGGCGCGCAGGCGCTCCGCTGCCGCATCCTCCGCGGCCGGTCCCTGCTCGATCTCGCGCCTGACCGCGGCCAGGGCGTTGACGGCGACGCGGCAAAGGAAGGCGTCGCGGTCTTTCAACTGAGGCGCGGCGCGTTCCTCGATGAAGCGGATTACCGAGTCGATCAGCTCCGGGGCCGTGGGATGGGTGATCATGCCGCGCGCTCCAGCAGGGCCATCAGGTCGATCTCGCATTCGGAGGTGCGGCGGCCGATCATTGCCCGTTCGACCGACGGGTCCGTGCCATTGGCGAAGGAGGCGTACATGCCCTCGCACATCACGCCCCACTTCAGCGAGCCGAGCATCTGCCAGTAGAGCACCCGCTCCAGCGGGATCGGGGTTCCGCCGGCCGCCTCGTAGCCGGCCAGCAGATCGGCGTAGTCGCCGAAGCCGCCGACCGGCTTCTGGCCGCCGAAGCGCCAGGAGGCGGTGCAGACCCAACCCATGTCCTCGGCCGGGTCGCCGATGTGGACCAGCTCCCAGTCGAGCACGGCGGCAAGGCCAGTTTCCGGGTGGAACATGATGTTTCCATTGCGGAAATCGCCATGCAGCATGACCGGCCGGTCGAGCGGCGGCGCACGGTCCTTGAGATAGCGGAAGGCCGCTTCGAGGATCGGCCGCCGGGCGCCAAGGGAGCGGTAGACCGTCTCGTACTTCGCCAGCTCTTCCAGGGCGCTGGACCGGTTGAGCGGCGGCAGGCTGCCGTCCAGCGGAATGGCGTGGATCCTGGCCAGGGCCTCGCCGCACTGGAAGGCCAGTTTCGGCCGGATGGCGGCGAAATTGTCGTCCCGGGCGATACGCTTGCCCAGGGTCTCGCCCTCGACGGCGGCCATGACATAGGCCTCGCCGACATCGCTGTCCGGATCGCAGATGGCCAGCACCTCGGGGACCGGCGCGCCCTGTTTGGCGGCGGCGCGGATCAGGGCGGCCTCGGTGGCCAGGGGAGTGGCGGTTCCGGTGACGCTGGCGGTTCCCGGCGGCTTGCGGCGCAGGATCAGCGGCCGTTCGCCATCGAGGCTGAAGGCCCAGGTTTCCTGGCTGGCCCCGCCGGACAGACGGCGCAGGCCCTCGATGCGGGTCCCGCCGAGTTGCGGCGCGAGATCGGTCAGGGCGGCTTGCAGATCGCTCATGGCGCTGGATTGGGACCCTTCACCCGGCGTCAGTCAAACCGCCCGCGCGCCAGTCGAACAGTTCCTGTAGCACCCGCACCGCCTGACCCCGCTGCGAGGTCAGCTCCGGGTCCCGGCTCAGGATCAGCCGGGCGTCGTCGGCCGCCGCGGCGATCATCGTCCGATGGGCCACCGGATCGGCCAGGCGGTAGGCGGGAAAGCCGCTCTGCTTCAGGCCCAGAGGGTCGCCGCCGCCGCGCAGCTCCAGGTCCTTCTCGGCGATCAGGAAGCCGTCGTCGGTGCGCCGCAGGATGTCCAGCCGCTGCTGGGCCGTGTCCGACAGGGGCGGATCGTAGAGCAGCACGCAAGCGCTTTCCCGCCGACCGCGACCGACCCGGCCGCGCAGCTGGTGCAGCTGGGCCAGGCCGAACCGCTCGGCCTGTTCGATGACCATGATGGTGGCGTTGGGCACATTGACCCCGACCTCGACCACGGTGGTGGCCACCAGCACCGGCAGACGGCCCTCGGCGAACTCGGCCATCACCGCGTCCTTGTCGGCGGGCGCCATCTGACCGTGGACCAGCCCGACCTGGGCGCCCATGGTCTTCTGCAGCTCGCGGGCGCGGACCTCGGCGGCGGCCAGATCGGCGAACTCGCTCTCGCTGACCATCGGACAGATCCAGAAGGCCTGCGCTCCGCCGCGCACGGCGTCCTTCAACCGCGCGATGATCTCGCCCATGCGCGGGGAGGGGACGGCGCGCGTCGCCACCGGCGTGCGGCCGGGCGGCTTTTCGTCGATGCGGCTGACGTCCAGGTCGCCGAACACGGTCAGCTCCAGGGTGCGCGGGATCGGCGTCGCCGACATGGCCAGCAGATGGGCGGTCTCGCCCTTCTCCTGCAGCCGCTTGCGCTCGTTGACGCCGAAACGGTGCTGCTCGTCGATCACGGTCAGGCCGAGGCCGCGGAACTTCACATCGTCCTGGAACAGGGCGTGGGTGCCGACGGCGACGTTGACCGTGCCGTCCATCAGGGCCAGCAGTTTCTCGGTGCGCACCCCGCCCTTGTCGCGGCCGGTCAGCAGGACCACCCGCAGGCCCTGGGCCTCCAGCGGCGCGGCGATGGTCTCGAAATGCTGCCGGGCGAGGATTTCGGTCGGGGCCATCAACGCCGACTGCAGATGCGCCTCGGCCGCGTCGGCCATGGCCAGCATGGCGACAATGGTCTTGCCGGCCCCGACATCGCCGTGCAGCAGCCGGCTCATCCGCTCGCCGGACCGCAGGTCGCCACGGACCTCCGACAGAGCGCGGATCTGGGCGCCGGTCAGTTTCCAGGGGAGGGCGGCCTCGAGGCGGTCGGCAATCTGGCTCGCCCCGATCACCGGCGCGGGCTGCGACCGCCGGGCGGCCTTGCGCTGGGCCAGGGCCAGCTGGTGCGCCAGCAACTCGTCATAGGCCAGCCGCCGCCTGTGCGACGACAGGGGCGAGAGGTCGGCGTCGGTCTCAGGGTTGTGGAACCGCTCCAGCGCCGCCCGCCAGCCGACGAAGCCCTCGCGGGCTTTCCAGGCGCTGTCCTGCCATTCCGGCAGCTCCGGCGCGCGGGACAGCGCTTCGTGCGCCAGCTTGCGGACCGTGCGGGCCGGCAGGCCAGCGGTGGCGGGATAGACGGCCTCCTGCTCGGGAATCTCGGCGGCCCGCTCGACCGGCAGGATGTAGTCCGGGTGGGCCATCTGGATCTCGTTGCCCCAGCGCTCGATCTTGCCGCTGACCACCCTCCGGGCGCCGATGGGATGCTGGCGCATCAGGTGCTCGCCGTGACCCTTAAACCAGATCAGGGTCAGGAAGGCCGTGCCGTCGAAGGTGCGGATCTTCCACGGCTGGTCCATGCGCATGGGTTTGGTGTGCAGCTCGACCTCGACATTGAGGGTGTGCACCTGGCCGTCGATGACGCTGTCGACCGTTGTCGGTGTGCGATGGATCAGCGCCTGCGGCCCCAGCAGCAGCACGTCACGCACCAGCGGCCCGGCCACCCGCTCCACCAGCGGCTCAACCTTCGGCCCCACGCCCTTGAGCGTGCTGACCGAGGCGAAGAGGGGAAACAGAATCTCCGGACGCATGGCGGCAGTGTAGCGCGTCCTACGTGCGTCCTTCGAGACGCGATCCCGAGGGATCGCTCCTCAGGATGACGAATACCTATGCCCGTCATGGTGTGGAGCGAGCTTCAAGCGAGCGTCTCGAACCACGCACACTGGCGCCGCCGCGCAACCCGCTCTATATCCGCCGCCTCCACATGGACGAGCACCGTCTCAAGAAGATCAGGCTTCGGGCCTGGCGCCGTGGTTTCCGGGAAGCGGACCTCATTCTGGGGCCGTTCGCGGACCTCCATTGCCCGACGATGACCGCCCGCCAGCTCGACGCCTTCGAGGCGCTGATGGAAGAGGCCGACCAGGATATCTACGACTGGTACCTCGGCCGTTCAGAGGTGGCGCCGCACATCGACCGCGAAATCTTCGCCCTGTTGAAGGCTTTCAACCCCTCCGAGGGCCGGGCCGGTGGCTGACGGATCGCCCGCCAGGCCGGCTGACCTGAAATACGTCGCAAAGGCCGACGGCCGTCTCGACCTGGCCGGCGCGCCGGAGGGGTTTGACGCCCTGGTCATGGCCGACATCGCCCGGGCGCGCGGCGGCCTGACCGTATTCGTGGCCCGGGACGGCGCGCGGGCCGGGGCCTTCATCGACGCCATGCGCTTCTTTGCGCCGGAGATCCCGGTGCTGCAGCTGCCCTCCTGGGACTGCCTGCCCTATGACCGGACGGGTCCCTCGGCCGGCATCGCCGCCCAGCGGATGGCGACCTTGTCGCTGCTGGCGAGCGGCGCGCTGGCCGGCAAGACCACCCTGCTGGTCACCGCCGCCCCGGCCGTCCTGCAGCGCCTGCCGTCGCGGGAGGCGGTGTCGCGGGCCGGCTACAGCGCCCGGCCGGGTCAGGACGTGGCGATCGCCGACCTGGAGCGCTACTTCGCGGTCAATGGCTACAGCCGGGCCTCGACGGTTTCCGAGCGCGGCGAATACGCCATCCGCGGCGGGGTGATCGACGTCTTTCCGCCGGGCGGCGAGGAGCCGGTGCGGCTGGACCTGTTCGGCGATGCCCTGGAGTCGATCCGCGCCTTCGATCCCGAAACCCAGCGCTCGACGAAGCAGCTGAAGGAAATCGACCTGCTGCCGGTCAGCGAGGGCCTGCTCGATCCGGACGCCATCGCCCGGTTCCGCAAGGGCTATGTCGCCCGCTTCGGCGCGCCCGGCGATGACGCCCTTTACGACACCGTCAGCGCCGGCGGCCGGCGCGCGGGCATGGAGCACTGGCTGCCGCTGTACTACGAGCGGCTGGAGACCCTGTTCGACTACCTGCCGGAGGGCAGCCTGGTGGCCATGGACCATCTGGTCGGGGAGTCCGAGGGTGAGCGGATGGCGATGATCGCCGACGCCTACGACGCCCGCGCCTCGGCCGACCGCAAGGCCTCCTACCGCCCGCTGGAGCCGGCCGCCCTCTATCTGACCGCCGATGAATTGGCCGCGCGGGTCGGCGAGCGGCCCAACCGCTGGTTCTCGCCGTTCCAGAGCGACGCCGTCGGGGTCGTCGACATGGGCGCCAGGCTCGGCCGCACCTTCGCCGCCGAGCGGGCGCAGGACAGCGTCAACCTGTTCGAGGCCACCGCCGACCACGCCACCCGCCAGTCCGCCGCCGGAAAGCGCGTGCTGTTCGCCTCCTGGACCGAGGGTTCGTCCGAGCGGCTCGGGACCATGCTGTCGGACCACGGCCTCAAGCGCATCCCGTTCGCGCCCTACTGGCAGGCGGCCAAGGCGGCCGACCCGAAGATCCCG
>JACRBD010000209.1 GCA_016234625.1 Caulobacterales bacterium | reverse complement strand
TGGCGAAGCGCGCCTGACTATAGACCTGGGAGCGGGCAAGCCGCGCACCAACGTCCAGATCGAGGGCGACGCGACCGAACCAGGGCGGGTCCTGCCCCAGGTGCTCGATCAACTCCGCCGGCTGGGCCACACCGACGGCATAACGGCGGTCGGACACCGCATCGTCCACGGTGGGACCACGTTCGTCGCGCCTGCCCGGCTGGACGGAGAGGCATTGGGCGCTCTGGCCCAGCTCGTTCCCCTGGCGCCGACGCATCAGCCGGCGGGCCTTGCGGGTGTCGCGGTCGCGATGACGACGTTTCCTCGCGCTGCCCAAGTTGGTTGCTTTGATACTGCATTCCACGCCGACCAGCCGCGACTGGCCCGGCTCTACGGCCTGCCCCGTAGACTGAGCGAGCAGGGGATCATCGGCTATGGCTTCCACGGCCTGTCCTATAGCTACATCGCTTCAGTTCTGAGGCAGCGCTTCGGGGCCAGCGCGGGCGGTCGCGCGATCGTCGCCCACCTCGGCAACGGCGTCAGTCTCTGCGCCATGCGCGAGGGGCGCAGCGTCGCCACAACCATGGGCTTTTCGACCCTCGATGGCCCCCCGATGGCCACGCGCAGCGGGGCGCTCGATCCCGGCGTCGTGCTTCACTTGATTCAGTCGCTTGGCATGTCCCCCGGGGCCGTGAACGAGATGCTCCACCGGCAATCCGGACTGCTCGGCGTATCGGGAATATCAGGCGACCTGCGCGACCTGCTGGGCAGCAATAGCCCGGCCGCTCAGGAAGCGATTGATCTCTTCGTGTATCGCGTTGGGCGAGAGATCGGCTCCTTGGCCGCGGCGCTCGGCGGCCTCGATACCTTGGTTTTCACGGCCGGGGTGGGCGAAAACCTGCCGGTTATTCGCACCCGTATCGCCGAAACAGCTGCCTGGCTGGGCGTGACGGTGGACACCGGGCGCAACCAGAGTGGCGATGTTTCGATCAACGAGGTCGGCTCCTCGGTCGATGTACTGGTCATCCCGACCGACGAACAACGCCCGATCGCCCAGGGCGTGCTGACCTGGCTGGAGCAACGCTAGCCAACCAGGTTACGGGGCGCGCCGCGCGCGAAGGCTTCGATGTTCGCGACGGTCGTGGCGACAATCCGCTCCAAGGCTTCGCGGGTATCATAGGCGATGTGCGGCGTGACGATCACGTTGGGAAACCTCAGCAACGCGTGATTAGCCAGGATGGTCCGAAGACTGCGGGGATCGACGGGCGAGTGGCCGGTCCTGAAGATCTCGGCCTCGTCGCCGATCACCGACTCCTCAGGCAGAACGTCGAGCGCCGCGCCGCCGAGCTTACCGGAAGCCAGCGCTCGGACCAGAGCCTCGGGATCGACCACGCCGCCTCTTGCGGTGTTAACCAGCAGCGCGCCGGGCCTCATCGCCGCGAACTCGCCATCCGAGATCAGGTGGCTCGATCCGACGCCCCCGGGGACGTGCAGGGTGAGCACGTCCGCCCCTCGGAGCACCTCATCAAGGTCGGCATAGCGAAACCCAAGCGCTTGGGCGACCGACGGATCGGGCCGAAGATCGCACGCGAGAACCTCCATTCCGAACCCCCGGCCGATCGTGATCGCGCGGCGACCGATATGGCCGGCGCCGATCACGCCCAGCGTCTTCCCCGCGAGATCCATGCCGCGTAGCCCCGCCCGCGAAAAGTCGCCACGGCGCGTGCGTTCGGCCGCATCGACGATATGGCGGGTCAACGCGAGCAGCAGGGCGAAGGCGTGTTCGGCTACCGTGTGGTCGCCATAGTCCGGGACGTTGCAGACGGCGATGCCCGCGGCGCGGCAATAGTCCAGGTCGATATGGTCGTAGCCGGTCGAACGCGTGGCAATGAGCTTCAAGCCGGGCATCTGGCGCAAGGTCGTCCCGCGCAGGTCGGACTTGATGAAGGTCGTGATCGCCTCCGCGTCGCCGTCGGCGCCCGCGTTCGCTTGCGTCAGCGCTTCGGGCCGGCAACGAAGGTCATGGCCTGGCAGAAGGCTGAGACAGGCGGCCCGTTCCCATTCCTCGGTTTCGTAGACGACGATCTTCATGCCACTTCACCATTGCCGCCGGAACAGCAGCCACGCGCCGAAAAACATCGGCGCGCTGATCGCCAGCAACGCCACGGCATGGGGCCAGAGCTCGCCCATGCCCGCGCCCTTGAGGAAAAGGCCGGAGACGATTTCGACATAGTGCCGCAGGGGGCTGGCTTCAGACACGATCTGAAGCCACGGCGGCATGCTCTCGATGGGCGCGATGGTTCCGGACAGAAACATCAACGGGAACAGGCCGAAGAAGCCCAGAAGCATGGCCTGCTGCAGGGTGCTGGAGACGCTGGCGACGAAGACGCCGATCGAGACCGCGCTGAGCAGAAAGATGAAGGTCAGCAACAACAGCGTCGGTACATCGCCGCGCATCGGCACGCCCATGAGCGTCACCACCAGCAGGGCGGGGAAGATGGCGCCCATACAGACTGAGATCGTTGGCGCCACCTTGGCGATGAACAGCTCGTGCGCCCGGATAGGCGTGACCCGCAGCTGCTCGATAGTGCCGGCCTGTTTCTCGCGCACGATGGCCGCCGCCGGCAGCACCACGCCGAGGATCAGGCCTGCCTGGGCCAACATCGAGAGCGCCATAAAGCGCGTATTCGTGAGGTCTGGATTGTACCAGACGCGAACCTCGGGTTGCACGCCTCGCTTGCGACCCGAGGCCGCGCCAAGTCGTTCCTGGGCGAAGCGGGCCGATAGCTCGATGACATAGGCCCGGGCCCGCGCGGCCACGTTTCCATTGGACCCGTCCACCACGACGCCGATTGAGGTCCGCCGGCCCGCCGCGACGCGCGTGGCGAAATTCGCGGGAATCTCCACAACCACATCCAGCGCCCCGCGCTGCAGCCGACCCTGCGCCTGGCCCATGACCGTAAATTCGTCGGCCAACACGAAACTACCCCCGGACGTCAATTCCCGTACCAGAGCGCGACTCGTTTCCGAGCGGTCGTGGTCGATGACGCCAAGTTTTAGATTCTGCACGTCGAACCCCAGCGCCAGGGTGCACATCACAAGCTCGGCCGTGTAGAAAAACACGACGATGAACAACATCACCGGGTCGCGCAGAAATTGCGTGAACTCCTTGGTCAGCAGTCCCGAGAGCCGCCCCAACATCAGGCGATCCTCTTTTTGAACCGCCAAGCCGCAAACGCGAACACCGCGACTGTGTAGCCGGCGAGCACCGCAACGTTGCCCCAGAGCTCCTTCAACCCCGCGCCGCGGAGCACGATTCCGCGCGAAATATCCAGGAAATAGGGTGTCGGCAGAGCGGCCGAATAGGCCTGGAACAAGTCCGGCATGGTGAAGATCGGGTAGACGAAGCCCGAGAACAGGAACGACGGCATCAGGGTCACGATCAGCGCGACCAGCATGGCGGCCAGCTGGCTGCGCACCAGGGTCGAAATCAGCAGCCCAATCGAAACGGTGCAGATAACGTAGAGCAGGCCGAGCACGATCAACAGAGTCAGGCTTCCGTGCATCGGTATCTTGAACCAGAACAGACCCCCGCCCACGACGATCAGCAATTCGAGGAAGGCGATCACCGCGTAGGGCGCGAGCTTGCCGGCGATGAATTCGGTCTTGGTCAGGGGAGAGGCGTAGATCTGGGCGATCGTCCCCAGTTCCTTTTCCCGAGCGACGGCCAAGGCCGTTAGCAGCGGCGGGAAGGCCATCAGGATCACCGCGAACAGGCCCGGCACGATGAAATCGCGGCTGCGAAGCTGAGGGTTGTACCAAACCCTGACTTCCGGCTGGACCGGCAGCTTCAGGCCGCCCTCCGGAAAGGCGTAGAGGATGGCCCGGCCGTAGGCGGAGACGATGGCCGCCGTGCTGGCGTAGGTTCCATCGACGATCAGTTGTACCGGCGAAGTCTCGCCGCGGTCCAGGCGGCGGGAAAAGTGCTCGGGAATGAACAGGGCGGCCCTGGCCCGCCCCTGCATCAGGGCGTGCTCTGCTTCCACCGCATCGTCCGGCGCGGCCACCAACTTGAAGTAACCTGACTCAAGGAACTGCACGGAGAGCGCCCGGCTGGCGGCGCTCTTGTCCTGGTCGACGATGACCAGCGGCGCGTTCTCGACATCCAGCGAGATGGCGTAGGCGAACAGGAACAGCATCAACAGCGGCATGAACAGCGCGATGCCGACCGTGATCGGATCGCGGATGATCTCGAGCGCCTCCTTGCGCATGAAGGCCAACATGCGGCGCGGGCTCATGCCGCCCTCGCCGCCTCGCGCTCTCGCGCGATGAAGCCGAGGAAGACATCCTCGACCCGGGCCTCGGTCAGTCCAAGCTCATCCTGCAGGGCCTGAAGCGGACCATGGGCGATCAGCCGGCCGTCCATCATCAGGCCCAACCGGTCGCAATAGGTGGCCTCTTCGAGGTAGTGGGTCGTGACGATCACGGCGACACCCTCGGCGGCCAGCGCCGAGATCAGCCTCCAGAAGCGAAAGCGCGACAGCGGATCGACGCCCGAGGTCGGCTCATCGAGGAACAGAACCTTGGGCCGGTGAACGATGGCACAGGCTAACGCCAGCCTCTGGCGCACCGCGCCCGACAGATTCTTCACGAGGCCGTCGGCCGCGTCCGAAAGCCCCGCGCGCTCCGACGCCCACGCGATGCGGGCGTCAAGGTCTTTCGCCGGCAGGCCATAGGCCCGGCCGAAAAACCTGAGGTTCTCCCGCGCCGACATGTCGGCGAACAGCGAGAACCGTTGCGAGACGTACCCGATGCGCGCGCGAACCTGTTCGCTCTGCGCGGCTGGATCGAACCCGGCGACCAGCGCCTTGCCGGCCGAAGGCGCAAGGAGGCCGCAGAGGATGCGGATGAGCGTGGTCTTGCCCGCGCCGTTGGGGCCGAGAAGTCCGAGCACCTCGCCCGCATTGACCGTCAGGCTCACATTATCGACGGCGATAAAGTCGCCGAAGCGCCGGGTGACGCCTTCGGACGAGACCAACACTTCGGCGCCTTCCCTGGCGGCTAGCTCACTGGCCGGCGGATCGCGTGGCGCCGTCTCGGCGGCAGCCACTGTGAAGGCGTCTTCCATACTGGGCTCGACGCCAACGACCGTCGCGCCGTCGATCGTCGCGAGCGAAGGTGGGGCCGCCGCCAATGTCTGCACCCGGATTTCAGCGCCGGACCGGCGCTGGAAACTCAACACGCCCGTCGCCTCCGTCAACTGGCGTTCCATCGCCGCCGGGTCGGAGGTCCTGACGCTGTAGACGTGGCCCCTGGCGGTTTCGCGAAGCTCGGCGGGCGTTCCCATCGCCAGAGGCCGGCCCTGGCGCAGCAGAAGCACGCGGTCGCTGGCATCGGCCTCGTCCATGTATGAGGTCGCGAAGACGATTGAGCGGCCCTCCTCCCTGGCGGTCTCCAGGATTCGCCAGAGCTCGCGCCGCGACAGGGGATCCACGCCCAGACTCGGCTCGTCGAGGATGAGCAGCGGCGGCTCGTGGATCAGGTTCGCGCAGAGGGCCAGCTTCTTGCGCATGCCGCCGGACAGCGCGCCCTCGTGGCGGTCCTGGAACCGTTCGAGGCCGGCCATCTTGACTAGTCGCGCCTTGCGTTCAGCGAACACGGCGCGGGGTACGTCGCGGATGTCGGCGGCGAAGGCGATGTTCTCGGCGACCGTCAGGCGATCGTAGAGCGAGAAGCCCTGCGACATGTAGCCGACCCGGGCCTGAACCCGGTCGGGGTTGCGCCGAACATCCTCGCCCAGCACACGGCAGTCGCCGGTGCTTGGCCGAAGTATTGCGGCCAGCATCTGCAGTAAGGTGGTCTTGCCGGCGCCGTCCGGGCCGACGACGCCGAAGACCTCCCCAGGGCCGACGTCGAAGCTCACGTCCTGGAGCACCGTGCGGCGACCGTATCGGCGGCCCAGGCCCCTGGCCTCGATGATGGGTGCGGCGGCCACGACAGCTATTGCGGAACACGGAGGCGATCGGGCCATCCGGCGCGCGGATCCCAAAGGATCCAGGCGTCCGCCGGCATGCCGGGCTTCAGCAGCCCGTCTGGGTTGGCGGCCTCGAGAGTGACGCCGTAGACGGTGCGACTGCGCTCGTCCGCCATGTGGACATCGCGCGGCGTAAACTGGGCCTGGGCGTCGATCCGGGCGACCCTCGCCGTGAAGTATCGCTCCGGGAACGCATCCACCCGGATGCGCACCGCCGCGCCCAGCTTCACCTTTCCCAGATCGCGTTCGCCGACGAAGACCTTCAACCGCACGATTGACAGCTTGGCCAGAATGGCGATTGGCTGGCCGACCGCGACGACCTCGCCAGGTTCGACAAGCCGCTCCAGCACCGATCCCGAAAGCGGAACCAGAACCCGGGTCTTGTCCAGCTGCGAGCGTGCGAGCGCGAGCGACTTGATCGCCACCTGCGCCTGGGCGTCGGCTTCGGCGCGCCGTTGCCTGAGCACGGCCACCTGGTCAACCGCCGCGGTATAGGCATTGCGAACCAGATCGAGGCGCTGCGCGGTGATCCAGCCCTGGCGACCCAGCGCCTCGTATCGCTCCAGATCGATCTTCGCCGCCATCGAGTGGTGGCCGGCCAAGCCGATCTGGGTGTCGATCTGCGCCGCGGCCTGCAGGGCGGCAAGCCGTTGTGCATCCGCCCGGTCCGCCTGCAACTCGTAGTCGGTGGGGTCGATCCGGGCCAGCAGGGCGTCCATGGCCAAGGCCTGACCTTCGACAGCGCGATTCTCAAGCAGTCGCCCGGCCACCTCGACACCGACTCTCACCTCGTCCGCCTCGATCCGCCCGCTGCCATAAATGATCTGCGGCGGCGTCGGCTCGGGTCGAAGCCGCCAGTAGGCGACGGCAGATCCGCCGGCAAGCGCGAGCAGGGTGGCCGCCACCAGGATCGTTGCTGTCTGGGCGCGAAACTTCACCTGCTCTCCTCCGGCCAACGGCGCCGATGCTTCGAAACAGAAGACGGTGGTAGCAGTGAATTCTTACGGTCATTTCGGGGCCACTCCATACGATATCGGTCGAAACTCCTTTCGCGCTCTTGGCGAGCATCGTCGCCGGCGGGCGTAATATCGGCGGTCAGCGTTCGTCCTTGGATGTGACGGGAAGGCTTGGCGCCGTGGTAGTCGTGCCGAGCCCCCTCCCTCTCCATCAACTTGAGGAGGCGGCGATGAAACAGGGACTGACGCTCAAGATCGTCCGAACGGGACTGGCGCTGACTATCTTGGCGAGCCTGTTGTCGGCCTGTGCACCGCGCGCGACGCGCGACCAGTCGCAGGTCGTCGATGGACTGAAACTGGACTACGGGCTGATCGTCGGCGAGGACATCCGGGCGCACCCTGTCGGCCATCCCGAAGCCGACATGCACAACGGGCCGCCACCGGACCAGCGCAACTATCATGTGGTTCTGGCCGTCTTCGAGGCCAGCTCCGGACGACGAATCCCGGACGCGGACGTCAGCATGGCGCTCGCCGGACCAGGCCATCCCGGCTTTGCCTCGATTCCCATGGAACCCATGAGGGTCACCGGTCAGGAATCCTACGGCCGCTACGTCGTCCTGCCCGAGCCCGGCCGCTACCGGCTGGAGTTCCGGGTCCGAACCGTTGGCCGGCACCAACCGATCCGGGCAAGGTTCGAACTGCAACGCCCTGAATAAACCGGGAGGAGAACCGAGAATGACCTTCAATCAAAACACCCCCAGTCCAAAGGCCCGACCGGGCTTTCCCCTTGAGACGCTCGCCATCGTGGCCTTCGCCGCGGCGCTGGTGTTCCTGTTTTTCGGCGAGCACCGCGTACATATGCTCGGCTGGCTGCCCTTCCTGCTGCTGCTGGCCTGCCCGCTCCTGCACATGACCATGCATGGCGGTCACGGAGGTCATGGCGGTCACGGCGGGCCCGAGAAAAGCGACGCTTCCGGACCGGAAGCCCCCCACCAACACAATCCTTGAGGAGGCCCCCATGCCCGAACCCCAAGCCTACGGCCTCTGGTCGTTAGTAGTTCTCAACTCGGTCCTGTTCATCTTTTTTGCCTTCAGCTTCTTCAAGCCCACGACGGCCCGAGACTGGCGCTCGTTCGGCGCCTTCAGCGCCTTTCTGGTCGCGTTGTTCACCGAGATGTACGGCTTCCCGCTGACCATCTACCTCCTCTCGGGCTGGCTACAGAACAGGTTCCCTGGCGTGAACTGGTTCAGCCACGACGCGGGCCATCTGCTGGAGATGATGGTCGGCTGGCGGGGCAACCCGCACTTCGGACCGTTCCACATGCTGAGCCTCGTATTCGTGGGAGCCGGCTTCTGGCTGATCGCGGCGGCCTGGCCTGTGCTCTACCGCGCCCAGAAGGAGGGTGTCCTCGCGCTCTCCGGGCCTTACGCCAACGTCCGCCATCCGCAGTATGTCGGCTTCGTGCTGGTGATGTTCGGCTTCCTGCTGCAGTGGCCGACGCTGGTCACCCTGGCCATGTTCCCGGTCCTGGTCATCATGTACTGGCGCCTGGCGAAGACGGAGGAACGTCAGGCCCTGGCCGAGTTCGGCGACCGCTATACGGCCTATGCCCGGACAACCCCGGCGTTCTTCCCGCGTTTGTTTCCACGACAGGAGGCTGGACCGCTCTCCAGCTGATCCCGCCGGTCCGGTCCTGCCGAACCCTCTCGCCGGAGTCTTTTCGCGTGCGAACCACCACTGTCGATGTGACGAGCTTTCAGACGCCGCTCGATCCGCTCGTGGTCGAAAAGCGACTGCGCGCCCTGCCCGGCGTTCGGGTGGTGACCGCGAATTTCGCCTCGGCCTCGGCCACCGTTGTCTACGACGAAGCCGAGACCGATGTCGCAGCCCTGCGCCAGGCCGTGCGCGATTGCGGATTCCATTGTCGGGGCGAAATCGTCCCACGCCACCTCTGCACGCCCGGCGAGGACACGGTGGTTCCCGCGAGCCCGAGGGCGCCTCATCACCACGAGGCAGGCCAGGTCCATCGCCCGGCCAAGGCCGGCGCCCATGATCACGCTGACGACATGACGGCCATGGGTCACGGCCCGGGCATGGACATGCAGGCCATGGCCCGCGACATGCGCAATCGCTTCCTGGTCTCCCTCGCCTTCACGGTTCCGATTTTCTTCCTCGCCCCGATGGGCATGGAGTTCATGCGGGTCACGCCGCCCTTTGGGTTGCCACTGGAACCCGTGCTTTTCGTCCTGGCGAGCGGGGCCATCCTCTATCCCGGCTGGCCTTTCTTCGTCGCGGCGATCCGCGCGTTGAGACACGGCGTCCTCAACATGGCGGTGCTGGTGCTGCTCAGCGTCGGCACCGGCTATCTGTTCAGCGTCGGCGCCACCTTCCTCTACCAAGCAGAGCAGTTCTACGAGGCCTCGGTGCTGCTCCTCGTCTTCATCCTGCTGGGCCACTGGCTCGAGATGCGGGCCCGTGCCGGCGCGTCGGCCGCCATTCGCCACCTGATGGATCTCGCCCCGCCCACCGCCAAGGTCATGCGCCAAGGGGTGGAGGTGGAAATCGCGACGTCCGAGGTGGTGGTCGGCGATCAGGTCATGGTCCGGCCCGGGGGCAAGATCCCGGTCGATGGCGTGATCGAGGACGGCGCGTCCGACATCGATGAATCGATGCTGACCGGCGAGTCCCTCCCGGTTCGCAAGGGTCTGGGCGACGCGGTGGTCGGCGGCTCGATCAACAAGACTGGCGCGTTCCGCTACCACGCCACCAAGGTCGGGTCCGACACCGCCCTGGCCCAGATCGTCAAGCTGGTGCAGGAGGCGCAGAACTCCAAGGCGCCGGCCCAACTCCTGGCCGACCGCGCTTCGCAGTGGCTGGTCCTGGCCGCGATCGTCATTGGCGTGCTGACCTTTGCAGTCTGGTTCTGGATCCTCGGCCAACCGCTGCTGGTCGCCCTGACGCTGACCATCACGGTCTTCGTCATCGCCTGCCCGGACGCGCTGGGCCTGGCCACCCCCATGGCGGTGATGGTGGGCACTGGACTCGGCGCCCAGCACGGCATCCTGATCAAGGACGCCGCGGCCCTGGAGGAGTCCGTCAAGCTCGACGTCGTGGTCTTCGACAAGACCGGAACCCTGACCATGGGCGAGCCGAAGGTGGTGCAGGTCGTTCCGGCCGCGGGATATGACGAGGCCGCGATCCTGGCCCTCGCTGCCGCCATCGAACAGGGATCGGAACACCACATCGCCGTCGCGGTCCAGGAGCGCGCCAAGGGGTTGGCGTTGCCGACGGCCACCGACTTCGCCGCGTTCGAGGGCAAGGGCGTGCGCGCGGTCGTGGACGGCCGGACAGTCTTCTCTGGCAACCGCATGCTGATGCAGGACAACGCCATCGCGCTTGGCGAACTCACCGCTGAATCGGACCGGCTCCAGGGCGCGGGCCGGACGGTCGCCCATATCGCCAGGGACGGCCAGGTGATCGGTCTGATCGCCGTCGCAGACGCCCCTCGCCCCACGGCCAGGGCGACGATCCAGCGACTGCAGGCGCTGGGCGTGAAAGTGGCCATGATGACGGGGGACAATCTCGGGACAGCCAAGCGGATCGCCGCCGAACTCGGCATCGACATCGTGCTGGCCGAGGTCCTGCCGGGCGAGAAGGCGGCCAAGGTCAAGGAACTGCAGGACCAGGGCAACAAGGTCGGCATGGTGGGCGACGGCGTGAACGACGCGCCCGCCCTCACCCAGGCCGACGTGGGTTTCGCCATCGGCGCCGGAACGGATGTCGCCATCGAAAGCGCCGACGTGGTGCTGATGCGGAGCGATCCGGCGGATGTGGTCAAGGCGATCGACCTGTCGCGCGCGACGCTGCGGAAGATGCACCAGAACCTCTGGTGGGCGGTGGCCTACAATGTGATCGCCTTCCCGCTGGCGGCGGGCGTCCTCTACCCCTTCACCCTGAGCCCCGAGGTGGCGGCGATCGCCATGTCCGGCAGCTCCGCGCTGGTGGCGGTCAACGCCCTTCTGCTCAAACGCCTGAAGCTTGGTGAAACCTGGGGCGGCCGGACCGTCACACTGGAAAGCGCGCCGGAGGTCGCTCATGCAACCTCCTGACTCACGTCTGGAACAGCGTCGGAAGGCGTTCGATACGCTCTCGACCGTCGGCGCCGGTGTCGCGGGCATCGGCCTTGGCCTTCTGCTTCCGGCCGCCTTGAAACCAATCGCCGGCTGGCTCCTGGCGATCGGCCTGATCGCCCATCTGTGGGGCATGTTCGGCCGGCATCGGCTGGATCGCCAGCAGCGCGATCCCACCTGGTGGGAAGGCCTGCTCTATTGGGGTTGCTGGGCCGCCATCATCGCCTTTGGCCTCTATGCGCTTTGGCGGGTGCTTGCGGGTCCTCAAGCCTCATGACCTCCAAGTTGGCGGTCCCAATGCCGTCTCGCCGCGACCGGATCTTCGGGATCGCGCTCGTCCTGGCCTACACGGTGTCGGTGGGGCAAGGGTTCGTGCTTCCCTTCCTGCCCGACCTTCTGGAGCGAATCGAAACAGCGGAGGCTGCCGATCGCGCGGATCAGGTCGGCCTGGCCATGGCGGCGTTCTTCGCCGGCGGCCTGTTGACCGCGCCTCTCTGGGGCTGGCTTTCGGATCGTTTCGGCCGGCGGCCCGTACTGCTGGCGGGCATGATCGGGTTCGCGCTTACCTTGGCGCTGACCGCCCGCGTGAACTCCGTTCCCGGACTTTATCTATTTCGGGCCCTGAACGGCGCGTTCGGTGTAGCCGTGGTCCCGATCACCCTCGCCACCGTGGCCGACCTGTTCCCGGAGGCTGCCGAGCGCGGCTGCCGGTTCGCCTGGATCAACGCCGTTGTCGTCTTCGGCTATCTGAGCGGGCCGGTGCTTGGCGAGTTGCTCTCGAGGGTCGGCTGGACCTGGTTTTTCGCCGCGCCAGCCCTGCTCGCCGCCGCTGTGACGGCGCCCGTTTTCCTCCTGCCCAAGGCGACGCCTTTGCGGTCCACGGTTCAACAAGCACTGGCCAGTCCGCCCGGGCGGACCCGCCTGGCCCTGTGGCTAGCCGTCTCGGCGACGGCGGCGGGCGGCCTGGCCGCGATGGAAGTCGTGGTGGCGATGGCGCCGGAGGCGCGTGGCTTGACACGATCTTCGGTGTCGCTGCTTTTCGGCGTCTGCTCGCTGTTGATGCTTGGCGCCCAACTCCTGCAATTCCTGAAATCCGACACCGGACAGCAGGCCGCGCGCCTGACAACGCCCATGCTGGCGCTCCAGGTGATCGCGCTGGGGGCCGTCTCCCTCATCGACGGGTTCTGGGGCCTGGCGGCCGCCATTTCGATCCTCGCCTGGAGCGCGGCGACCCTGCTGCTCTTCTCAAGCTACCTCATTTCGCGGTTAACGCCCGCCTCTCATGGATGGGGGCTGGGTCTGCAATATGCCGCGGCGGCGACGGGCCAGTTCCTCGGATCGACTCTGGTGAGTGGACTGGGCGGCGCGCGCGGCGCGGGCGCGCTGTGGCTATTCGCCCTGGCGGCGGGCCTGCTTTGCCTAGCGATGAGCCGCATCGCTCCAGTCCCGAACGCCCGCCAGTGAGAGCGGGGCGTAATCTCCCGACGGATGGGACGTCTTTAGCCGCGAAGCCTATTCACGGAAGCCCCCATGCGCCACCTCCTCGCCCTCGCGCTCAGCGCGATCTCGCTGTTTCTCGTCGTCCCGGCCTGGGCCGACACCTATAATTTGGTGCTTGAACCCACGACCGTAACGGCGGCCGGAAAGACCTCGTCGGCGCTGTCGATCAACGGCCAGATTCCCGGCCCGGTGCTGCGGTGGCGGGAGGGCGAGGACGTCACGATCAATGTGACAAACCGGCTCAAGGAGGACGCCTCGATCCACTGGCACGGGATCATCCTGCCGCAGGCGATGGATGGCGTTCCGGGGCTGGGTTTCGAGGCCATCAAGCCGGGCGAGACACGCACTTATCAGTTCGTGGTTCAGCAGTCCGGAACCTACTGGTACCATAGCCATTCCGGCCTTCAGGAGCAGCTCGGCGTGTTCGCGCCGATCATCATCGATCCGGCCGCGCCCGACGGCATCGATGCCGACCGGGAATATGTGGTCATCCTGTCGGACTGGCTGAAGGAGAGCCCCTACGAGGCGCTCGCCCACCTCAAGAAGCAGAGCAACTACTACAACTACAACCGTCGCACGGTCGGGGACTTCTTCACCGAGCTTCGGCGCGCGCCGGACGGCGAAGCCCGCGCCAGCATCATCAGGGATCGTCTGGCCTGGGGCCGGATGCGGATGGATCCGACCGACCTCACCGACGTTTCGGGCTACGCTTTTCTCGTCAACGGAAAGGACCCGGCCACGAACTGGACCGCCTTGTTCAAGCCTGGCGAGCGCATTCGCCTGCGGTTCGTCAATGCCGCCGCGATGACGTTCTTCGATGTCCGGATTCCGGGGTTAAAGATGACGGTGGTTCAGGCCGATGGCCAGGACGTGACGCCCGTTCCGGTAGACCAGTTCCGTATCGTGATGGGCGAAACCTACGACGTGATCGTCGAGCCGGATTCTGACCGCGCCTATACCCTTTTCGCCCAGGCCTTCGATCGCACCGGCTATGCGCGCGGGACGCTGGCGCCCCGGGAAGGCATGAGCGCGCCGGTTCCGCCGATGGACCCCCGGCCGCTTCGGACCATGGCCGACATGGGCAGCGCCGATGCCGGCCATGACCGGCACGAGCCTGGCGCGCCCGTCGCGCGTCACGACGGTCACGATCCGGGCGCGGCGGCCATGCCCGAAATGGACATGAGCGAGGTCGAGATGGCCGAAGAGCCCGCCGTTGCGCCGGAGGGTCTGAGGGTTCTCGGCTACGCCGACCTTTCCCCGGCTCGATCCTATGTCGACAGGACGCCCCCGGAGCGGGAGGTGACGCTGCGCCTGACCGGCTCGATGCAGCGCTACTACTGGTCGATCGACGGCCGCAAATGGCCCAAGGCCACGCCGATTCAGGTCCGCTACGGTGAACGGGTGCGGGTGAGGATCGTGAACGAAACCATGATGGACCACCCGATGCACCTGCACGGGATGTGGATGGACCTGGTCAATCCCGACGGTTCGCTGGGTCCACGCAAACACACCGTGCTGGTCAAGCCGGGACAGACGGTGACCGTCGATGTCACCGTGACGGCCACGAAGACCTGGGCGTTCCACTGCCACATCCTGTTTCACGCCGCGACCGGGATGATGACGACGATGGTGGTCGGCGAAGTCGGCGCGCCGTGACCCATTCGCCTCCCATAATTGCTGCTATCGGAGATACCGCATGCGACCGCTGCTGATGATCGCCACCGCGACCGCCGCCCTCTCGGCCTGGCCGGTGCTGGCCATGGACGGGCCCGCGCCCAATTCCTTCATTCTGGCACGAGGCGACATTGGCCTCTCGACCGATTTCGGCGCGAGCTATGACTGGGATGCGCAGGGCTGGGTTGGCGGCGACGAACGCCGCCTGTGGCTGAAGAGCGCCGGCGACATGACCGCGGGGCCGACTGATCGGGCCGATGTTCAGGTTCTGTTTTCGCGGGCCTTTGGCGACTTCTGGGACGTCCAGGCGGGCTTGCGTCAGACGGTCGAACCGACCAGCCGGACCGCCGCCGTGGTCGGCGTCCAGGGGCTCGCCCCCTATTGGTTCGAGGTCGATGCGGCCGCCTTTCTCGACGATCGGGGCCGGGTCTCCGCGCGCCTTGAGGTCAGCTACGAGCTAACCCTGACGCAGAGACTGTTCGCCGAGCCTTATGGGGTGGTGCGGGCCGCCGGCGAGGCCGATCAACAACTGTTGGAAGGGTCCGGCGTCACAGACGTCGAGGCCGGTGTTCGCCTCCGCTACGAATTCTCCCGCAAGGTCGCGCCCTACGTCGGGATCGGCTGGTCAAGCCAGCGGGGGGAGACAGCCCGGCTTTGGGAGGCAGCGGGCGAGGATAGCGAGGAGACGACGATCCGTCTTGGATTACGGCTACTCCTCTGAGCAACCGCCCGCGAAGCCCCGGTCACCGGTCACGTCAATGCTTTCCGGGTCGTCCTCGGAGGACTGTTCACCGCGCCGGCGGCGCGGGAACCTGGGTTGCGCGTCCCTGATCCATGGCCCGGAGCTTGGCCTTCATCCACGCGATCTCCGCGGACTGGCTCTCGCCGATTCCGCCGCAGAGCGCCTTGATCTGAGAGTCCCTGATCTGGGCCTGTTCGCACATCAGAATCGCGGCCGAGTGATGCGGGATCATCGATTTCAGGAACTGCCGATCCGAGATGAACACCTGCTGCCGGATAAACAGGAACGATCCGGCCAGTATGGCCAGGCCAGCCAGCGCCATCGCGACGTTCAGGACCTTGCTGGGATACATGGCTCCCATCAACCACGGCTCGATCAGGAGCATCGGTGAGGTCATTAGCGCCGCCATGTAGGCTTGGTTGCCGTTGGGAAAGACATCGGCTGTGGAGGCCACCATAGCGTACATCAAGACAAACATGGCCAGGAAGTGGACGACCGCCATGCCGAGCAGTCGGACATAAGGTCTACCAGACTTCTGGTGGTCACCGTGCTGTTCGGGAGCCATGCGTCATCCTTCCCACGCGCGCCGATGGCCAAGCCACGCCGGCCGGACACGGCATTGCCGCTCGCGGAAAACGAACGAACCGGGCCTGCACGAGGTTCCTTTCCAACGTCCCGGCAAGGACGCTACCTACCCCCGCCCCCTCTCCCGTTGAGCTGCGGCGGACCGGCCCGCTCATGGACCGCAAACCGATTGAAGGTGACATCGTGGTCGCGTCCGCTAGGGTCGATCCGTCTTCCTGGGGGATGGACCATGTGCCTTTCAGCGCCGGTCAGCCTAACCGCGGCGGCAGTCCTTATTCCACTGGGCGCGGCGACCGTGAGACGCGCATGGCGAACCGACCGACGATATCTGGCGGTGGCTACCCTGCCGGTCCTCCTCGGCGTGCAACAGCTGATCGAGGGGTTCATCTGGATCGAGGGAAGCCGCTCGAATATGCAGGCCGTGGAAATTCTGTCGCTGGCCTACACCTTCTTCGCCTGGATCGCCTGGCCGGTGTGGATTCCGCTGTCAGCCTACTACGTCGAGCCGCAGCGGCGCCGGCCCGCCTACCTCGTCTTCATCATCGTCGGTGCGATGCTCGGCTCGATCCAGTGGCTGCCCTATCTGGCCCATACCGGGTGGCTGAGGGTGAGCTTTCTGGACTACGCGGTTCGTTATACCGATGAGCAGCTGCTGGATGTGATCGTCGGAAGGCCCCTGACCTATGCGGTCTACTCCGGCTTGGTGGTCGTTCCCATGCTGCTGTCCTCGGACCACCGTCTGAGGATCTTCGGCGGTCTGATCGCGCTGGTGTTGGTCGTCACCCTGGCGTTCTTCCAGTGGGCGTACATCTCCGTGTTCTGCTTCGGAGGGGCGATTGCATCTCTTTATCTCGCCTGGATGATGTGGCGGAAACCGGCTCGGCCAGCCGTCGAGGTGCCCGCGACGCATTGATTCCCTGCGCAATCGGCGCAGGCGGTCGATCCACGAACGGTTTGACCCTTCTCAATCATGTGCTGGGTGCAATACGCACAAGAATCCAAAATCCCTCAAAAAAGTGTAGAGCTGATCGGAACAAGCAGGCCCAAGCCCAATCAACAGTTCCGCACCACTTCCTGGCGCTATACGCGTCCAATCGATCAATCCCTCAAAGCTATTCAGCTTTTTTGACAATCATTCTCACATTTGATTTGTAGCAAACCCGTTCCTTTCCGACCATGAAAACTTGCCTCCATCACTTGGTGATGGAGCACGGTCATGAGGGTTCAGTCAGTTGAGCGCCGGGAGCTTCCCGCTTCGTTTCCCGCGGCGCTGGCCGTGGTCCGCCCCTCGCTCTCCGCTGGAGAGATGGGGCGGTTGATCGAAGCCAGGTTGTCCGGCGAGCGCGAACGTCGGCTGCGCTTTCTCGCCAGTAGACTCCCGAGCCGGGAGGATGCGGAAGACGTGCTACAGGACTTTTCCATCAGGGCGATCCAGGGCGCCGCGCGTTTGAGCGATCCCCAGAAAATCGACGCCTGGCTCAATGTGAGCCTCCGCAACACCCTGTTCGACCGCTATCGTCGGGAGGGCGCTCGCCGCAGGTTGCAACAAGGCGTGGCGAGCGAGCCGCCGCCAGCGGAGCATGGCGACACCGACGAGGACATGGAGGCGTCGATGGCCTGCCTGTCCCGCGCCATCGGCGAACTGAAGCCCGCCTATGCGACCCTGATCCGCCGCGCTGAACTGCAGCAGACGCCCCTCAAGGTCGTGGCTGAAGAACTGGACCTCACGGCCAACAACGTCGCCGTGCGCCTGCACCGCGCCCGGGAGGCGCTGCGACAGTCGATGCGCGCGCGTTGCGCCGCCTGCCCGGCCCGCTGCTCCGCCGCCGAGCGCTTCCTGGCCAGGCAGGTCAGCTGACGGTCCCCTTGTCGATTTTGGCGAGGAGCCCGAGCAATCGCATCGGCGAGCGCGACGCGCACAGCAGCGAGACCAAAATCCGGACACCGGGCGTCGGTGCGTGACGGACCCGCGGGATTCAGTCGCCATCACCGAACGACAAACATCGCGATGACCGCTATCGCCATGATGACCGTCGCGGCCCAGCCAAAGATTCGCTGCCCCGCCGAGGCGATGAACGGCCCCATTTCCTGGCGACGGGATGCGACGATCATGGTCGCCGCCATGATCGGCACCGCGACGACACCATTCAGGATGGCCGACCAGAACAGCGCCTTGATCGGATCAATGGGGGCAAAGTGAATGGCCAAGCCAATCAGGGTAGCCAGACCGATCGCCGAATAGAATCCCACCGCCTCTCTGGGCTTCCGCTCGAGACCGGTCTTCCAGCCGCGAGCCTCGCCGAACGCATAGGCCGCTGAGCCGGCCAGCACCGGGACGGCCAGGAGGCCGGTCCCGATGACCCCAAGGCTGAACAGCACGAAGGCGAAGGGGCCGGCGATCGGCTTCAGCGCCAGCGCCGCGTCGGCTGAGGTCTGGATATTGGTGAGACCGTTGGCGTGCAGGGTCACAGCCGTGGTCAGAATGATGAAGAAGGCGATCAGATTGGAGAAGGCCATGCCGACGAGTGTGTCGAGCCGGATACGGCCAAGTTCGGCGGGAGCTTGCTCCGGATTCTCAAGCAGCGACCCTGATTGTTTGCCCTCCTGGTCCTCCACCTCCCCGGAACTCTGCCAGAAGAACAGATAGGGACTGATCGTCGTGCCGAAGACAGCTACCACCAGGGTGATGGCCGCGCTGTTCAGCGGAAGGCGCGGCGCCACGGTGTGGATCGCGACGTCTCCCCAATCGATCTTCACGGTGAATACGACGCCGACATAGACGAACAACGCCAGGGTCAGCCATTTTAGATAACGGACATAGCGATGATAGGGCATCAGTATCTGGAGGGTCAGCGAGACCAACGCGAAGGCGATGGTGAAGATGTGTGGCCCACCGCCCAACACAAGAGCCGCCGCCGAGCCCATGGCCGCGAGGTCGGCCGCGATGTTGATGGTATTGGCGACAAAGAGCAGCCCGACGAGAAGCGTGACCAGCCAGGCTGGAAAGATCCGCTCCATGTTGGCGGCGAGCCCGAGGCCGGTCACCCGGCCGATGCGCGCGCAGATCGATTGGATCGCGACCATCAGCGGATAGGTCAGGGGCATGGTCCAGAGCATATCGATGCCGAACTGCGCGCCAGCCTGTGAATAGGTCGCGATGCCGCTGGGGTCGTCGTCGGCCGCGCCGGTGATCAGGCCGGGCCCCAATTTCTGGAGCAGGGCGCTACCGCGCAGTCGGGCAAAAATCGGCTTCAATGGGCGTCGCTCCGGTCAATCCGGGTGGGTCAAGATGTGTCATGGCAGCTGTATCGACGAGCTCAACACCACGAGCGAAGGCTCATAGGTCGATGAAACGCCTCAAAGCCGAGGCGATTCAACGACCCGGTCGGAGAGCTCGTTCGAGTTGTCGGGACTTGCCGGGAAGTGCTCCGTGAGCAGCCGCCCGCAGCGGCCGACGGCGGCCACGATGCCGTCAGCGGGCTTACCCCGCCTGGCGCCCGCCAGCAGGTCGGCGACGACGTCGCTCCAGGCCAAGGCATCGACCCTATCGTTGATGCCGCGATCAGCGAGCACCTCGGCCAGACGATCATTCAGGGATATGAAAATCAGCACGCCGGTCCGCTCGCTTGTCCGGTCGAGGCCGCGCTCGAAGAACTGCTCCCGGGCGCGCCCATGCACCCGCAGGCGTTTGAGCGACGCCGGGGTAAACCGGCGCCGCATTGGCGGGATCGAAACGACCACGAAGACGGTCAGGAACACCGTGAACTGTAACAGGGCGTATATGGTCAGCGCGGTCAGCACCGCGGCGTGGGTGGCGGCAAGTTGCGCGACGGCCCAGCCGCCGAGCGCGTAGTCGAAGGACTTGGCGACGCCGGCCACCACAAGCGCCAGCAAGGAGAGCAGCAGCGCGGCGGCCGAGGCCCAGGCGAGCGGGACTTCGGCGTAAGGCCCGACCTCGTCCGTCACGACACAGACGATCTCGCCGCGGGTGGCCCGTTCGGCGGTCGCGATCGCCATCTCGATGCGGGCGTGGTCCTCAAAACTCAGCAGCATTCTACCAGCCTCCCGAAGCGCCGCCGCCGCCGAACGACCCGCCGCCGCCGCGGAAACCTCCGCCGCCGCCCCGCCGGCCGCCGTGGCCCGCCCCACTCATCAGGAGAAGCAGCGGCAACAGCCAAAGGTCCATGCGATGGCCCGGTCGGCCGGTAATCATTCCGATGAACCCAAGGACGACCCAGAGACCCAGCAGAACCAGAAACACCGTTGGAGCGGAGCCGTTGGGAGCCGCCCGCGCCGCGGAACTGGCCGCGACCCGGGCCCGCGCCTGATCATCCGGCAGCGACAGTTGTTCAATCAGCGCATCGGCGCCTGCGACGACGCCGCCCTCGAAATCACCGGTTCGAAACTTTGGAAGCACCCGCTCCTGCAGCACGACGCTCGACAGCGCGTCGGTGAGCAGGCCTTCCAGACCATAGCCGACCTCGACCCGCACGCGCCGCTCGTCGGGCGCGACAACCAGCAGCACGCCCGAGTCGCGGCCCTTTTCGCCAATGCCCCAGGCACGGCCGAGCTGATAGCCATAGTCCTCGATCTCATAGCCCTGCAGCGACGGGACGGTAACGATCACCAGCTGCCGCGAGGTCTGGGTCTCAAGCGCTTCCAGCTTGGTGGTCAGCGCAGCCTCCGTCGCGGGCGAGAGGATGTTCGCGCCATCAACCACCCGGCCCGTAAGGCTGGGAAACGTCGGAGCCGCCGCGACGGCTGTCCAGATGGCCAGCCCCGCGACAAGCGCCAGGGCCGCCGTCAGGAACGAGCGGCCCGCGCCCTTCATTGGGACGGCGCGGGCGATATGGCGCCGGCGCTCGGCGTCGCGGTCGGCGCGAAACTCACCTTGGGCGCGGCCTGCGCGCTAGCGGTAGCCTGGAACAGCTGCATGGGCCTGGAGGCGGAGTAAGCCGTCTTGGCCCAGATGATGGTGGGGAAGGTGCGCAGGCTGGTATTGTAGTCGCGTACCGCCTCGTTGTAGTCGCGCCGCGCGACGGCGATGCGGTTTTCGGTGCCCTCCAGCTGGCTCTGCAGGGCCAGGAAGTTCTGATTGGACTTCAGATCCGGGTAGTTCTCGCTGATGGCCAGCAGTCGCCCAAGCACCCCGGAAAGCTGATTCTGAGCAGCTTGATAACGCTGGAAGGCTGCCGGGTCGGTGATCGTTGAGGCATCGACCCGAACCTGGGTCGCCGAGGCGCGGGCCTGTGTGACCTGGGTGAGCACGGTCTTCTCTTGGGCTGCATAGCCCTGCACGGTGGCGACCAGGTTGGGGACCAGATCGGCCCGGCGCTGATATTGGCTTTGGACATCGGCCCAGGCAGCCTTGGCCTTTTCTTCCTTGGTGGGGATCGTGTTGATGCCGCAGCCGGCCAGCACGACCGGGATGAGCATGAGTGCGCCGAAGCGCGCGAAACGTCGCATGAGGTTGGTCACGTCGCTCTCCCGAGAATCCGCTGTTGGCGACCCTGATGCTGTCACCGCAAGAAGAGACGTGATCGGAACGGGTTGATTACAGTCGCCAGCGAACGATGCTCCATCGGAAGCCCCACGGGGCTCTCGCGGACTACCGCAGGGCTTCGACCAGCAGCGCCGCGACCGAAATCCCGTTGCTGGGATGAGAGACGGTATTGGTCGACACCACCGATCGCGCAAGGTCCGACAGGCGCTGGTAGGCGTCGTCGGCAAACAGGGCATGGACAGCCACGCACACCGGCTTCGCGAGGCCCTCGGCGACCAGGCCCTCCGCCGTCTCGATCATCGTGCGTCCCGACGAAACGATATCGTCGATGAGAACCGGCTGTCGATCACGCCAGGCGTCCAGGTCCGGGATGGCGATCTCCACGTCGCGGTCGCCATGCCGCTGCTTGCTCAGCACCAGGTGGGGCGCCGCCGCGCGCTCGGCCACCTGCGACACCCACTGCTCACTCTCGATGTCAGGACCGATGATCAGCGGCCGCTCGACGTTGAGCCTGATCCAGTCCGCCAGAAGCGGCGCAGCGCGCAGCGCCGTCGCCGGGATCGGGTAGATTTCGCTCAACGCCTTGTGACGGTGAAGGTGGGGATCGACGGTGATCAGCGCGTCGAACTCCCGGGAGATCAGATCGGCGAAATGGCGCGATGTGAGCGCCTCTCCCGGCTGGAACCGCTTGTCCTGGCGCATGTAGGCCAGATAGGGCGCGACCAGCGTCAGCCGGGTCGCGCCGAGCTCCCGTGCCGCGCGGGCGGCGAACGCTAGGCGCAGGAACTGCTCGTCCGGCCGCGCCAGGGTGCAGACGATTATCACTTCGCGGCCCGCGACCTCCATCGGCAGACGCACATAAGACTCGCCGTCGGGGAACCGCCGGGTCTCGACGGCGCCCAGTTCGGCACTCAGGCCGGCGGCAATCTCGGACGCCAAGGCCTCGGCGCCCGGCAGGGGGAGGATCAGTCGCATCGGTCTAAGCCTCGATCTCGATCAGGTCCGGGTTGGCCCTCGCGTAGTCCATGGCGTAGCCGAGCTCGCCAGCCGTTTCCGCGTGCACGAAGAGGAATGGATCACCCGCCGCCACTTCGTCCCCCAGCCTGACATTCAGGCTCAGCCCCGCCGCCTTGACGTCGGGGGCACCGGCGAGTTTCGCCAGGGTGGCGATCTTTCGGTTGTGCATGTGGATCACCCGGCCTGAACGGGGCGCGCTCACCGGCGCTTGGAGCGGCGCGCGCGGCGGCGCGCGCATGCCGCCTTGCGCCTCGCAGATCTTTTGGAATTTGGCCCAGGCGCGACCATCGGCCAGCACGGCCTCCGCCAAGGCCTCGCCTTCGCCCTCGGCCGCCGCGCCGCCGAGTTCGAGCGCCGCCCCCGCCAGCAGGCAGGCGCGACGGCGAAGATCCTGCGGGGCTCCGGGATTACCTTGGAGCACGGCCAAGACATCGATGGCCTCCAGAGCCGGGCCGATGCCCCGGCCGACAGGCTGGCTTCCGTCCGTTTGGATGCAACGGGCGACAAGACCGAAATGGGCCGCCGTGGAGGACAGCCGCTCGGCCAGCCGCTCGCCGGCGTCCGCGCTCCTCACCTTGGCGGTGGGGCCGACCGGGATATCCAGCACGACGTGCGTCGAGCCGGCGGCGATCTTCTTCGACAGCACCGAGGCGATCAGCTGGCCTTCGGTATCGACGTCGAGCACGCGTTCGACGCGGATGAAGATGTCATCGGCCGGGCTCAATCGGACGGCGCCGCCCCAAACGACGCAGCCGCCTTCGGCCTCCACCACCCGGCGCATGGCGGCAAGATCGAGGTCGACAGGCGCCAACGTCTCCATGGTGTCGGCCGTCCCCGCCGGCGAGGTGATAGCCCGGGACGAAGTCTTGGGGGCGACCAGTCCGCAGGCCGCGACGATCGCCACCACGATCGGCGTCGTGCGGTTGCCCGGCAAACCGCCGATGCAGTGCTTGTCGATGACCGTGGTCGCTCGCCAGGAAAGGCGGTCGCCGGCATCGACCATGGCCTGGGTCAGCGCCACGGTTTCGGCCTCGTCGAGCGGCAGGGCGGATGTCGCCGTGAGGAAGGCGGCCAGGTGCACGTTGGTGTAGCGACCGGCCACCACGTCCGTGACGATAGACTGCAGGGCGGGTTCATCGAGACGATTGCCGTAGATGCGCCGCCGGACGCTGGCCATCGACGCCAGGGCGGGCGCGTGCCGCACATGGATCGGGTCGCCCTCGCCGACGCCCAGGAGCCTCCAGGCCTCTTCCGAGAGGGCCGCCTCGCCTGGGGCGACGAGGGCATCGCCCTCGACCTGGAACAGAGTGGCGTGGACCTCCCTGTCACCAGCGACCAGCAACACCCGCGCGCGCGCCGAAAGGCCCTCGGAGCGACAGACATGACAATCGGTGCGCATGACGACGATCGACTCGTGCTGGGTGAACAGCCGCAGCCGGCGCGCCCTCAGGGCCGCGGGGTGCTGTGTGGAATTGGGCGTCGCGCTGCTCACAGCTCGTGCGTCTCCATCATCTGCGGGATGACGCAGTCCCAGCCGAAGCGATCCTCGATGCGGAGACGAAGCGCGTCGGATGCGTCCGGCTCCCCATGGACGATAAAGGTCTTCTTCGGCGGGCGCTGGAAGCCCGAGAGCCAGCGAAGGATCTCGTCCGCGTCGGCATGGGCCGAGAGCATCGAGAGGTAGGCCACCTCGGCATGGATGGGGATCCATTGGCCGTGAATCTTGACCTCTCCGGCCCCCTCCATCATCGAGCGGCCCCGTGTGCCGGCAGCCTGGAAGCCGGAGAACAGGATGGTGTTGCGGCGATCCGGTCCGAAGGCCTTGATATGGTGCAGCACCCGCCCGCCGGTGGCCATGCCGCTGGCGGCCAGGATCACCTTCGGCACCGGGCTGCCGGTGACCGCCTTCGACTCCTCCACGTCCCGGATATAGGTGGCGATCCCGCAGGTGGCGTCGCACTCCTCGGGTGTGAGGCGGTGTTCCCCACGATGCTTGTGAAGCAGGTCGGTGGCGTTTATCGCCATTGGGCTGTCGAGGTAGATGGGCGTCAGCCCGAGGCGGCCCGCCTGTTTGAGCTTCCACAGATGATACATCAGCGACTGGGCCCGGCCGACCGCGAACGTGGGAATAATCACGGTACCGCCGCGCCGGGTCGTGCGCTCGATGATGTCGCCCAGAGCCGCCGTCGGATCGCCCGCTTCGTGTTTACGGTTTCCATAGGTCGACTCGATGATCAAATAGTCGGCCTCGGCGACCGGTTCAGGATCCACCATGACCGCGTCGCCATAGCGTCCGAGATCCCCGGAGAAGACGATCGTCTTGCCGGCCCAGCGCAGCTCCGCGGTCGCGGCGCCCAGGATATGTCCGGCCCGGCGGAGCGTCAGCTCGGCTCCACCGGGCAGAGTTATCGGGGCGCCGATATCCACCGTCGAGAACTGCTTTAAGGCTTGCTCCGCGTCCCGCACGCCATAAAGCGGCAAGGCGGGCTTGTGCTTGGAGAAGCCCCTGCGATTGGCGAACTCGGCGTCCTTCTCCTGGATGTGGGCGCTGTCCAGGAGGATGATCTCGGAAAGGTCGTTGGTCGCCGGCGTGGCGTAAATCTCGCCGCCGAAACCCTCCTTGACCAGCTTGGGCAGATAGCCGCAGTGGTCCAGGTGCGCATGAGTCAGGACGACGCCATCGACACTCGCCGGATCGATCGGGAACGGTTCCCAGTTGCGCTCACGAAGCGCCTTCAGGCCCTGAAACAGCCCGCAATCGACCAGCAGCCGCCGACCGTCGAACTCCAGCATGTGCTTGGAACCGGTGACCGTTCCCGCGCCGCCCAGACTCGTTAAGGTGATCACGTTGTCTTCCTCTTCGGTTCGGTTTCCCCCGCCAGGACACGGGGATGATGGCGGCCTTCGATCGCGGCGATCTCCACGGCCTCAAGGATGGTCGATTTGTCGGTTTCGAGCAGGTCGGCCGCCGCGCCGACCGCGTGCGCCCAAGTGCAGCGGTTGGCGAACAGCATCCCGGAAACGTCCAGCGTCCCGCCCCGGCTGATGTAGCCAAGGGCCCTGGTGCGCCCCGGTCCTTCATCAATCCGCCGCAACAGGCCGATCATGGGTTCGGGTCGGGTATGGCTGAGGATCACGCGCGGCAGGCCAGCGGGAAAAAGGGCCTTCAGACCCGCCTCATCGACGACGAAGGCCGCCTCTATCTCGTCTCGCGGTTCTCGGAACCGCCCGGGCTCCAGCACGGCGGTGACGCAGCTGCGCCGGCCGCGCGCCGAAACCCGGGCGTGAGCCTTCAGGGCCTCCTCGACCTGATAGGCGCCCACGGCGACGAACTGCACCTCCGCCGTCGCCGGGTCGCCACAGAGGAGGACGGCGCCGGTGTCGAAGAGAGCCTGGGCCTGAGCGCCATCGAGGCGGTTAGGGAGGACGCGTTTGGGCGTCACCAGGCAGCCGATCTGCCCGCGCTCGCCGTAAAGCCCTCGCAAGGCGGCCACGGCGCTATCGGCATCGATCGGGAAGAGCACGCGGGCGGTGTCGGACATCTCGCCGAGCAGGGCTTCCGCCAGGGTCGGATCCTGGTGCGACTGCTCGTTCTTGGAATTCTCCCAGGTGTGGGAGGTCGCGACGAGCGGGATGGCGATCCAACCCGGCGCCGCGCCGACCTCCTTTTGCCGGCGGGCGAAGACGATTTCCTGGCGCAGCCCGCCCAGCATCTTCACGGCGAAGGCCTCGTAGCTGACGATCAGGTTGAGCCCGCCCTTGTTGCCCAGCGCCGCGCCGGCGACGGCCTCCTCGTTGAGCGCGGTGATCACCGCGCCGTCGATCGCCTCCGGCACGCCGGGCTCGGGCGCGTTCACCCGGTGCCTGAGCCGGTCCAAGGTGCGCCCCATGCTGTTGCTGCGCAGCTCGTCGGGATTGCCTACCCTTGGACGCAGATTGGGATTGGCGTCGATGAACGCCACGAACCAGGCGTCCAGGGCGTCCATGGGCGAGCGAGCCTCGGCCGACCACAGCGGTAGCGGCCGAACCGGGTCCGTCGGCCGGCGGTTGGCGCTCGGATGGTCGCTCTCACACGGACGGTGTTGCAAGGCGTGAGGTTGAAGTACGCCGATAGCCGCCTGGAGCTCATCCGCCGGAACGAACAGCGCCGTCGCCGCGGCATTGAAGGCCGCCCGGGCGTCCTCATCGACGCGCGGGCTCTTGCCCAGCGGTAGATTGTGGGCGGCGTTGGTTCCGGCGCCCGGAAATCCAAAGCCCTTGATCGCCTTGGCGATGACATAGGGCATCGGCGCCGGATAGGTTCGCGCAGGGTCGCTGGTGAACCGCTTGAGCCCTTCCTCCGCCTCGAGGATGGCCCAGGCGAAGGCGGCCGGGTCGTGGCCGTCGATGGTGAAAGGATCGAACCCGCTGAGCCGCAGATGCTGCTCTAGCCAGCTCGCGCCGCCATCCTGGGCGATCGCGGTCCGCTCCTCGATCCGCCGGCCGTTGAGGATCATGATCGGAACGGTCAGGCCGCTGTCCTCGGCGCGCCACCAGCGCGGCGACCAGTCCGACCCCCGCTGCTCCTCGAATGCGCCGTCGCTGAGGAACGCGACCAGGCTCTCGCCGACCAAGGGCATGTGGACGTATTGGACTTCGGCGAAACCCAGGTAGCCGCCCTCGGAAACGGCCCCGGCCGTATTCGGACCGGCATGGCTGCCGAGTGGAACGGAGGGCCGCCCATCGGCGCCGATAGCGTAGGAATAGAAGTCGGAGACCAGTTGCGAGAGGCCGGTCTCGGTGCGGTCGTAGCGACCCTTCTGCATCGGCGAAACATCGCCGGTCAGGGCGTTGACCGCCTCGATCGCCGCCACGCAGTGGCCCTGCCCCATGATCCAGGAGCGCGTCTTTCCCGACAGCACATTGGCGGCGAGATAGCCGACGAAGGCCGGGACCATGTTCAGCGAACCGCCCATATGACCCTCGGGGACGGTCTTGAACGCCTCGGCCGCCAGCGGAACCCCGCTCAGGTCCACCTTTCGGGCGTAGGTCATGTGCCCAACAACCCACATCGCCGCGCTGGCCAGCCGATCGGCGGCGGCGAGGACCCGGTAGACAGTCTCCTCATCCGGCCAGGCGCCACGTTTCACAAGGCGCGCCGCGAGGGCCTCGACGCGCTCAACTGTCGCCGCTTCACGCCGCAGTGGTCCGTAGCCTGGCCTCCACTGATCGACCCAAAGCTCTGTCATAAGAACGCCCTTCAAACGGGCCGCACCTGCGCCACGGCGCCCACGGCCAACAGAAAGGAATGACGTCGCCGACGGAGAACTCTTACAGCGCGGCCAACGCTCCGAGCGGCGTCGCTGGCGTCCCGCCACCCGTAATGATCCGCGCCGAACGCGTCATATCCGGCAGCGCTGATTGAGCGCGATCAGGAGACCCGAGAATGAGAACTCTGTTGATGGCGGCCGCCAGCGCCGCCTTGCTGATGGCCGCGCCCGCGCTGGCGCAGGATCCCCATCACCCGGCCGATCCGGCCACCGCGACGCCCGCCCCCGCCGTCGCACCGCTCACCGACGCGCAGATGCACGACATGTGCAAGGCCGTCATGGGCGATCAGATGGCCCCCAAGGCGGCGCCCCACGACCATGGCCGCGACAAGACCGGCGCTCCGACCTGGCCGGGAGGCAAGCCGCTGACCAAGGACGAGATGGAAGCCATGCACAAGAAATGCGCGGGGATGATGGCGCAGGCGCCCACGCCTCAGTAGGGGTTCGAGTGCCCGCTAGGCGCGTGCGGAGGCCAACGGCCGCGCACGCGTTCCTCCGCCGCGTCCGGACGAGAATTCAGCCTGTTCAGGTACAGGCGGCCGTCAGGGCGGCGGGAACTTCCAGAACCGGCGCGAAGCCGCCGCCCGGCGTTCGCATATTGGTGGTCTGCCCCTGGTAGAGGCGCGCCGCCGCCAGCAAGACAACCCCGGCATAGGTGTAGAGCCGCACATCGACCTTCAGATCGGTTCGCGCGCCTTCGTGCTCAATCGCGCGCGGTCCAGGGGCCGCATAGGTCTGCGCCACATAGGCGCCGGCGAGGATGTCGTCCCAGACCCCGCGGGTGATCTTGTCGCCCCGGTAAGCGGCCTTGCTGCCGTGACCGCCGGCCGGCTTGAAGAACAGCCGCCGCCGGTCCCGCCAGAGGTCGTCGGCGTTGGCGGCCGTGACGATCGTGGTCTTCGGCACGGCGGCGTCGAGAAGCGCCACCTCGTCTTGCGGCAGCCCCCAGCGCCGGAGGCGGTCCGCGTCGGACAGGAGCATCAGATTGCGCTTGTCGGCCAGCAGGGCATGGATCCTGGGACTTGGCGTCACCACCACCGCGCCCGCCTGGTACGCGGCCCGCAACACGGCGTGCCGCGGCTGGTCGAGAGCGAAGTCGACAAGCCGGTTGTAGACAAGATCGATGGGCTCCCCGCCGATCGTCACGCGGCTCCCGGCCAAGGTCAGATCGCCCGGGTCGGCGATGACGGCCCTGAACCCCCGCGACTCCAGCAGAGCCTTGGCCAGCCGGAATTCCGGATAGAGATGCTGGTCCTCCGGCTGATCGTCGATGATGGCGATCGTCGCCGGCCGACCGGGTCGCCCCTGACGCCGCCACTCGGCGACGAACATGTCGGCGATGCGGTCTCCGAAGCCCTCCGAGGGACGAATGTCGAACGGCGCGAGAACCTCGGCGCAGCAGGCGCTCTGGGCCCGCGCCAATATGGCGTTGAGAAAGGCGCCGCCGGCGTTGGTGTTCACCTCGATCAGCCGAGGTCCCTCCGGCGTGACGTGAAAGTCGTAGCCCATGAGGGCGCCGAGGGGGCCGAACTCTTCCTGAGCAATAGCCGGCGCCCACGCCAGGGCCGCGTCCCGGTATCCAGGCAACAGGGCGGCGGCCTCGACCGCCGTCACCACCCGCGCCATCTCGGCCATAGTCTCGGCCGGCACGAACACCGGCACATTTGAAAACAGCAGCGGATGAGAGCGAGCCAGGCTCGCCGCGAAACCCGCGGCCCCGGCTTCCTGATCCAGCGACTTTTCCAGGGCCTGGCGATCAAGGGTGATGCAGAAGCACCCCCTGTTCAGCAACTCGGCTCCGATCAATGCCCCCAAGGTCATTCTCCGCTCGTAGTCCGCGGCGGGCTCGGCCCACCATGCCCGATGTTTGACGGAGCCCAGGCAGGACGACCCAACAAGCGAGGATAGGGCATTTGTCGTCATTCGCACTATCCGGCGCACCGTCCGGTGGTCCGACCCTGACATTTATTCGCCGCGGGCTGAGCCTGCCGAGCGCCTGGATTCGGATGGACACGATCCCGGCGATACCGGCAAGTCTCGATGCGGGTTGGGCGGAGAATGCGCGAAGCAAGCCTTCCAGAGACTGGACCACTCGCGGCCGGGTTGCCCCCAAAAGGCGTCCGTGGCCGCCATCTCCGTAAGCCTACTACCGTAGAGCTCCGGGTCGAGCAGATCGGGTCAGCTGGCTAAAGTCGCCCTGTCGTCGACAAAGCCCCTCACCCGAGGTCGCCCACGCATGCCCGCCGCCCCTCACTCCCACTCGATTACTTAAGCGCCCGCAATATTTTGTTTTTGCGGGTGCTTTTACGTCAATACCGTGACCCATACAAACCCACAAGCCGACATAATATTGAGGCGTTGATTGAATTGATGAAAATAACCTGCATGACATTTGTGTGGTGACGCTATCTTTCGGGACCCATTTTTGAGGGTCACGCCTATCAAAGACCCAATTCTAGATCAGAGTTACTCGATTATTCTTGGTGGATACTATCGTAGAATATCCTGACGTCGACTCTCTCCGCGACCTGATTTTGAAGATGGGTTCTTGATCCCCGACATTGGAGGCCCCAGGAGTGACCGCACAATGTAATTTGACGTCGGCGCGGCGCTGCGTGCGAAGCAGGTGGCGCCCGTGCCAGAGCGCAGCCTTCAGTCGAATGGCAACGACCGACGGCGGGTTCCGCAGCGCCTTCACTCTAGCGGCTGGCCCCAGGCCGGGCCACGGCGGTCCTCGCGGCAGACGACGCCACATAAGCGTCGAGCGTTAGTTCCCGGTCGATCACCTTACGCATGGCGACTTCCGTCGGATGCCTCAATCGCCTTTTGGCGAGCGTGTGAGATGGTCCATGAAGCGTCCTTAGCGCCGAGACAATCTCGTTGACCGTTTCATCGACCGCGGACGGAGGAACTACCCGATCCAGAAACCCGGCCACGGCGGCTTCGTCGGGTCCGAACATCTCCCCAAGCGTTACTGTGCGGCTCAACCACGCGGGTTGAACCCGGCTGCGCGCCAGTTCGATCGCAAATCCAGGCGGCGAGATCCCGATCGCAACCTCGTTGAGGCCAATCCGGGATGGCCCGCGCGCGGCGACGCGCACATCGCATGCAAGGAGCAGAAAAGCCCCCATGGGGAAGGCGTCGCCCTCCATGACGCCGATGGTTGGAAAGGGAAAGGTCAACAGCCGCAAGGCGAGCTCGGCGCCCGCCTTGACCATCTCCAGGCTCCGTTCCGGGTCATTTGTCGCAAAGACCTTGAGGTCGAATCCGGCCGAGAAGATCCCCTTGAGCGAGGAACGCAGGACGACGATGGCTTGGTCCCGCTGGGCCTTGTCAAACGCCGCACCAAGGTCGCTCAGCATCCGGGTCGACATCACGTTCGCCTTGCTATCGTTCATGGTGATCGTGGCGACGCCGTCGTCGAAACGGTATTCGAGTTGCTCAGACATCAATCCCTCGCGCTTTGCCTTTCGCGAGACGTTGATAGTTTGATGTAGACCGATCAATATAATTCCCATGCAAAATTTTTCCTGGCGGAGACTCCCATGGCGGCGAAAGCCAAGCATCGAGATCCCATCGTGAATGCGGCCGTGACACTGTTTCGGCGACAGGGTTACGCCGGCACGGGCCTTAACGACATTGTCGATGCCAGCGGCGCTCCGAAGGGATCGCTCTACTATTACTTTCCCGCCGGAAAGACCTCCATCGCCGTCGCGGCGGTGGAAGAGGCCGGGCGGCGCGTGATTACAACGATGGTCGAGCTGGCGAGTAAACAGAAGTCGACCGCGGACATGATGCGGGCGCACGCACGGCTATATTCGGGATGGATGCGCAAATCTGGATTTCGGGACGGCTGTCCGATCTCCACGGTCCTGCTTGAGCTCGCGCCGCGCTACCGTGACGTTTCCGAGGCCGGGCGCAGGGTTTATTCGGCGCGCCTCGGCATCCTGCGCGAAAAGCTGGCTGCCGATGGATTCACGCCCGCGCGGGCGGAACGCCTGGCCGTCCTGTGTGTCTCAACGCTTCAGGGCGCCCTGATACAGTCCCGAGTCGAGCGCAGCGGATCCGCGATTGAAAACGCGGCCGAGGAGCTGGCGATCATGCTCGAGGCCTCGCGGCCTAGCCCGATAAAGGCAGGCCCATAGAGCCGGCTGCAGCGGGCGGGCGATCCTCCAGGTGGCGGTAGGCCGGCAACATCACGGCGCCTGCAGCGGCGTTGGCGACGCCAGGTCCGGATGGATCAACAGGCTTCGCCACTGCCCGCTGAAAGGGTGAACGTATCGCGTCGCGCCGGAGGCATTTGCCAGCGGAAGGCCGGCATTGTGCCAGGCGAATATGCCGCCCCTGAGGTTCAAGACGTTTAACGCGCCGCGTTCGATCAACATCCCCTGAATACGACGGGCCATCGCGGAGCTTCTCTGGCCGACCGAACAATAGAGGACGACCACCCGACCTCTGGCGGATCCGGACAGCATTGACCCTGCATCGCTGACCGAGGTGTCCGGATCGATGCGCACGGCGCCGCTGAGCCGGCTTACGGCGAACTCATCGGCTTCCCGTACATCGACCAGCAACAGGGGCGTCTGGCGAGACCGGAGCGTCGCAAGCTCCCCGACTGTGATCTGACCGACGTCGCGATAACGAGCGGCCACCTCGCGCTCGACCTGCGCGAGCGTTTGAGGCGGGCTGAGCATGTATCGCCAGTCACCCGCCAGCGCCGCGTCGCCGTAGCCGGACGTCGCGATGACAATCGCCGCGACCACCAGCATGATCACGCGCGGACCGATCGGCAAGGCCACGTGCGCGGCTACCGCCTTCCACACATCGGTCGTCCCAGGCCATCGCTCGTCAGATAATGGGGTCATGGTCAGGTTCTGATGGGGCGCGTGCGAGGAACGGGTCATGCGCTCTCATCCACCCGCGCGCCGGTCGTTCGACCAGATGGTAGATTGCGATCGACACCAGCAATGTAGCGACGAACACGCCCGACCAGGCCAGCCATGCAGCCGGCCCGCTGAGCCCCGGTGCGAGGCGATCGAGCGCGTGGAAGTAGGCGATATCGACGGGCAAGTGGGTCATGTAGACAGCATAGGAAACTTCA
>JACRBD010000208.1 GCA_016234625.1 Caulobacterales bacterium | reverse complement strand
GGGCAGGCGCCGAACGGGTTGTTGAACGAGAACAGCCTGGGCTCGATCTCGCTGATGGTGAAGCCGCTGACCGGGCAGGCGAACTTCTCCGAAAACAGGATGCGGCGCGGCTCGGTTTCACCGTCCGGCGCGTCGGCCCACTCGGCGACCGCGATGCCGTCGGCCAGGCGCAGGGCCTGTTCGATGCTGTCGGCGTAGCGCTGCTCCAGCCCGGTCTTGGTCACCAGCCGGTCCACGACCACGTCGATGTCGTGCTTGAACTTCTTGTCCAGCTCCGGCGCGTCCTCGATGGGGTAGAGCGTCCCGTCGATCTTCAGCCGCTGGAAGCCGAGCTTGCGCCACTCGGCGATTTCCTTGCGGTACTCGCCCTTGCGGCCACGCACGACGGGGGCCAGCAGGTACAGCCGCTCGCCCTCGGGCAGGGCGGTCAGCTTGTCGACCATCTGGCTGACGGTCTGGCTCTCGATCGGCAGGCCGGTGGCCGGCGAATAGGGCACCCCGACCCGCGCCCACAGCAGGCGCATGTAGTCGTGGATCTCGGTCACCGTGCCGACGGTCGAGCGCGGATTGCGGCTGGTGGTTTTCTGTTCGATCGAGATGGCCGGCGACAGGCCCTCGATCAGGTCCACGTCCGGCTTGCTCATCAGCTCGAGGAACTGGCGGGCGTAGGCCGACAAGCTCTCCACATAGCGCCGCTGGCCCTCGGCGTAGATGGTGTCAAACGCCAGCGACGACTTGCCTGAGCCGGACAGGCCGGTGATCACCACCAACTCGCCGCGCGGGATATCGACGCTGACGTTCTTGAGATTGTGCTCGCGTGCGCCGCGCACGCGAATGAAGTTGAGCTGTTCGGCCATGATCACCGGGAGGAACGCGCGAGGCCGGCCAGGAGGGGCGCGGCGCAACGGCTATATCTAGTGCGCAGAGTCGCTTTTAACACAAGAACAATGTGAGAACGCGCGCGAGCGTGCGCCATCCTGCTGACATGACCTGTCAGCAGGGGCCTGTCACCGCTTCACCCCCCGCTCCCGTTCCATCGCCTGGCGCAGGTGGTAGTTGAGCTTGGTCTGCCAGCCCTTGCCGCCGGACTTCAGCCAGTCGAGCACGTCCGCGTCCAGGCGGATGGTCAGCTGCTGCTTGATCGGGCGAAAGAACGGATTGCGGACCGCGTTCTTCCAGAAGGAGTCATCAAGAGGCGGCGCGTCCGAGTAGTCGATGTCCTCGTCTCGCATTGTGGCGAGCCGGGCAAGCTCGACTTTGGACCTTTCCGACAAGGGCGGAGGGTTCAGTGGGTCGACCTTAAACTTCACCATGCCGTCTTTCCCGATAGCGTCGCCGCTCTCGTCCGTCAGCGTAGCGCGCCGAGATGAGGCGGATGGTTTCCGAGCCGTCGTCATGAAGTCTCCATCCGTGGACTACCAAAAGAACCCGGTTTCCGACCACGCCAAGTGTCCGCCATCGGTCTTCCAAATCGTTCGAGCGATCACACTCTGACACCGCGAGCGGATCCAGAAACACCGACACGGCCGTTTCGAACGAGAGCCCGTGCTTCCTGCGATTGGTTGCGTCCTTGGCAGAGTCCCATTCGAATTCACATTTCACAATGTAACTCCAAAAATGTAGTTACGCTATCGCCATGAATATGCAAACAATAGGCGCATTATCTAAAATGCACGAAAAACGGGTCAACCGGTTCCGTGCTGGCCCTTGGCGGCGGATTGCGCGAGCCTGCTAAAGCCGCTTGCCCCCAGGACGCCGCCATGCCCCGCCACGCCCCCACGACCCAGCTTGAGACCCACGAGGTCACCAACCAGCCGCCGGCTTTCGTCGGGCATAATCTGTTCGACAGCGACCTGGCCTTGCGCGAGGCGGCTCTGCGCGAAGGTGGCGACTGGGTCACCACGCCGCTGTCGGCCCTGGGCGCGGTGGCGGGTTCCGAGGCGGTGCTGGAGCTGGGCGACCTGGCCAACCGTCATCCGCCCGAGCTGGTCCCGTTCGACCGCTATGGCCGGCGCATCGACGAGGCGCGGTTCCATCCCAGCTATCACCAGCTGATGGGGGTGGCGATGGACCACCACATCCACGACATCGCCTGGACCGCCGACCGGCCCGGCGGCCATGTGGCCCACGCCGGCTTGCTGGCCCTGATGACCCAGGCCGAGGCCGGGGTGCTGTGCCCGATCAGCATGACCTACGCCGCCGTGCCGGCCCTGCGCCATCAGCCGGACGTCACCCGCCCCTGGCTGGAGAAGCTGATCGGCGGCACCTACGACGGGCCGCTGGCCCCGATCGCCGGCAAGCGCGGCGTCACCGTCGGCATGGCCATGACCGAGAAGCAGGGCGGCAGCGACGTTCGCGCCAACACGACCCGCGCCCATCCGCTCGGCGGCCGGCTGTACCGGCTGGTCGGCCATAAATGGTTCTGCTCGGCGCCGATGAGCGACGGCTTCCTGACCCTGGCCTACGCCGAGGGCGGCCTCAGCTGCTTCCTGGTCCCGCGCATAGCGCCGGACGGAACGCGCAACGGCATCCAGGTCATGCGGCTGAAGGACAAGCTGGGCAACAAGTCCAACGCCTCCAGTGAAATCGAATACCACGACGCCACGGCCTGGCTGCTCGGCGAGGAGGGCAAGGGCGTCTCGGTGATCATCGACATGGTCCACCACACCCGGCTCGACACCATGGCCGGGACGCTTGGCATCATGCGCCGGCCGCTGGCCGAGGCGATCAACCATGTGACCGGCCGCCGGGTGTTCCAGAAGACCCTCGCCGACCAGCCGGCCATGCGGGCGGTGATCGCCGACCTGGCCCTGGAGTACGAGGCCGCCGCTGTTCTGACCATGCGCGTCGCCCGGGCCTTCGACGGCGTCGGCGAAAGCGACCGCGCC
>JACRBD010000013.1 GCA_016234625.1 Caulobacterales bacterium | reverse complement strand
GCTCGACGCGGCGCTGGACACCGGCCTTTCCGGCCCCTCGCGGCTGCACGACCTGTTCATCGCCCAGGAAGCGGTGACGCCGGGCGAGGCGCGCCGCCGGGGCGAGGGTCTGACCCTGCGCTGGGGCCTGGCCCCCACGCCGTTCGGCACGGGCCTGTTCGCGGTCGCGCCGCGCGGTCTGGCCGGGCTCGGCTTCGTCGATGAGGCCTGCCTGGACGCCGCCTTCGACGACATGCACGGTCGCTTCCCCGCCGCCGAGTGGGTGCGCGACGACGAGACTGCTCGCGAGATGGCCGCCAGGGCTTTCGGCGAGGGCGAAGGCCCCCTGCCGGTGGTGCTGATCGGCTCACCGGTCCACAGCCAGGTCTGGAAGGCCCTTCTACGGATCCCCGCCGGCGCCACGGCCACCTATGGCGACGTCGCCCGCTGGGCGGGCAAGCCGAAGGCCTATCAGGCCACCGGCGCGGCGGTCGGGGCCAACCCGGTCAGCCTGCTGATCCCCTGCCACCGGGTCATCGCCCGCGACGGCCGGCTCACCGGCTACCACTGGGGGCTGGGACGCAAGGCGGCGATGCTCGGGATGGAGGCGGTAGCGCGGGCGGGGTAGGGGCCGCATACTTCCGCTTTCCGGATGCTGATACGCCCTGAAGGCCTTGATGGAATGGTTCGCTCCGGACGGAGACCTTGGTCAAGGACGACCCCTGCGGGGTCGCCGCTCCGCGGCCGCCGAAGGCGGTCCTTGACGAAGGTCCCGCCGGAGCAAGAATGCTCATCAAGACATCAGGACGTGTTCCGCCACGAATAAGTCGACGCTTCGCTGAGCCGAGGCTCACCCCCGCTTCGACAACTCGATCCCCTTCACAATAGCGAACTTCGCCAGGTTGGCGCCGGGGATGAACAGGTTGGCTGTCTCGGCGCTGACGTCGAGCAGGAACTGCGGCTCCAGCAGCTTGCCCATGTACTGTTCAAAGGTCGATCCGCCCGCGCGGGCTTCCCCGCTCAGGGCGTCGAACTCCACCACCGCTTCCTTGTTCTGCCAGCGGAAACGGAAGGCGTAGACCGGGTGGTAGTAGAGCTCGATCGCCTCCAGCCGCACGGTCTCCTCGGTGACCAGATCGGCGTCGATTCGCCCGATCGCCCCGGCGACCACATCGCGCACCAGGGTCGAGGCCCGCGCCTCCGCGGGTACGACGATGGTGCCCTCGGCGGCCAGGGCCGCCAGCATCTCGGGCGAGGCCTCAGCGGCCGCGTGGCGGAGGTATTCCGCCAGGGCGGGCTTCTGTTCCTTGGTCAGGCCGTCGAAGAACACCTCCTTGCGATGCTCCTCGCGGCAGTGCTCCTCGCCGGACACCTGGATCTTCGAGCCGGTGACCGACCGCGTCTCCCCGCCTAGCACCACCGACTGCACCTCGGCCGCGACGTTGATGCTGTACTCGCGCTTGCGCTGGTAGACCTGGACGCTGGAACAGGCGATGCGCCAGAACGGCTGGAGCCGCCGTTCGCGATAGGCGATCTCGAACTCCTCGTCCCTGGGCTGCTTCAGGAAGCCGGACATCTTCGCCAGCGTCCCGAAGGCGTCCATGCGTTTGGTCCAGGCGCGGCCCTCGGCATGCTCCATCGAGAAGCGGTCGGCGAGGATCAGGATGCGCTCGTCAGTCAGCTCTACGTTCATGGCGACCTCCGCGGAGAGGCCAGCATGAACCGCCGAACGCGGGTCGGCTAGAGGCCGGCGCGGGCGCTTACGGGGTCGCGACGGGCGGCCTTGGCGGCGGTGGTATCAGCAGCTCATCGAACACCAGCCTCCAGCCCTCCGGCCGGCGCTGCCAGATCCGCACATAGTGGGCCTTCACCGCTGCGCCGTCCTTGGTCCAGCCGGCGCGACCGTAGGTCCAGGCCATGTCGCCCGCCGCGGAGATGTCGCCGCCCAGATGGGCGAAGGTGATCTGCGGCGCGCGCCAGTCCAGCTCGGGACCGAAGGTCGAACAACCGGTCGCCGGGGTGGCGGGCGAGGACTGGATACGGCCGTCGCAGGCCAGCACCTTGAGATAGGCCGCCTTGCTGTCCATCTGGGCATCCGCCGCCAGGGCCGCTTCAGCCTCCTTGACCCTGGCGAAGGCGCCTTCGGGGTAGAGGCCCGGGACCTTCGGACTGGGCAGGTAGGCGACCGCTCCGCCCGCCGCCGGAGTGGCCGAGGCGTCGCTGCCGACTCCGCCGTCGAAGACCCATTTCCACTGCCCGCCGGGTTGCTTCTTCCAGATGGTGAAATAGTGGCCACGCCGCTTGCCAGCGAAGCTGTAGGGGCCGGTGGTGAAGCCCAGGTCGCCGGAGGCGGCGATGCCCGCCCAGGTCGGCCACCATTCCAGCTTCGGATCCGTCGGCGAGCCGTCCGGCGCCGACTCGAAGGCCTCGCGCGCGCTGGTCGGTTCCGGCTGGATGACGATGGCGTCAGGCGCCATGTGGGCGAGGAAGGACTTCTTGATCCCCAAGGCGTAGCCATCGGCGGCGAAGGCCCGCTCTGCGGCGACCACTGGGGCCGGCGTTACGGGCGCCACGGCGGCGGCGGCCGGCGGGGCGATGGCGGCGGCAATGGCCAGTATCTGTGCGAGGCGCATGGCGATTTCCCCCGGAGAGCTTGTCCCCAAGGCTACGCCAGACACCTGCCCGCGCGGTATGAAATCGCGGTAAGACTTTGCCGGCGCGCCGGTCATGGCGCCCGCTGGAGCCCCCGATGGCCTTCACCCCTGCCGAGGTCGAGCGCTACGCCCGCCACCTGGTCCTGCGCGAGATCGGCGGGCCAGGGCAGCAGGCGCTGAAGGGCGCCAGCGTGATGATGGTCGGAGCGGGCGGCCTGGGCGCGCCCGCGGCCCTCTACCTGGCGGCGGCCGGGGTCGGACGGATTGGTCTGGCGGATCCTGATGTCGTGGCGCTGTCGAACCTGCAGCGGCAGGTGCTCTACGCCACGAGCGAGGTGGGCGAGAGCAAGACGGCGGTGGCCGCCGCCCGGCTGTCGGCCCTCAATCCGGACACCGTCATCGAGACCTATCCGTTCGCCGTGACCGCCGACAACGCCGCCGCCCTTATCGTCGGCTACGACCTGGTGCTCGACGGCACCGACGACTTCGCCACCCGTTTCGCCGTCTCCGACGCCTGCGTGAAGACCGGCAGAACCCTGGTCAGCGGGGCCATCGCCCGCTGGACCGGCCAGATCGGAGTGTATCCCGGCAAGCCCTGCTATCGTTGCCTGGTGCCGGAGATTCCGCCGGACGCCGACACCTGCTCGACCGTCGGCGTGGTCGGCGCCCTGGGCGGGGTGATCGGGTCGATGATGGCCCTGGAGGCCGTCAAGGTGCTCACCGGCGCCGGCGAACCCCTCAGCGGGCGGCTGCTGATCTACGACGGCCTGGCCGGCGAGACCCGCACGGTGCGCATCGGGGCTGACCCCGACTGTCCCGCCTGCGGCGCTTGACGAAAACCTCGCGAGCAGGCGTCAATCGCTCCGCCGGAGAGCAAGAGCCGGGCTGGGGCGGGGACGCACAATGAAATCGCTGGGCAAGATCCTGATCGGGATCGTGGTGGTTCTCGCCGTCCTGCTGACCGCCGGCTGGCTGGCCCTGCGCCGGCCGGACATCCCCTGGCCGACCCTGCAGGCCAAATACGCCAATTCCGCCTCGCGTTACATGGATCTGCCCGGAGGGCTGAGGGTCCACTATCGCGACCAGGGCAGGCGCGATGGGCCGGTGATCGTGCTGGTGCACGGCTTCGCCGCCTCGCTGCACACCTGGGAGCCCTGGGTGGCGCGGCTGGGCTCGGACTATCGCGTCATCACCCTCGACCTGCCGGGCTTCGGCCTGACCAGCGCGCCGGAGGGCTACACCATCGGCCGCCACGACTTCGTCGATGTGGTCGACCAGGTGACAGCCAGGCTGGGGGTGACGAAGTTCGTTCTGGCCGGAAATTCCATGGGCGGCGGCGTGGCCTGGAACTACGCCCTGGCTCATCCGGACTAGCTGCAGGGACTGGTGCTGGTGGACGCCGCCGGCTGGCCGCGGCAGGGCGCCGGCAACGACGACGGACCGTTCATCTTCAAGGTCCTGCGCAATCCGGTCGGACGGTTCCTGCTCAAGGACCTCGACGGCAGCGCCATGACCCGGGCCGGCCTGCGCAACGCCTTCGAGCCGACGCCGGAGATGGTCGATGACGCCATGCTGGCCCGCTATGTGGAAATGGCCCGCGCGCCTGGCCACAGGCCGATCATCATGGGCTTGATGAGCGGCTTCGACCCGGCCGACGCGGCGAGCGAGGAGAAGCTGCGCAGGATCACGGTCCCGACCCTGGTCATGCACGGAGACACCGACAAACTGATCCCCGTGGGCGACGCCGGACGGTTCGGCGCGGCGATCCCCGGCGCGACGGTGATCATCTATCCCAAGGTCGGCCACGTCCCCATGGAACAGATCGCCGACAAGTCCGCCGCCGACCTCGACACCTGGCTCAAGGCTAAGGTGTGGCCGCCCGCTAAGCCTTGAAACCATCGGCGATGAAGGCGACTGACTTCGACAGCACCAGTCGCAGGTTGTCGCGCGACCAGTCGCCGTGCCCCTCATTGGCCAGGGTTTCGAAGGCGTGGACCTTGCCAGCCTTCTTCAGTGCGGCCGCCATTTTCTTCGACTGATCGTAGGGCGCGATCCCGTCGGCGTCGCCGTGGATCAGCAGGATCGGCGTGTTGATCTCGGACACACGCCGACGCGGAGAGGCAGCCGCCAGCATGGCCGCGTCCGCCTTGGGGTCGCCGATGGTCTTCAGCACATAGGCGTAGGTCGGAGAGTCGGCCCCGTCCTCCCGGCGCTCATGCTCCACCAGGTCGGGCAGATCGGTGAGGCCCGCGATCGAGACGGCTCTCCGGTACAGGTTCTTGTTGCGAACCACGCCCATCAGGGCCGCGTAGCCGCCGTAGCTCGACCCGCAGATGGCGATCCTGTCGCCATCGACCCGATTCAAGGCCCGCACATGGGCAATGGCGTCCTCGACATCTTCCTGCATGCGGTCGCCCCAGTGCTTGCGGCCGGCGTCTGCGAAGCTGCGGCCAAGGCCGCCAGAGCCGCGGAAGTTGGGCTGCAGCACCAGCCAGCCCTGGGCGGCGAAGGTCTGGGCGAACAGGTCGAAGTCCATATTGTCCCGCACCTCCGGTCCGCCGTGCGGCATGACCACCAGGGGCCTGGGGCCCGTCGCCAACGGCACGGTCAGATAGGCGTCGATGGAGCTGCCGTCGCGGGTCGCCACGTTCAGCACCTCGACCTTCGCCAGGCGGTCCTGGGTCAGCCATGGCTTGCACTCGCCCAGCGCCTCCACCCGGGCCTGCTTGCGGTCATAGAGGTAGTAGGCGCCCGGCTGGCGCGGGCCCGTGGCCAGGGCCAGGAACCTTGTCCTGTCGGTGCTGACGTCGAACAGATGGATGTTGCACTCGTCGCCCATGAACTTGT
>JACRBD010000207.1 GCA_016234625.1 Caulobacterales bacterium | reverse complement strand
GGCCATGTAGCCAAGCGCCGTGGGATCGTCGCCCGACAGCATGACCCAGTCCTCGCCGCACATCAGCCGCTGGAAGCTGACCCGGGTCATGTCGGCGGTGGCGTCCTTGACGCCAATGATGTTGGGCAGGGCCGACAGGCGGGCGAGGGTCTCGTTGCTGACGTCCGAGGCCGTACGGCCAGGCACGTTGTAGACCAGCACCGGCAGCTGCACGGCGTCGTTGATCGCCCGGTAGTGCTGGTAGATCCCCTCCTGGCTGGGGCGGTTGTAGTAGGGCGAGACGCACAGGGCCGCGTCGGCGCCGACCGTCTTGGCGTGGCGCACCAGCTCGATGGCCTCGGCCGTGGCGTTGGACCCGGCGCCGGCGATCACCGGGACCCGGCCGCGAGCGGTTTGCACGCAAAGCTCCACGACGCGCCGGTGCTCGTCATGGCTCAGGGTCGCGGTTTCGCCGGTGGTGCCCACCGGCACCAGGCCGTGAACACCGCCGGCGATCTGCCGTTCGACCAGGGCGACAAAGGCGGCCTCATCGACCGCGCCGTCGCGAAAGGGCGTCACAAGGGCGGGGAAGACGCCCTTGAAGGGAATTTGGACCATGACTTGCAAAAAGCCGTGAGTTCGCCGCTTTCGTTTGCGGCTGTGTGTCGGAGGCGGACAATATGTCCGGCTATAGTGCGTCCGCAACCGCCGCGCGCCCGGTTTGACGGCTTGGAGACAAAGGTTTGACCGCATTTGCACGGAAGTTGGTGGTCGGAGCGGCTCTGGCGGCGATTCTTGGCGGCGGGGCGCTGGCCCAGTCGGGGCAATCGGACGGGCCGCAACTGGTCACGACTCCGCAAACGGCTTACCGGCAATCGCTTTCCGACACGGACGCTTCCTATCTGAGCACCGCCCTGACGGCCGCCCGGGCCGGCGACGGCGCGCGGGTGAGGCTGTCGATGGACGCCATCCAGGACCCCGTGGCCAAAAAGGTCGCGCTCTGGGCCCTCGCCGACGGCGCGCCTGACTCCCTGAGCTTCTTCGAGGCTGATTCGGTTCGCCGCGACCTCAACGGCTGGCCGCGCGGCGCCAAGCGCCAGGCCACGGCCGAGAAGCTGATCGAGACCTCGGGCATGCCGCCCGAGCGGGTCATCGCCTGGTTCGGCGGAACAGAACCGACCACGGTGCAGGGGGCGATGGCCCTGGCCGGCGCCCTTCGCGCCAGCGGTCGTACCGACGAGGCTCGCAATCTCGTCCGCCGCTGGTGGCGAGAGTCGCTGTTCGACGCCGGTCCCCAGGCGGCCATGCGCGCCCGGTTCGGCGACTACCTGACCATGGACGATCACCTGCGTCGCGCCGATGTCCTGCTCTATGGCCAACAGGGTCCGGCGGCCCGCGAGATGGTCGCCAGCCTGCCGGAAAGCTATCGCCCGATCGCCGACGCGCGCATCGCCCTGCGGTCCAACTCGCCCAGCGGCAACGACCTGATCGCCAACATGACGCCCGGGCAGCGCCAGGACCCTGGCCTCATCTACGAACAGGCGGCCTATTTCCAGCGGCGGGGCCTGACGGTGATGGCGCTACAGCTGGCCCGCGGCCTGAAGGCTGCCCCGACCCAGGAGGTCGCCAGCCGCGCCTGGACCACCGACCGGCGCAAGATGGTCGTGGCCGCCCTCGCCGCCGGCGACTACCAGGGCGCCTACGGCGCCGCCGCCAACACCGGGCTGATCATCGGTCCGGATGCGGCCGAGGCGGAGTTCTACGCCGGCTGGATCGCCCTCTCGAAGCTGAAGAACCCGTCCCAGGCCGCCGGGCATTTCGCCAGGCTGGCTGCGGCGGGCACCTCGCCGATCACCCAGGGCCGCGCGCTCTACTGGCAGGGCCGGGCGGCCGAGGCCCTTGGCGACAAGGCGGCGGCGCAGGCCTTCTATCTCAAGGGCGCGCAGCACATCACGGTGTTCTACGGCCAGCTGGCCGCCGAGCGCGCCGGCCTGACCACCCTGACCCTGCCCAAGGACCCGCCGGTGACCCAGGCGGACCGGGCGCGGTTCGAGGGACGCGAACTCGTTCGGGCCCTGCGCCTGCTTTACGAGACTGGCAACAGGGACACCTTCAAGGTGTTCGCCCTGCATATCGACGACACCCTGCCCACGGCGGCGGAGTGCGCCCTGCTGGTTGATCTGGCGCGGAGCCACGGCGATCCGGATACGGCCATGCGGGCGGTGCGAACGGCGGCCCAGCGCGGCATGACCCTGCCCGAGCGGGGGTATCCGATCCTGATCTCACCGAACGTCCCGGGCGGCGCCGAGCCGGCGTTCGTCTTCTCGATCACGCGCCAGGAAAGCAACTTCGACCCCCGGGCCCGATCGGCGCCGGGCGCGCGGGGGCTGATGCAGCTGATGCCGGCCACCGGCGCCTCCACCGCCCGGTCGCTGGGCGAGCCCTATTCCGTCGACCGCCTGTTCGAGTCCGACTTCAACATGAAGCTCGGCGCCCGCTACCTGGGCGACATGATCAGCCAGTTCGGCGGTTCCTACGTCATGGCCGCGGCGGCCTACAACGCCGGCCCCGGCCGGCCGGGCCAGTGGGCGGCCCTCTGCGGCGACCCGCGCGGGGCGGCCACCGATCCGCTGGACTACATCGAGTGCATCCCGTTCGTGGAGACGCGCAACTACGTCATGCGCACCCTGGAAACGACCCAGGTCTACCGCGCCCGGATCGCCGGCGGCTCGGCGCCGCTGACCCTGTCGAACGACCTCAAGCGCGGGTCATGGAGCGGCTACACGCCGAGTTCGCCGGCTGCGCAGCCCTATGCGCCGGGCGCGCGGTAGTGTTTCCACCGTCATGGCCCGGCTTGTCCGGGCCACCCAAGCACATTGAGCGTGCGGATGGGAGGCTGACGGCACGGCTCGCCAGCTTGATCAACCGTGTTCATGGGTGGCCCGAACAAGTCGGGCCATGACGGAATTTGGTTGTCAGGACACTCTGCGCGCCGAAACCACCGGACCCATCGGAGTCTCGACGAGCGCCCCCTCGAGCCCGAACACCGACCGTAAAACCTCAGGCGCCAACGCATCCGCCGGTCCGCCCTCCGCCGCCACCCGCCCGTCGACCAACACCACCAGCCGGTCGCAAAAGCGCGCCGCCAGGGTCAGGTCGTGAAGGGTGACCACAACCGCCGCGCCGCGCGCCGCCTCGGCTCGCAGCAGCTCCAGGGTCAACAGCTGGGCGTCGGGATCGAGACCGGCGGCCGGTTCGTCGGCCACCAGCAGCGGCGCGCGCGTGGCCAGCAGCCGAGCCAGCAGCACCTTCGCCCGTTCGCCGCCGGACATTTCCAGCACGCCCCGCGCCTCGAAGCCCGACAGTCCGACCCGGCCGAGCATCGCGGCGCCGACCTCGCGCGCCTGGACCGGCGGCAGGTCAGGCGCGCCCAGGGCGGCGATCTCCAGCGAGGCCAGATTCCAGCCGACGCGCCGCTCCTGCGGCAGATAGCCGACAAGCCGGGCGCGTTGGCTCTCCGGGATCGTGTCCAGCCGGCGGCCGGCCAGCGCCGCCGTGCCGGCCTGTGTCGTCTGCAGGCCCAGGCCCGCGCGCAACAGGGTGGTCTTGCCCGAGCCGTTGGGGCCCAGAACCCCAACCACCTCGCCGGCCGAGGCGGTCAGGCCGGCGCCGCGCAGAGCCGGGACGCCGCCGTGGCGCACCATCAGCCCCTGGAGCTCCCACGCCGGCGTCACGACCGCCAGCTCCGCGCCGCCCGCCAGGCGACCAGGGCGAACCGCGGCGCGCCGAACAGGGCGGTGACGACGCCAAGCTTCAGCTCCTGCTCGGTCGGGATGACCCGCGCGGCCAGGTCGG
>JACRBD010000206.1 GCA_016234625.1 Caulobacterales bacterium | reverse complement strand
GGCAGGACGGCGGATTCCCGCGCGAGCAGGGCTGGCTCACGGTCAAGCGGCAGGCCTTCTGCGCCGACCGGGCCGTTCCGCTGGGCCTCTATCTCGGCACGACCGGCGGCGAGCTGTGGATGAGCGGCGACGAGGGGGCCGACTGGCGCTGCATCGCCCGCCATCTGCCGGAGATCTATTCGGTGGTCGCCGCCCCCCTCTGATGGCCCAGGTCCTGATCCCCTCGCAGCTGCAGTCCTACACCGGCGGCGCCTCGCGGGTGGAGGTTCAGGGCGCGACGGTCGCGGCGGCGCTGGACGACCTCGACCGCCAGTTCCCCGGTATCCGCTTCCGGGTGATCGACGAACAGGACCGCATCCGCCGCCACATGCGCATCTTCGTCGGCCAGGACCGGCAATTCGACATCGGCCGGACCCTGGACGAGGGCGATGAGGTGCTGATCTTCGGGGCGTTGAGCGGAGGGTAGCCGGCGGCCCTTGGCCGTCCTTCTCCCAAGTGGAAGAGCACCGAGAATCTAGCCCTCCTCTCGCGTCCGCGCCCCTGACTTCCGCGCCCCGCCCTCGGCTTCGCGCGCCTTGACCTTCTCCCAGTAGGCCGCGCCCTCGTCAGGCTTGAACATGGTTCGCGGCGCACCCTCGCGGGTGGCGACGGCGAAGACGTTGCTGGCCGGGTCGTAGATCAGCCGGTCGCCATTGGCCCGGGTGATGATCTGCGCCCCTTTTGGCGGCCGGGTCACGAAGGTATGGGCCTTGGCCACGAAGGCTTGCACCGTGGTTGTCCCGAAGGCCGCGCCGTTTCGCCTGAAGGCGCGTTCAGCATTCTGCTCGCTGGTGAAACGGCGGTTGGACGACCATTGCAGGGCGCCGCCACGCTGAGCGCTCGACGAAACGCGGGTGGCGGCCGTCTCCGGCCCGTCCCGGGTCACCGCTTCAGGCCTGCTCACCGACGTCGGCGATGTCATCGAAGCTTTGTGCACCGGCACCGCCGAAGCGCCCCCGTCGCAACCCGCCATCAACGCCGCCGCCGCCAACATCGGCCAAACCCTGATCAATCCCACCATGATCTCACTCCATTTGCCATCTAAGAGTGTATTTGAACAAACTAAGAACACGGGTTTGGGGATTGGTCAAGCGTCTCCGGGCGTCGTATGCAGCGTCCGGATTTCACGGCTCTGACGGAGACAGGCTTGAGCGAGCGGCGGGTACTGCTGATCGTCGGGGGCGGCATCGCCGCCTACAAGGCGTTGGAGCTGACGCGGCTGCTGCGCAAGGCCGGCGTGGCCGTGCGGCCGATTCTCACCGAGGCCGGCGCCCGGTTCGTCACCCCCCTGTCCCTCTCGGCCCTGGCCGAGGACAGGGTCTATAGCGACCTCTTCTCCCTCACCGACGAGGCGGAAATGGGCCACATCGAGCTTTCCCGTTCGGCCGATCTGGTCGTGGTGGCCCCGGCCACCGCGGACCTGATGGCCAGGGCGGCGGGTGGGCTGGCTGGTGACCTGGCTTCGACGGCCCTGCTGGCGACCGACAAGCCGGTGCTAATGGCGCCGGCGATGAACGTGCGCATGTGGGAGCATCCGGCGACAAAGCGGAACCTGGCCACGCTCAAGGGCGACGGCGTTTCGTTTGTCGGCCCCGACGAGGGGGCCATGGCCTGCGGCGAGTTCGGCTTTGGCCGGATGGCCGAGCCCGAGGCGATCTTCAACGCGATCATGGGCCTGCTGGAGGGGCCCGCCGCCCGCCCTTTAGCCGGTAAGCATGTGCTGGTGACCGCAGGCCCCACGGCCGAGGCGCTGGATCCTGTGCGGCTGCTGACCAACCGCTCCAGCGGCCGGCAGGGCTACGCCATCGCCGGCGCCCTGGCGGCCCTGGGTGCGCGGGTGACCCTGGTGTCCGGGCCGGTGGCGCTGAAGACTCCCGCCGGTGTCGATAGGGTCGATGTGGAGTCGGCCCGCGACATGCTGGCCGCCAGCCAGGCCGCCCTGCCGGCCGACGCGGCGGTCTGTGTCGCCGCGGTGGCCGACTGGCGTCCCGACGAGGCCTTCGGGATCAAGCTGAAGAAGGGCAGGGACGGCCCGCCGACCCTGACCCTGGTGGAAAACCCCGACATCCTGGCCACACTCGCGGCGCATGGCCCGGCCCGGCCGAAGCTGGTGGTCGGGTTCGCGGCCGAGACCAACGATGTCGAGGCGCACGCCAGGGCCAAGCTGGCGCGCAAGGGCTGTGACTGGATCATCGCCAACGACGTGACCGAACCGGGCGTCATGGGCGGCGAGGAAAACGCGGTGCTGCTGATCACCCACAAGGGCGTCGAGCGCTGGGATCGCGCCCACAAGGACCAGGTGGCGGCCGACCTCGCCGCCGGTATCGCGAAGGCTTTGACGTGACACTGACCATACCCGTCGTCCAACTGCCCCACGCCGAGGGTCTGCCGCTTCCCGCCTATGAGACGCCATTGGCGGCCGGTATGGACCTGCGAGCGGCGGTGGCCGACGAGGCGCCGCTGACGCTCCAGCCGATGGCGCGGGCCATGGTTCCCACCGGCCTGGCCTTCGCCGTGCCCGCCGGGTTCGAGGCCCAGGTGCGGCCACGCTCGGGGCTGGCGGCCAAGGCCGGAATCACCTGCCTCAACACACCAGGCACCATCGACGCGGATTATCGCGGCGAGGTGAAGGTCATTCTGATCAATCTGGGGGAGGAGGACTTCGTCATCCGCCGGGGCGATCGCATCGCCCAGCTGGTGATCGCGCCGGTGGCGAGCGCGTCATGGCGGCAGGTGGCGAGCCTGGACGAAACGGCGCGCGGCGCCGGCGGCTTCGGCTCGACCGGCGCGGCCTAGACGGGCAGACCGCCGTGCAGACCGACATAGCCCAGGAAGCCCGTGGCGAAGCCCAGGGCGGCGATCCACAGGAACGGCTTGAGCACATCGTGGGGGTGGTCGACTGCGGCGCGCATGACGCGGGGTATCCTCTCGGGCCGGGTATTCAACAGGCTGAACACTTGGCGCCGCATACAGTTGCAGGCGTCAGACTGAACGGATGATGACGTGATTCGCGCAACAGCTGAATCGGCCGCCGAAACAGTCGCGCAACGGGTGAAACCGGGCGGAATCCGGGTGTTTGTCCCCGGCGCGGCCAGCGAGCCCCTGGCTCTGCTTGAGGTCTACCGGCGGCGGCCCGACCTGGCGGCCGGACTGACCTTTGTCGGCGCTCATGTGCCTGGGATCAACCGCAACGACTGGGCCGGGTTGCACGAGACGGCGCGCGCCGAGGGGAGCTTCGTCTCGGCCGACTGGCGGGCCAGTTTCGAAGCCGGCCGCTTCGCCTTCCGGCCACTGACCTGGTTTCAGACCTTCCGCTGGCTGGGCGAGACGCCGCTGGACGCGGCTTTCTTCCAGGTCAGCGAGCCGGACGCGGCCGGCAACGTCACGCTGGGCGTCGCCAGCGACCTGGCGCCGGCGGTGATGGCGCGGGAGGTGTTCAAGGTCGCGCTGGTCAATCCGGCGATGCCGCGGGTGCGGGGAGCCGTCTATCCCCTGTCGGCGTTCGATGTGGTGGCCGATGCACCGCACGAGCTGGTCACCTACGACACTGGAACCCTCGACCCCGCTTTCGACGCGATCAAGCTTCACCTGCAGGGGCTGATCCCGGAAGGCGCCAGTGTGCAGTTCGGGGTCGGAAAGGCCGGGGTCGCTGCGCTGGCGGCGCTCGAGGGCATGAAGGGCCTGCGCATTCATTCCGGGATGGTCACCGATCCCTTGTTGCCGGTGCTGGACTCGGGCGCGCTGACGGAGGTGGTCACGGGCCTCGCGGCGGGCAGCCGGGCGCTCTACGACCGCTGCGGCGCGGAAAGCCGGATCCGCTTCGAGCCCTCGTCCTTCACGCATGACATCCGCGTGCTGGCGGAAATCCCCCGGCTGGTGGCGGTCAATTCCGCCATCGAGATCGACCTGTTCGGCCAGGCCAACGCCGAGTTCCAGCACGGCCGCCAGATCAGCGGCGTCGGAGGGCTGACCGACTTCCTGAGGGGCGCGCGGCTGTCGGAGGGCGGCCTGCCGATCCTGGCGTTACCGGCCAGCGCCCGGCGCGGCGAGATCAGCCGCATCGTGCCGCGCCTGCCGCCGGTGGCGGTGTCGGTTCCGAGGGCGGACGTGGGGCTGGTCGTGACCGAGCACGGTGTCGCCGACCTGCGGGGGCTGACGCTCGACGCCCGGGCCGAGGCGCTGATCGGGGTGGCGGATCCGGGGCATCGGGATCGGCTGGCGGAGGCGTGGGCGGAGATGCGGCGGGGCGTGTAGGTCTGTTGGGTTCCGTTCAGCAAATATCCGGATGCTGATACGCCCTGAAGGCCTTGATGGAATGGTTCACTCCGGACGGAGACCTTGGTCAAGGACGACCCCTGCGGGGTCGCCGCTCCGCGGCCGCCGAAGGCGGTCCTTGACGAAGGTCCCGCCGGCGCAAGAATGCTCATCAAGACATCAGGACGAACTCCGCCAGGAGAGGATGGTGTTCGGGTCTCGCCGGGCTACAGATCCCCCGGCGCATTCACATTCACAAACCCCGCCGCCTCGCCGAACCGAACAGCCACGCCGCCCACGTCGCCGAGGAAGACGCGCACCGCCGGATGGCCGCGCGCGAGTTCGGATTCCAGCGAGGCCAGCAGGTCGATGCTCCAGAGCGCGCAGAGCGGGTGAGGTCCATCGTCCGTCTGGGCGAAGGCGGCGAACGCATCGCCGCCAGCGGCGTGCAGCCGGGTCACCAGGTCCAGCGACGCGTGGGGCGTGTCGCAGGGCAGGGTAGCCAGGTGAGCGGCGCCCAGACCGCTGGCCCAGCGCAGGCCGGCCGCGACACCGGCCAGGGGGCCGTCGGGGTGGGACGGGTCGTCGATCAGCACCGGGAGTCCGAGGCCCCGGGCGACAACCGCGGCGCCGGAATCGGCCCGGGCGCTGACGGCGAGCTCGTCGCAGCTCTCCCGCAGGACATTCAGCGCCCATTCCAGCAGGGTCCGGTCGCCGAGGCGGACGACGGCCTTTTCCGACCCGAACCGGCGGGATCGGCCCCCGGCGAGCACCAGCCCGGCGATCATCGGGCGCGGGCCAGCCGCACGGGCATGGCCTTGTAGGCCGGCGTGCCGCTCTTCAGATCCCGCTCGCTGAGCGCCAGCAGCGGATTGGTCTCCGGATAGTAGGCGGCCAGGCAGCCGCGCGGCAGGTCGCGGGCGACGACGGTGAAGCCGCGCACGGCCCGATCCTCGCCGTCGTCGTCGAAGGCGGCGGTCAGGTCCACGCGATCGCCGTCGGCCAAACCGCGTGCGGCCAGATCGTCCGGATGGGCGAAGACCACGTCGCGCCGACCCTTCACGCCGCGATAGCGGTCGTTCAGTCCGTAGACGGTGGTGTTGTACTGGTCGTGGCTGCGGACCGTGGTCAGGATCAGCACGTCCGGATCGCCCCGGCGGTTGTCGGCCTGGCCGGGGTCGTCGTGGCGGAAGGGTAACAGGTCGGCCTTGCCGCTGGCGGTGTTCCAGATACGCTCGGACGACGGCACGGGCAGGCGGAAGCCGCCCGGCTCGAGGACCCGCTGGTTGTAGCCGGCGAAGGCGTCCGGGAAGACCGCCTCGATGCCGTCGCGGATACGGCTGTAGTCGGCGGCCAGGCCCATCCAGTCGATGCCGCTGTTCGGGCCGAGCGTGGCCTGCGCCAGAGCCGCCACGATCCATGGCTCTGATCGCAGATGCTCCGAGGCCGGAGCATTCATGCCGCGCGAGGCGTGAACCATCGACATGGAGTCCTCGACGGTCACGGCCTGGCGGCCCCCGGCCTGAATGTCGATCTCGGTGCGGCCCAGGCAGGGCAGGATGTAGCTCTCCTCGCCGGCCAGCAGATGGGTGCGATTGAGTTTGGTGGCGATGTGGACCGTCAGGGCGTTGCGCCGCAGGGCCGGGAAGGTGGCGACCGGGTCCGGCGCGGCGACCGCGAAGTTGCCCCCAAGGCCGATGAACACCCTGGCCGTTCCCGCCTGCATGGCCTCGATGGCCTCGACCACCGTGTGGCCGTGACCGGTTGGCGGCGTGAAGTCGAACGCCTTGCCAATGCTGTCCAGCAGGGCGGCCGAGGGCTTCTCGGTCAGACCGACGGTGCGGGCGCCCTGAACGTTGGAGTGGCCGCGCAGTGGGCAAATGCCAGCGCCGGGCCGCCCCATGTGCCCGCCCAGCAGCAGCAGATTGGCCAGCTGCTGCACCGCGCTCGACGACGACCGGTGCTGGGTGATGCCCATGCCGTAGCAGAGGATCACCGCCTTCGACCGGGCGAAGATGGCGGCGGCCTCCTCGATCTGCGCCCGGGTCAGGCCGCTCTCGGCCTCCAGTTCGGCCCAGGGTCGGGCGGCGACGTGGGCGGCCAGGGCCTCGAAGCCGGCCGTATGCTGATCGATGAAGGCCCTGTCGATGTGGCCGCCGGCGATCAGGGTCTTCATCATCCCCTCGCAGACCGCCACGTCGCCGCCGATGCGCGGCTGGTAGTAGCGGTGGGCGATGTCGGTGCCGCCGAGGGTGGCCATCTCGACCGGGTCCTGGGGCGAGGCTATCTTCTCCAGCGCACGCTCCTTCAGCGGGTTGCACACCACGATTGGCGCGCCCCGTCGGGCGGCGTCGCGCAGGGTGGCCATCATCCTGGGATGGTTGGTGCCCGGATTGTGGCCGAAGCTGAAGATGGCGTCGCAGAGCTCGAAGTCCTCCAGCGTCACCGAGCCCTTGCCCAGGCCCAGCTGTTCGGCCAGGCCGACGCTGGTCGGCTCGTGGCACATGTTCGAGCAGTCGGGGAAGTTGTTGGTGCCGAACTTCCGGCCCAGCAGCTGGAACAGGAAGGCCGCCTCGTTGGAGGCACGGCCGGAGGCGTAGAACTCGGCCATGTCCGGGTCGGGAAGGCCGCGCAGAATCTCGCCGGTGCGGGCCAGGGCCTCGTCCCAGCTGGTGCGGACATAGGTGTCGCTGGCCCGGTCGAAGCGCAGCGGCTCGGTCAGCCGGCCGAGATCCTCGAGCGCGTGGTCGGACCAGGTCATCAGCTGGCTGACGGTTTGGGCGCCGATGGCTTCCGGGGTGGCGCGTTTGCCGGTCGCCTCCCAGGCCACGGCCTTGGCCCCGTTCTCGCAGAACTCGAACGACGAGGTGTGCTTCGGGTCTGGCCAGGCGCAGCCGGGGCAGTCGAAGCCATCCGGCTGGTTGGCCGACAGCAGGGTCTTGCCGCCCTGGGCCAGGGTCTCCTGATCGGCCAGGGCTCCGGCGACCGAGCGCAGGGCGCCCCAGCCGCCGGCCGGCTTGCGATAGTCGCTGACCCCTTTCGCGCGGCTCACGGGGCGATCCTTTCGGGCCGGGTGAACACCGTGCAGCCATCGGCGCGGGCCAGGGCGACCAGGGTCATGCCGCACTCCTGCGCCTTGCGGATGGCCAGGGCCGTGGGCGCCGAGATGGCCACCAGCAGCGGGAAACCGGCCACGGCGGCCTTCTCGACCATCTCGTAGGAGCAGCGGCTGGTGATCAGCGCGAAGCCGGCCGCCGGATCAAGGCCGGTCCGCGCCGCGCCGCCGATCAGCTTGTCCAGGGCGTTGTGCCGGCCGACGTCCTCGCGGAGGAGCGCCACGGCGCCAGAGGCGTCAGCGAAGGCGGCGGCATGCATGGCGCGGGTCAGGCGACCGAGCGCCTGCGCCTGCTCCAGCGTATCCAGCGCCGCCTCGATCGCCCCGCGACGGACGGTCAGGCCCTCGGCCAGCGGCGACAGGGGCCGCACCGCCTGGGCCAGCCGGGTCACCCCGCACAGGCCGCAGCTGGAGCGGCCCTCCATGGACCGCGCCCGCGCTTTCGCCCGGCCTTTGCGGCCCTCGGCGGTCAGACGGACATCGACCTGCAGTCCTTCGTCGAGGCTCTCGATGCTCACCCCGGTGATGTCGGCCCAGCTGGCGATCCGTTCGGAGAGGGTGAAGCCCACGGCCAGATCCTCGACGTCCGACGGCGTGGCCATCAGCACCACATGCGGGCAGCCGTCATAGAGCAGTCCCACCGGCGTCTCGTCGGCCAGTGGCCGTTCGATCGCCGTTTCGCCGCTGACGCCACGCGTCCACTGGCGGGCGGAACGGGTCTCGACGGGGTGCGGGCCGGCTTTCATGGGTAGAGCCTAGCTCAAGAGTTCGTCCGTGTGTTCGCCCAGTTTCGGCGACCGCATCCCCGGCATCCGCGCGCCGTCGATTTTCACCGGCATGGCCAGCATCTGCAGGCCCTGCGGCCGGTCTGGGTGGTCGACCACATCGCGCATGCCGACCTCGGCGACGAACGGATTGTCCAGGGCCTCGAACAGGCCGTTGACCGGGCCGAACGGGACGCGGCCAGCGAACAGGGTTTGCCAGTCGGCGGTGGGCCGGGCGGCAAACAGGATGTCCAGGACCTGCGTCAGGGCCGGCAGGTTGCGGGCGCGGTCGGCCAGGGTCGTGAAGCGCGGGTCGACGGCCAGGTCGTGCCGGGCAATCAGCGCACAGAACTCGGCCCAGAACTTCTCGTTCATGCACATCAGCTGGCCGTAGCCGTCGGCGGTCTTGACCCGCTGCACCGGGGCCAGCGACGGATGGGCGCCGCCCGGCAACCGCTCGGTCGGGTGACGCTCGTTCATCGCCCAGACCGCTGGATAACTCAGCTGGTGCAGCGCCACGTCGAACAGGGACACATCCACGTCGCAGCCTTCTCCGGTAGTCCGGGCCGCGAGGATGGCGCTGACCACGCCGAAGGCGAAGGTCGCCCCGCTCATGAAGTCGATGATCGAGACGCCCATCCGCGCCGGCGGTCCGTCTGGCTCGCCGGTCAGGCTCATCAGCCCGCATTCGGCCTGCATCGGGTAGTCGTAACCTGGCCAGCCCTCGCGGCTGTTGTTTCGTCCGTAGGCGGAAAGGTGTCCGCAGACGATGGACGGGTTGATCGCCTTCAGGGCCTGGTGGGTTAGCCCCAACTTCACCGGCTGGTCGCCGCGCAGATTGTTGACCACAGCCTCGGCCGAGGCGACCAGTCGCTCGAAATCAGCCCGTCCTTCCAGTGTCTTCAGCTCGATGGCGGCCGACTTCTTGCCCCGTGAGAAGGTCTGGAAATACTGGCTGTCGTCGTCGCCCAGCAGGAAGGGCCCGGTCGGGCGCGAGGCGTCGCCGCCCATGGACGGGGCCTCGATCTTGATCACCTCGGCGCCCAGCTCGGCCATCAGCAGGGTGGCATAGGGCCCGGCGCCATAGTGTTCGATGGTCAGGACGCGGACGCCCTCAAGCGGCCGCCTCACCAGTAGGTCTCCATAATCTCTCCGGCCCAGGCCGGTTCACGGACCTCGCCGCGCGGCAGGAAGCCGCTGAGCACCGGCTTGATGTCGACCACCGGCGTGCCGTCGATGGCGTCCAGTCCCTCGACCTCCAGGGTCAGGCCGTCCACCGCCACCACGCGACAAACCGAGACGCCCAGACGGTTGGGCCGGTTGCGGCCGCGCTGGGCGAAGATGCCGACCATCGGCCAGTCTTCGCGACCCCGCGGTCGGCGCGCGCCGGTGACGATCTCGGCCTCGGTGATGCGGTCGAAGACGAAGACGATCTCGGCATGGGAGAAGTCAGCGAGGCCAAACAAGGCTTCGGGACGGAACCGCGCCGGGTCCAGTTCGATCCGCGCCCGGCTGGGTCCCCAGTCGTCGTCGATGGCCTCGTCGCGGCCGCCCCGCACATGGCCCACGGCCTCGATCACAAACGTCATGGACGCCTCCCTTTCCGGCAACCCGGTCGGGCTAGGCCCGGCGGCCCGGGCGGTCAAGCAACCTGCCGCGGATGTGGGCGAACTCCGGCGTCCTCGTCGGATTGATCTGGCTCAAGCCCGGCGAGAACCCAAAGTTTACTCGTCTGGCGCCATGGTCCCGTCGGGCAACGGGCGGAAACCAGACATGGCCGGCGGCAAGACCGGAAAACGATCGACCATGGCGCGCCGGGCGGAGTCCGCGGCGGCGCGCTGGTTCTTCGATCATTCCCTGGACATGTTCGCGGTGGTCGATCGCGAAGGCCTGTTCACGGAGATCAACGACGCCTGGGAACGGGTTACCGGCTGGACCCGCGCCGATCTGGTCGGCACGTCGATCTTCGATCTGCTGCACGAGGACAGCTTCGAGGAAGCACGCGACTCCCGGCGGCGGATGAAGCGCGACGGCCACACGGTCAACCAGCTGAAAATCCGCCGCAAGAACGGCGAGTGGATGTGGATCCAGGGCCGCTCGCGGCTTGACCCCGACGACCAGATGGTCGGCACTCTGCACGACATCACCGAAACAGTGCTGCAAAAGGAAGAACTCGAAGCCGCCCGCCGCAACCGCTCGATGCTGTCCGAAGCCGCCGGCATCGGCAGCTGGAGCTACGACCCCTATACCGACAGGATCGAGTGGTCCGAGGACATCCTGGCGCTCTGCGGCTGGGACCGGGCCGACATCGACACCACCGAGAAGTTTCACGCCATCGTCGATCCGTCCCAACGGGAAAGCGTCAACGCCGTCTTCAAGCGCGGCGTCACCTCCGGCGAGGGCGCAACGATCGAGCACCGACTTCTGACGCGCGATGGCCGCTGGCTGACGATGCGGGCCACGTTCCGGACCGAACCTCGCGGACGAGCCTTCGCGCTGAAGGGTATCTCGCAGGACGTCAGCGAACTGGTCGAGGCCCGGGACGCCGCCCGCGAAGGCGAGCGCCGGGTCCAGGCCCTGATGGAACAGGCCCGCATGGACGCCTGGCGCCAGGAGCTGGCTCTGGGCGCAGCCGAGGCCGGAGCCTTCGAGATCGACCACGCCGCCGGCAGCTTCTGGGCCAGCGAGCAGTTCTATCGCCTCGTCGGGCGGCGGATGACCTTCGAGGAGATCGCCCTGCCGGTCTGGCCGTTCGTCCACCGCGACGACCGGGGCCTGGTGTTCGAAACCAACCGGCGCTGGGCGCGGGGCGAAGAGAACATCTCGATGGAGTTCCGCATCGCCCTGCCGGAGGGCGAGGAACGATGGGTCCGTTGCTTCTATCGGCTGGACCGGCCGACCCGCAAAGGCGTGGGCCTGGTCCTCGACATCGACGCCCGCAAACGCCAGGAACTGGCTCTGGTGGAGGCCCAGCGCGCCGCCGAGGCGGCCGCCGAGGCCAAGGCGGCCTTCCTGGCCAACATGAGTCACGAGATCCGCACCCCGATGAACGGCGTGCTCGGCGTGCTGCATCTGCTGAAGGGCGAGGCGAACGTCAGTGACGGCGGTCGGCGACTGCTGGACGAGGCCCTCAGCTGCGGCGAAATGCTCTCGACCCTGCTGGACGACGTGATCGACTTCGAACGGATCGAGGCCGGTCGGCTGGAGCTGCAGGACGAGCCGGTCGATGCGGGCGAACTGGCCCGCAGCGTGTTCCGGCTGTTGGAGCCGCAGGCGAAGGCCAAGGGCCTCACCCTGACGCTTGAAGGCGCCGAGGCCCTGGGCTGGGTGCGGTCCGACCCGGTGCGGCTGCGCCAGTGCCTGTTCAACCTGATGGGCAACGCGGTGAAGTTCACCCTCGCCGGCGGCGTGACCCTGACCTGCGCTCGCCCCGTCTCCGGCCGCCTCGCGTTCGCGGTGAAGGACACCGGCATCGGCATTCCGCTGGACGCCCAGGACCGGCTGTTCGAGCGCTTTCACCAGGCCGACGCCTCGACCACCCGGCGATTCGGCGGCTCGGGCCTTGGCCTGACCATCACCCGCAAGCTGGCCGAGATGATGGGCGGCGAGGTGTCGTTCTTCTCGCGCCCGGGCCTCGGCTCGACCTTCCGCATCGAGATCGCCGCGCCCGACGCCGTGGCCGCCGCGCCGTCCGCGGGTCTGGGCGTCACCCTGCTGGAGGGGCTGCGGTTCCTGGTGGTGGAGGACAATCCCACCAACCGGATGATCGCCGTCAAGCTGCTGGAAAGTCTCGGCGCCTCCGCCCAGACCGCCAGCGACGGCGCCTCGGGCGTGGCCGCCGCCGCCAGCGCCCCGTTCGACCTGATCCTCATGGATATCCAGATGCCGGACATGGACGGGCTGGAGGCCTGCCGCCGCATCCGCGCCCAGCGGGGGCCCTGCGCCGCCACGCCGATCATCGCCCTCACCGCCAACGTACTGGCGCACCAGCGTGAGACCTATCTGGCCGCGGGGATGGACGGTGTGGTCGGCAAGCCGATCTCGCCCGCCGCCCTGCTGGCCGAGATCGCCCGCCTGGCCGCTGAACCGAACGCGACCGCCGCCGTCGCCTGATCTCTTCCCCGCGCCGCGCGGCGTGCTAGACCTTCCCCGTTCCTGGGGGAGAAGACAGCATGGCGAACGCGGCGACCGAAGAGCAGCCCACATCGATGCGCACGGTGGTCCTGGCCTCGTCGGCCGGCACGGCGTTCGAGTGGTACGACTTCTTCGTCTTCGGCACCCTCGCCTCGGTCATCGGCAAAAACTTCTTCGCCGAGCTGGGCGACACGGCCGGGGTGCTGGCGGCCCTGGGGCTGTTTGGCGCCGGCTTCTTCTTCCGTCCGCTGGGTGCGCTGATCTTCGGCCGTATCGGCGACAAGGCCGGCCGCAAGGGCGCCTTCCTGATCACCGTCATCCTGATGGGCGCGGCGACCTTCGCCATCGGCCTTCTGCCGACCTACGCCATGGCCGGGCCGCTGGCCCCGCTGCTCCTGATCCTGATGCGGATCATCCAGGGCACGGCGCTGGGCGGCGAGTACGGCGGCGCGGCCATCTACGTCGCCGAACATTCGACGCCGGGCAAGCGCGGCGCCAGGACCGGCTGGATCCAGACCTCCGCCGCCTTCGGCCTTTTCGGGGCCCTGGTGGTGATCCTCGCCGCGCGGACCATCCTCGGCGAGGAGGCCTTCGTCGCCTGGGGCTGGCGCATTCCCTTCCTGGTCTCGGTTGGCCTGCTGGGCGTGTCGATCTGGATGCGCCTGAAGCTGTCGGAAAGCCCTTCGTTCCAGAAGCTCAAGGACGCCGGCGAGCAGTCAAAGCACCCCTTCCGCGAAGCCTTCGGCCAGTGGAAGACTCTCAAGCTGGTGCTGCTGGCGCTGGTGGCGGTCATGTTCGCCCAGGGAGCGGTCTGGTACACGGCCTTCTTCTATCTGCCGGTGTTCCTTGAGCGGTTCCTCAAGGTCGAGCCAAAGACGGTCAACGAGCTGGTCATGGTCGCCGTGGCGGTCAGCGCGCCGCTGTACGTCTTCTTCGGCTGGCTTTCAGACAAGGTCGGCCGCAAGTGGGTGCTGTGGTTCGGCATGACCCTGGCGCTGGTCGCCTTCTTCCCCGGCTTCCACCTGATGGCGAAGTACGCCAATCCGGCGCTGTCCGAGGCCGAGCAGCGCATGCCGGTGAACGTGATCGCCGACCCGGCCTCCTGCCACCTGCAGTTCGACCCGGTGGGCAAGGCGGTGTTCACCAGCTCCTGCGACATCGCCAAGAGCGCCCTGGCCAACGCGGGGGTCTCCTATGTCAACGAGGCCGGTGCTCCGGGCGTGCCGGCGCGGGTCGACGTGGGTTCGGCCGAGGTCATCTCCGTGGAGGGCGAGGGGCTGGACAAGGCCGCGCTGAAGGCCGCCAAAACCGACTTCGAAACCCGGTTGAAGGCCGCCCTGGTCACGGCGGGCTATCCGGCCAAGGCCGAGGCCGGCCGCATGGACATCGCCGCCCTGTTCGGGGTGATGATGATCTTCGTGGTCGCGGCCACCGCCCTCTATGGCCCGCAGGCCTCGGCCCTTGTGGAGCTGTTTCCGACGCGGGTGCGCTACACGGCCCTGTCGCTGCCCTATCATGTGGGCACGGGCTGGGTCGGCGGCTTCGTGCCGTTCACCGCCTTCGCCATCGTCACGGCCACCGGCAACATCTACGCCGGGCTCTGGTACCCGTTCGTCTTCACCCTGATCAGCGTGGTCGTGACCTTCTTCCTCTGGCCCGAGACCAGGGGGCGGTCGCTGGACGATTAGGCCCGGCCGGTCGGGCGCTCCACCGCCCGGCCAAAGGCGTTGGAGGCGATCACCGCGGCTACGGCGATGGCCGTCGCCACGATGCACAGGGCGATCGCCCGTTTCTCGCCGCCGGGTTGCTGCACCGCCTGGTAGATGGCTGTCGGCAGGGTCAGGGTCTCTCCGGGGATGGCCGCGGCGAAGGTAATGGTCGCCCCGAATTCGCCGAGCGCCTTGGCGAAGCCCAGCACGGCCCCGGCGATCAGGCCCGGCCCCGCCAGCGGGATGGTGATCCTGAGCAGGCGGAGCCATGGCCGCGCGCCCAGGGTCCGGGCGACCTCATCGACCTCGGGGTCGATGGCCTCGATGGCCAGTCGGATCGGCCGAACCATCAGCGGGAAGGCCATCACCGCGGCGGCCAGGGCCGCGCCGGTCCAGTCAAAGGCGAACACGATGCCGATCTCGGCCAGCGGTCGGCCCAGCGGCCCGTTGCGCCCGAGCAGGATCAGCAGGGCGTAGCCGGTCGCCACCGGCGGCAGCACCAGCGGCAGATGCACCAGGGCGTCCAGCAGCGAGCGGCCGGGAAACCGGCCCCGCGCCAGCAGCAGCGCCACGGCGAAGGCTGCCGGCAGTGAGAACAGCATCGCCGTCGCCGCCACCTTCAGGGAGAGGGCCACGGCCTCCAGATCGGCGGGGGTCAGGGTGGTCATGTTCCGGGCGCGGCGAGCAGGACCTCGACCGCCACACCGGCTTCCGCCATGGCCCTGACCTCGCGCGGGTCGATCGGACCGGTGACCAGTCGCACCACCTGACGTCCGGCGCGGGCCAGGGCGATCAGGTGCTCGGTCCCGGCGTCGCCCAGGGTCAGCCGCCCGGCGTCGCGTCGCGCCATGGCCAGGATGGCCGGCTCGACGCCGTCGGGAATGACCAGGCAGTCGGCCTCGGCCAGCACCCTGGCGGCGCGCAGGGTCAACAGGTCCGAGGGGCCCCTTCCGGCCACGAACCGCACCAGGCCGCGCGGTTGGACGCCGCGCTTGAGGGCTTCTTGCAGCAGTACGCCGGCGCGCTCCATGTCGCCGTCGATGGCCGCCTGGGCCGTGGGGCTGGAGAGAATCTCGCGCAGGAAGGCCCGCCGCTCGGTTGGATCGGGCAGGGACTCGCGCACCTGGACCTGATGCTGTCGCAGCAGGGCGGCGACCCGGCCGGAGCCCTCGGGGATGCGGGTCTCGATGGCGTTGCGCAGCAGGGAGGCCAGCATCGGCGCCCCGCCGCCGGTGCCGATGGCGGCCACCACCTCGCCCCGGTCGATCAGGGCCGGGGTGAAGAAGTCCGACAGCTCCGGCCGGTCGACCACATTGGCCAGCGCCCGCGCCGCCCTCGCCGCGCCGGCCGCCGCCTGCACGAAGAGGTCGTCGCCCGCGATGAAGGCCAGGATCGCGCCCGAATAGGCTCCGGCCAGAAACGCCGACGGCCCCTCAAGCCGCACCACATGCGCCGGCGAACCCTCGAACAGCCGCGCCTTGGCGTCAGCGGCCTCGCCGGTTCCGGCGATGACCACCTTGCGGCCCGCCAGGGGGAAGAAGGCTGGAAAGGCGTCCACCGGGGCTCCGTCAGCCGACGCGGCAGTTGCTGTAGGGGCCGCCCGGGAACCCGGACAGCATGGCTTCTTCGCCCTTGCCCCAGATCTCGAAGGCCCCGGCGGCGTAGCGGGCGCCGGAGGCCGCACGGGCGTTGGGCAGCGACTTCGTCACGCCGCCGGCCGTCACCTTCACCTTGTCGCCCGGCTGGTTCCAGGCCGCCGTGAAGCCCTTGCCGCCGGCGCAGCGATAGCTCAGCGAGTCGCTGTCCGTCCCGGGCGCGGGAAGGGTGGCGCAGCCGGCGACGGCCAGGCCGAGCGTGGAGATCAGGATCAGGCGGCGCATGGGCGCTCCTAGTGCAAGGTCTTCAGGTAGCCGATAATCGCCTTGCGCGCCTCAGGTTGCGCCACACGCGCGAACATTCGGGTGCCGGGGGCAAAGGTGACCGGCGCGGCCAGATAGGCTTCGAGGCTGGCGTCGCTCCAGGTCCCGGCCTTGCCCTTCAGGCCCGAGGAAAAGGCGAATCCGGGCGCCGAGGCGATCTTGCGGCCGAAGACGCCCTTCAGGCTCGGGCCGCCAGCGCCGCTGACGCCGGTGATTGTATGGCAGCTCTTGCACTGGGCGTTGTACAGCGCCTGTCCGTCCTGCGCGGTCGCGGGCAGGGCGGTGGTCAGGGCGAGGGCGGCGGCGAGGACGAGGCGCATGGCTTTGCTCCGGCGAGGTAAATTCAGCGTAGCGCGCAGCCAGGCGAAGTGGAAACCGGTTCGCCGCCCGGGCTGCGCGCCACGTTCTAAATCTGGAGCGCGGTCGGACGCAAAACCGGTTCCCACTTTTGCTGACCGCGCTCCAGACCCTGCCGGTGAAAAATTCACTGGCGCGCCGCCGCCTTAACAGCGTTAAGATAGCGTCGGTTGCGGGACTTGCCAGACCTCGCGGCCGAACTGGGGACGTACTCAAGGGACATCCGCGCATGGCCATAGCGCTCGAAATCAACGGCAAATCCGTCAGCGTGAACGCGGCGGACGACACCCCCTTGCTCTGGGTCCTGCGGGACGAGCTGGGCCTGACCGGAACCAAGTACGGTTGCGGCATCGCCCAATGCGGGGCCTGCACGGTGCATGTGGGCGGCCAGCCGACGCGGGCCTGCCAGACCCCGGTCAGCGCTGTCGCGGGCATGAAGATCACGACGATCGAGGGCTTGGGCGGCCACCACCCGGTGCAGCAGGCCTGGGTCAAGGCCGACGTGCCGCAGTGCGGCTACTGCCAGTCCGGCCAGATCATGAGCGCCGCCGCCCTGCTGGCTGAAAAGAAGCGCCCGACTGACGCGGACATCGACGCGGCCATGAGCGGCAACATCTGTCGCTGCGGCGCCTACCAGCGCATCCGCGCGGCCATCAAGGACGCGGCCGGCATCGCCGCGGCCCTGCCGGCCAAGGCGTAGGGGAGAGCGATCATGAACGCGCACAGCAAGACGATTGAACCCTCCCGCCGCGACCTGGTGGTCGGCGCGACCCTGGTGGGCGGCGCCCTGGTGGTCGGCTGCTCGCCGGCCGACCTGCTCAGCGCCGGCGCCAAGACGGAGATCGGCGCCTTCGGGCCCTTCATCAAGATCGCCGCCGACGGGGCGGTGACGGTGATCTCCAAACATATTGAATTCGGCCAGGGCAACCATGCCGGCCTCTCGGCCATCGTCGCCGAGGAGCTGGACGCTGACTGGTCGCGGGTGCTGGTCGAGCAGGCTCCTGCCAACGCCAAGCTCTACGCCAACCTCGGCATGGGCGCGCAGGGCACTGGCGGCTCCTCGGCCATCTCCAACAGCTGGGAGCAGCTGCGCAAGGCCGGCGCCGGCGCCCGGGCGATGTTCGTCCAGGCCGCCGCCGACAAGTGGAACGTCCCGGCCGCCGAAATCACCGTCAGGGACAGCGTTCTCAGCCACAAAAGCGGCAAGTCCGCCGGCTTCGGCGACCTGCTGGCCGACGCGGCCAGGGTCAAGCCGCCGGAAAGCCCGGTGCTGAAGGACCCGAAGTCCTTCACCCTGATCGGCACCAGCCGGGTGCGCCGCAAGGATAGCCTGGCCAAGAGCACCGGCCAGGCCCGCTTCACCATGGATATCCAGGAGCCGGACATGCTGGTGGCCATGGTTGCCCACGCCCCGGCGTTTGGCGCCAAGGTGAAGAGCTTCGACGACACGGCGGCCAGGAAAGTCCCGGGCGTAGTTGAGGTCTACCAGATCCCCACCGGGGTCGCGGTGGTGGCCAACACCACCTGGGCCGCCCAGAAGGGCCGCGACGCCCTGAAGGTCGAGTGGGACAACGCCAAGGTCGAAAGGCGCAGCTCCGACCAGATCATGGCCGAGTTCCAGGCCGCCGGCGCCGGCAAGGGTCCCAAGGGTCTGAAGTGGGTTCCCTTCGATTCCAAGGGCGACGCCAGCAACGCTGACGGCGAGACCTTCGAGGCGACCTACGACTTCCCCTACCTCGCCCACGCCACCATGGAGCCGATGAACGCCGTGGCCCGGGTCAAGGGCAACAGCGTGAGCATGAGCTTCGGCTCGCAGATTCCGACCATCGACCAGCTCAACGCCGCCAAGATCGTCGGCACCCTGCCCGGCGCGGTGAAGATCGAGACCCTGTTCGCCGGCGGCTCGTTCGGCCGGCGCGGCAATTTCCAGTCCGACTATTCGGCCGAGTGCGTCCACATCGCCAAGAAGGTCGGCAAGGGCCGGCCGGTGAAGCTGGTCTGGACCCGCGAGGACGACATGCGGGCCGGCTACTTCCGGCCGATCACCCACCACAACGTCAGGATCACCCTGGACAAGGACGGCTATCCGGCCGTCTGGCGCCACCGGGTGGTCACCCAGACCCTGATGAAGGGCTCGCCCATGCCGCAGAAGGGCGACCTTGACGCCACCGCGGTCGAGGGCGCGCTCGGCTCGCCCTATCTGAAGGCGACGCCGATCGTCGACGCCCAGCTGGCCCTGCCGGACGTAGGCGTGCCGGTCCTGTGGTGGCGTTCGGTGGGCGCGACCCACACCGCCTACGTCATGGAGCACACCATCGACCAGCTGGCCCGTCGGGCCGGCAAGGACCCCACGGAGTATCGCCGCACGCTCTACACCCGGGCCGGGGCCAAGCGGCACCTGGCTGTGATGGACCTGGCCATCGCCAAGGCCGGCCCCGCGCCGGCCGGCGTGTCGCGCGGCCTGGCGGTGCACGAGTCGTTCGGCTCGGTGGTCGCCCAGATCGCCGATGTGGACCTGTCGGGCGCCGAGCCCCGGGTCCGCCGCGTGGTCACGGCCATTGACTGCGGCACCGCGATCGCGCCCGACCAGGTGGCGGCCCAGATGGAGGGGGGCACCTGCTATGGCCTGTCGGCCGCTCTCTATGGCGAGGTGACGCTCAAGGACGGCGCGGTGCAGCAGACCAATTTCGACGGCTACCGCGTGCTGCGGATGAACGAATCGCCAACGGTGGAGACGTATATCCTGCCGTCCGGCGCCGCGCCGTCCGGCGTGGGCGAGCCCGGCACCCCGGTGATCGGCCCGGCCGTGGCCAACGCCCTGCTCGGGGCGGGAGAGCCGGCGACCTACCGGCTGCCGTTCGTGCGGTCGGTGTAGTCCGGGGACAGGATTAGCTGTCCCTCGGGACTGCTTATCCTGTCCCTGTCACCGCGCGGGGGACAGGCTATCCAGTCCCAAGGGACAGGAAAGCCAGTCCCCGGCGCTCACCGCTCATCCACATCAAACAACACGCCCCCGTCCTCGGTCGGGATGAGCGTCAGGCCGTGGGTCATGGCGTTCAGCAGCCAGCCCGCGCCGCGGTCTCCCGCCAGCGACTTGAGGGCGGGGAACAGTTCCGCCGAGAACAGCACCGGATGGCCGCGCTTGTCGCCGCAAACCGGCGCCGCCGCCCGCGTGCCGTCCGCCAGCGCCCCGGCCAGCTTCGGCGCCATGTCATGCGGGATGCGCGGCATATCGCCCAGGAAGACGAAGGCGCCGGCGGCGTCCGGCGGCAGCGAGCTGATCCCGGTTCGTAGCGAAGCTCCCATGCCCTCCGTATACTGAAGATTGCGCGCCAGGTGCAGCCGGTCGTCCTGACCCGTCTTATCGGCATAGCGGCTGGCGGCCTCCAGCACAGCCACATCAGCCCCCCAGACCACGGTCACGGACCGCGCCGGGGCGGCGAAGGCGGCGGCCAGGGCCGCGTCCAGCAGCAGGCCGTCACCCCAGGGCGCGGTCATCTTGCCGCCGCCGAAACGACTTCCCATCCCGGCCGCCAACACAATCGCTTCCAGAGGCCCTGTCTTCACGCCCGTCTCCGCCCTATTCTAGTAAGCGTATGACGCATCCGACCGCCCGTCCCGCCCTGATCGACGGCTTTGGCCGCGCCGTGACCTATCTGCGGGTCTCGGTGACCGACCGCTGCGACCTGCGCTGTGTCTACTGCATGGCCGAGAAGATGGTCTTCCTGCCCAAGGCGGAAGTCCTGACCCTTGAGGAGCTGGACCGGATCTCAAGCGCCTTCATCGGCCTGGGCGTGCGCAAGCTGCGGCTGACCGGCGGCGAGCCGCTGGTGCGCAAGGGCTTCATGAGCCTGGTCGAAAACCTGTCGCGGCATTTGGCGTCCAAGGCCCTGGACGAGCTGACCCTGACCACCAACGGCACCCAGCTGGCCGTGTTCGCCGCTGACCTGGCGCGGCTGGGCGTCAAGCGCATCAATGTGTCGATGGACACTCTGAAGCCCGATCTGTTCCGCACCCTCACGCGCGGCGGCGACATCGGCAAGGTGATCGCCGGCATCGAGGCGGCCCAGGCGGCCGGCATCGCGGTCAAGATCAACGCCGTGGCCCTGGCCCGGGACAATGCCGCCGAGATCCCCGAGCTGATCCAGTGGGCCCACGGCCGGGGTCTGGACATGACCCTGATCGAGACCATGCCCCTGGGCGAGGTCGAGGCCGATCGCACCGACCAGTTCCTGTCGCTGGAGCAGGTGCGCCGCGAGCTTTCCAGCTACTGGACCCTGACCGACCTGCCGCTGAACACCGGGGGCCCGGCCCGCTACGTGCGGGTCGAGGAGACCGGCGGCCGCCTCGGGCTGATCACCCCGCTGAGCCACAATTTCTGCGAGGCCTGCAACCGGGTGCGGCTGACCTGCACCGGCACCCTGCACACCTGCCTTGGCCGCGAGGACGCCTCTGATCTGCGGGCCGTGCTGCGGGCGGGGGCCAGCGACGAGGACCTGGTCGACGCCATCCGCCACGCCGTGGACGCCAAGCCCCAGGGCCACGACTTCCACATCGGCCGCGGCGAAGCGCCGGCCACCCGCCGACACATGTCGACCACGGGCGGCTGAGATGGCGAAGGTGCTGCTGTTTGGCCGCCTCGCCGACGTCGCCGGCTGGCGGGACGCGGAGATCGAGGCGACCAGCCTCCACGCCCTGCGCGACACCCTGACCGCGACGGATTCGGCGCTGGGCGAGGCGCTCGCCGGCCCGGGCGTCCAGGCGGCGGTCGACAAGGTCATCGTTCGCGGCGACGCCCCCCTGACGGCGACCTCGGAGGTCGCCTTCCTCCCGCCGATGAGCGGCGGATGAGTGTCCAACTGCAGAGCGAGCCCTTCGAGCCGGGCGGCCTGCTGACCGCCTTCGCGGCCGGCCGCACCGAGACCGGGGCGGTCGCCAGCTTCACCGGCATCGCCCGGGCCGAGGCCGGGGCGACCACGACGCTGGAGCTGGAAGCCTATCCGGGTTTCACCGACGCCGAGATAGCCCGCATCGGCGCGGCGGCGGCGGAACGGTGGGGTCTGCAGGGCTGGCTGGTGGTCCACCGGGTCGGGAAGATCGCCCCGGGCGAGCCGGTGGTCTTCGTGGCCACCGCGAGTCGTCACCGCCGGGAAGCCTTCGAGGCCTGCGACCATCTGATGGATTACCTCAAGAGCCGCGCCCCCTTCTGGAAGAAGGAGCACGGCCCGGACGGCGACCGCTGGATCGAGCCGACCGATCGTGACCGGACAGACGCGCAGCGCTGGGAGACCTGAATGACCTCGCCCTTCCCCATCGGCGGCAAGATCGACGAGAGCCTGACGATCCAGGCCGTGCGCGTGGCCGTGCTGACCGTCTCCGACACCCGCGACGAAGAGAGCGACACCTCCGGCCACCTGCTGGCCGAGCGGGTCAGGAGCGCCGGCCACGAACTGGCCGACAAGCGGATGGTCCATGACGACGTGGCCCAGATCCGCCAGCAGATCGAGGCCTGGGTCGCCTCCGGCACAGTGGACGCCATCGTCACCACCGGCGGCACCGGCCTGACCGGCCGGGCTGGGCCGCCCGAGGCCGTGCGCCCGCTGTTCGACAAGGAGATCGACGGCTTCTCGGTGATCTTCCACCTGGTCAGCTACCAGTCGGTGGGCCTCTCCACGTTACAGTCGCGGGCCCTGGCCGGGCTGGTGAAGGGCGTGTTCGTCTTCTGCCTGCCGGGCTCCAACGGCGCGGTCCGGGACGGCTGGGACAAGGTCATCGCCGCCCAGCTCGACAGCCGCCACCGACCCTGCAACATGGTCGAGCTGATGCCGAGGCTCTTCGAGCAATGACCAAACTGACCCACATCGACGACCAGGGCCGGGCCCGCATGGTCGATGTCTCCGACAAGCCGTCGACGACCCGCGAGGCGGTGGCCACGGGCCTGGTCCGCATGGACGCGGCGACCCGCGAGCTGGCGGTCTCGGGCGAAGGCAAGAAGGGCGACGTCCGCGCCGTGGCGGAGATCGCCGGGGTGATGGCGGCCAAGAGGACCTCCGACCTGATCCCGCTCTGCCATCCGCTGGCGCTGTCGAAGGTCGAGGTGTCGGTGACGCCGCATGACGACGGGCTGGCGGTGACGGCGCGCGTGAAGACCACCGGCCCGACCGGGGTCGAGATGGAGGCCCTGACGGCGGTCTCGGTCGCCTGCCTGACCATCTACGACATGCTGAAAGCCGCCGACAAAGGCATGGTCATCGACGCCGTGCAGCTGGAAGAGAAGACCGGCGGCCGGTCAGGGGAGTGGAAGCGGCTGCATACGCTGTGAACCCTCTCCCAGCGGGAGAGGGAGGGGCCCATGCGGAGCATGGGAGGGTGAGGGGTTACGGCGCTGGCCGCCTAATCCCTGACCGTTCCTAACCCCTCATCCTCCCGCCACTTCGCGTCGGGCCCCTCCTTCTCCCCTTGGGAGAAGGTCTTCACCGCAATCACCTCCCCCACCGCCGCCACCGCCACCTCCCACGGCGCCTTGCCGCCCAGGTCCAGGCCTATAGGCGCGCGGAGCTTGCTGATCGCCGTCTCATCGACCCCCGCCGCCCGCAACCGGGCCAGCCGCTCGGCTAGCCGTTTGCGCGCGCCGAGAAGCCCCACGTAAGGCGCTGCTGAAGGCAAGGCGGCTTCCAGAGCCTCGTGATCGATCTCCAGATCGTGGCTGCACACGGCGACCGCTGTCCAGGCGTCCAGACCGACGGCCGCCAAAGCCTCCGCCGGATCGTCCCGGCTGTAGGCCACGCGCGCCAGCGGCGGCGGGGTCGCCGGTCCGCGCGGCCGCACCAGCGTCGTCTCGAATCCCGATTGTGCGCCCAGCTGGGCGATGGCCAGGGCCGTCGGGTCGCCGCCGATCACCGCCAGTTTCCACACCGGATCGTGCCGCCGGATCAGCGCGCCGGTCCACTCATCCACGGCCTCGCCGCATGCCCGCCGGACCCCGTCCGACACCCACACCGCCGGCCGCCGGGCGTCCATCAGCCGGAACAGCTGCGCCGCCGCCGCGTCGTCCGGCGCGATCCGCTCGACCAGGATCTCGATCCGCGCGCCGCACAGCAGGCGGATGTCCGGCCAGGGACTGCCCTCGCCATAGACCAGCCGCCGGGGCGCCCCGTCCGCCAGGCAAGCTCGCGCGTGACCGGCCACATCCCCCTCGACGCAGCCGCCCGACAGGAAGCCCGACACCAGGCCTTCGGCGAAGACCATCTGTGTCCCGACCGGCCTGGGTCCGCCATCACCAAGCGCCGCGATCGTCGCCAGCACGGCGGGTCGGCCCGCCGTCAAAGCCCTGCGCAGGGCCGGTCTCTGGTCGTCGGCGAGGCCATAGTCGGGCCAGTCGGGCAGGGGCGTGTCCATGAGCCGACATTAACCCCCGCTAAACGCTCTCGATACCGCTTCCTTAAGGGGTTGGCGCGCATGGTTACGGCTGACTTCACCACGAAGCCGGGATGGGACATCGATGGGGCGCGCTGCCTTCATACCCTCGCCACCGGCCCCCAAAGGGGGTCCGCGTCCGCGCGCCTCCGGTTGCCGGCTGTGGGACGAGCGCATCGATTTCGACATGGCCGGCGGCGCGGTGCTGCTCGGTCACGCCCATCCCTCTGTTGAATCCGCAGTGGCCGAGGGTGCGCCGGTCGAGGGTTCGGTCGAAGCCGCCCTCACCGCCCTTCTGCCCGGAAGCCCCGTCGTTCGCTTCTGCGCCGAAGAGTCCCAGGCCTTGCCCGCGGCCATTGACGCGGCCCGCCGCGCAACCGGCCGCCGCCGCGCCGCCGTCTGGGACATGGCCTCGGGCGCCTATGGCGGACTGGATGACCTGGCCGCCATCGTCGTGGACCCGCTGGGGGCTGACCCATCCGATCTCGCCGCCGTTCGCCGCGCGGCCGACACCGCCGGGGCGGTGTTGATTTTCGACGAGGGCGTGTCCGCCTTCCGGGTGCACGAGTCCGGCGCCCAGGGACTCAGCGGCGTGACGCCGGACCTGGCCGTATTCGGCTCGTCCCTGGCCAACGGCCGCTCGATCGGGGCGGTGACCGGCAGGATCGAGTTGATCTTCGCTCTCGACCCCGAGGACCTGCCCGCGCCGTCGTCGCCGTCACTGGCGGCGGCCGGCGCGACCCTCAAGCTGCTGGCCCTCGACCCGGTGGCGCCGCGCCTGCGGGTGCTGGGCGCCGAGCTGCAGGCCGAGGTGCTGCGACTGGCCGAACTGGCCGGCGCTGACCATCTGTTCGCCCTCGACGGCGACCCCTCCCTGCCCACGCCTCTGTTCGGTCGACCCCTGATCGAGGGGCTGTGGCTGCGGGGCATGGCCGCGCGCGGCTTCGCCGTGGTCGGCCCGCACGCCCTCTCCGCCGCCCATGGCGAGCCCGAGGTGGCCGCCCTGATCGCGGCCTACGCCGCCCTGCTGCCAAAGTTCGTCGAGGAAGGCCGTGGAGCCGGCCCCGTCGGCCGAGCAGGGTTTGTTTACGACGTCCGTCCAGAAGGACACGCATGACCTCTCTGATCAGCAAGCTTGGTCTGGGCTCGGCCCAGTTCGTCCCCGGCGCCTCGGTGCCGGCGCGGGGCCGCACGCCTGAAGTCGAGGCGCGCGATATCCTGTCCATCGCAGGCCGCGCCGGACTGTCGGTGTTTGACGCCTCCGGGGCCTGGGGCCGGTCGGAGACCCTTCTGGGCGACCTGATGCCGCGTCCACTGACGTTCCGGCTGGTGATCGCCACCGTTCGTCCCGACAAGGGCCCGGACTTCGTCGAGCAGGAGCTGCGCGCCAGCCTCGTCCGCCTCGCCGTCGAGCGGGTCGACGCGGTCGTCGTGCCCCTGGCCGGCGACCTGTTCAGCCCCAACGGCGCGGCCATGTGGACCCGTCTGCAACAGCTGCGCGACAGCGGCCTGATCGGCAAGATCGGCGTCTCGCTGCATTCCACGGACGATCCCGTCGGGGTCGTGCGCCGCTTCAAGCCCGACCTGATCCAGGCCCCCGCTTCCCTGCTCGACCAGCGCATGCTGGCCGACGGCACCCTGGAGCGGATCGCCGGCATGGGGGTCGAGGTGCAGCTGCGCTCGATCTTCCTCAACGGCCTGCTGTTCCTGCCGCTGGACCGGTTCCCCTCGCCGCTGAAGGCGGACTCGGTCTCGCTGTCGCGCGTGCGCCGGATGATCGCCGAAGGCCGCAGCGACCCGCTGCAGGCGGCCTTGGGTTTCGCCCTGTCCCGTCCCGAGGCCAGCACCGTGCTGGTCAATGTCACCACCGCCGCCGAGCTGTCGGCTGTCATCGCGGCCGCCGCCAGCCCTCCCCCCGATCTCGACTGGACCGAGATGGCCATGGACGACCCCGTGGTTCTCGATCCGCGCAGGTGGGCCGCCGCCTAGGGCTTTCCCCGGCTACGGCTCAGAAGGAGCGCACGCCATGACACTCGCCATCGTCCAGGCCCGAATGGGCTCGACGCGACTCCCCGGCAAGGCCCTCGCGCCGCTGGCCGGCGCACCGCTGATCTGGCGTCAACTCGAGCGCCTCAAGGGCGCCCGGACCCTCACCCGCGTTGTCGTGGCGACCAGCAACGAGCCGGGCGACGACGCCCTGGCCGCCTGGCTGGTCTCGCAAGGCCAGGCCGTGTTCCGCGGCGCGCCCAGCGACCTGCTCGACCGCTTCGCCCGCTGCGCCGTCTCGGCCGGTCCGGCCAGCCACATCGTGCGGATCAAGGGCGACCAGCCGTTCGTCGATCCGCGGATGATCGACGAGGCCGTTCGCATGGCCAGGGTCAGCGGCGCCGACTATGTGTCGAACCGCGATCCGGCCAGCTTCCCGAAGGGGATGGAGATCGAGGTGATCGCCACGCCGGCCCTGATCGCCGCGGCCGCCGAGCCGCGCGAGATGATGGCGCGGGTTTCCCCGACCGCCTTCATCCGCGCCAACCCGGGCCGGTTCTCGCAGGCCAGCTTCAGCCATCCCCGCGACCTCTCCGCCCTCGACTGGCGGGTCAAGACGGCGGCGGACCTGGCCTTTGCCCGCGGGGTCTACGGCGCCCTGTACGCCGCCGACCCCGGCTTTGGCATGGCCGACGTGCTGGACATCGTCGGCGGGCGTCAGGACCTGGCGAAGATCAGTTTCGCAGCCTGAAGCCGACGAACAGGCTGCGGCCCGCTTCGCCATAGCCCAGCGACTGCTGGTAGCCCTCGTCGGTGAGGTTCACCACGCGGGCGGTCAGGTCGAGGTTGTCGCTCAGCACCCAGCTACCGGCCAGGTCCGCCACCGCGAACCCGTCCCGCCGCGCCGGCGAGAAGGTCGAGGGATCGGAATCGGCCTGTTCGCCCTCGGCCCGCATGGTCAGCGACGCTTTCAGGCGGTCGCCGGTCCACTGCAGGCTGACCGAGCCCGCGTTCTCCGGCGCGCGGATCAGCTCCGCCCCGGTCGACTGGTCCACGGCATCGGTGAAGGCGTAAGACGCCCGCACCGTGAACCGGTCGGTCAGCTCCGCTTCGGCTTCAACCTCGACGCCGGTCGTCAGGGTGCGGTCAATGTTCACATAGCGGCCGATGCCGTAGCTGATCTGGTCCTCGACCTCGAGCCGGTAGCCGGTGACGCGGGCGACCAGGCGGTTGTCAGCCGAGCGCCAGGCGAGGCCGATATCCCAGCCCGCCGCCGTTTCGGGCGTGAGGCCGGTGGAAGGCCCTGCCGGGAAGCAGAAGTCGCAGACGGTCTGGCTGATGGTCGGGGTCTTGAAGCCCTGGCCGTAGCTGGCGGTCAGCGTGAGGCCGCCGTCCAGCTTGACGACCCCGGCGAGGCGGGCGGTGGTCTTCGCATCATACTCGTCCGGCGCGTCGTGGCGCAGGCTGGCGGTGACCGACACCCGCTGTGCCGGGGCGAAACGCACCACGCCGAAGGCCGAGCTGGCGCCCAGGTCCGCGGTCGCCCCGGTGCTGATCGAGGCCTCGGTGTCGTCGCGTTCGATCCCGACCAGGAAGGCGAAGGGGTCGCGCGCCTCGCCCCGGCCAGCGGTCCAGCGGACGGTCGTGCGTTTGGCGTCGTAGCTGGAGGAGAAGGCGCTGATGTTGTCGCGAGTCAGGTCGTAGACGCTGACGTCGAGCATCTGGTTCAGGCCGAGGACGTCGTCCGCCGTCAGCCGGGCGAAACCGGTCCAGCTGCGGCTTTCGGCGCGATCCGCCGTGTCGCCGAAGGTGAAGAAGGCGTCGTAGCCATCGATGTCGGCCTTGGCCTCGTTGTAGCGCAGGCGGCCGTCGAGGCGGACGGTGTCGCTGAGCGTCAGCCGGCCATTTGCGCCGATGGTCCAGCTTTCAAAGCCGTCTTCCTCGGTTCCGTTGGCGGCCTTGGAGACGCCGTCGCTGGAATAGGCGGCGGCGTTGAGACCAAACGCCCGCCGGTCATCGGAGACACCGAAGGCGGCCGAGCCGCGCACCGTGCCGAACGACCCTGCCTCGGCCGAGGCGCGCCAGCCGTCCAGGTCGCGGGTGGTGAAGGCGATGGCTCCACCGATGGCGTCCGAACCCCAGAGGGAGCCCTGCGGTCCCGACAGCACCTCGATCCGCTCGACGTCGCCGAGGTCCAGGCTGGAGAAGTCATAGCCGCCGTTGGGGCTGGAGGGATCGTTCTGGACCACCCCGTCAATCAGCACGAGGGTCTTGTCCCCGCTGGCCCCGCGCATGCGCACGGTGGTGACGCCGCCGAAGTCGCCGTTGCGGCTCAGGGACAGGCCGGGGATGGTCTCCAGGATGTCGCCGGCGAAGGTCGCTTGACGGTCCGCGATGTCGTCAGACGTGATCACTCGCACGCCAGGGGCGTCGCCGATCCGGCTTTCCAGCCGGGTGGCGGTGACGATGATCTCGTCAACCTGGGTGGAATCGGCCGACTCGGCGAAGGCAGAGGTCGAAAGGCCCAGCAGGGCGGTGGTGGTCAGCAGCAGGCGCTTCATGGCGCAGGTCCTCACGGATGTGAGCCCGCGCGGCGCCGCGTGGCGAGGGTTTGTCCAAAGCGAACGTCGGCGCGCCGGCCGACGGTCGCTTCGACGGAAAGGCAAGCCTTCCCCGCGCCATCAGCCTGGACCCGGGCTGCGGACGAGCGACGGCGGCGGCAGGTCTCCTGGCTCACGGGTCGTAAGACTGCGTCCTCGCCTTCCCGGTTTCCCAGTGGCGTCCCCTTCGCTTGAAGGGGCACGGACACGGCCCTCGCCGCTGACAGTTGCGGGCACAGCCGGGGAGTTTCACCCCTGTTCCCTCTTGGCCCCCGGAAGGGACCGCCTAGGCGGGGTTATGGGCGAGAGTTGGGTGCAGTGCAACACGCCCCGATTCCGCTCACCCCGGCGAATGCCGGGGCCCAGATCAAAGAGTGACCCGGCCAACCGGTCGAGCGCGTGATCTGTCATCTGGGTCCCGGCATTCGCCGGGATGAGCGGTTTGGGTGCTTAAGCCCAGGCCCCGTAAGGATCCACAAACGGCTTGCCCAGAGCCTCGGCGACGGCCGGGTGGGTCAGTTCGCCCTTGAGGACGTTGAGGCCCTTGGCCAGGTGCCTGTCGCGCTTGAGGGCGTCCAGGCCGTGGTCCGCCAGGGCCAGGCCGAACGGCAGGGTGGCGTTGCCGAGGGCCTCGGACGAGGTGCGCGGCGCCGCGCCGGGCATGTTGGCCACGCAATAGTGGACCACGCCGTCGACAGTGTAGGTCGGTTCGGCGTGGGTGGTCGCGTGGCTGGTCTCGAAACAGCCGCCCTGGTCGATGGACACGTCCACCAGAACCGAGCCAGGCTTCATCCGAGACAGATGCTCGCGCTTGACCAGCTTGGGGGCCGCGGCCCCGGCGGTCAGCACCGCGCCGATGACCACGTCGGCCTTGAGGATCTCATCCTCGACGGCGTCGAGGGTCGAGTAGCGGGTCAGGACCCGGCCCATGAAGATGTCGTCCAGCTCCCGCATACGCGGGATTGACCGCTCCAGCACCACGACCTCGGCGTTGAGGCCCATGGCCATGCGGGCGGCGTTCATGCCGACCACGCCGCCGCCCAGGACAGCCACCCGCGCGGGGGACACGCCGGGCACGCCGCAGAGCAGCAGGCCCATGCCGCCGTTGTGCTTCAGCAGGGTCTCGGCGGCGGAGAAGACGGCGATGCGTCCAGCCACCTCGCTCATCGGCGCCAGCAGCGGCAGGCCGCCCCGGGCGTCGGTGACGGTCTCGTAGGCGATCGCCGCGCAGCCTGATTTCACAAGGCCTTCGGTCTGGGCGGGGTCGGGCGCCAGGTGCAGGTAGGTGAACAGGATGTGGCGCGGCTCCAGCCGCTCCCACTCGACCTTCTGCGGTTCCTTGACCTTCACGATCATCTCGGCCCCGGTGAACACCGCGTCGGCATCGGCGACGATGGTCGCGCCGGCCTTGCGGAAGGCCTCGTCGGCATAGCCCGCGCCCTGTCCGGCGCCGCCCTCGACGATCACGGTATGACCGTGGGCGACGTACTCGCGAACAGCGGTGGGGGTCAGACCCACCCGATGTTCGCCGGGCTTGATCTCCGCCGGAACTCCAACGCGCATGGTCTTTTCCTTCGCAAGGGATTTGGCGCGGCAAATGTCCTGCCAATGCCGCTAGGTCAAGCACGATCTTGCCGACACTCGCCTGCCACGGGAGCCGACTCGTGTGCGGATTGACCCGCTGGCAGGCTTGGGCTCACATCGTTCTCCCAGGAATACTCCAGGCCCGGGAAGGGCTCCCATGACGCCGTCCGACGACACCCCGCACGAACCCGCCGCTGACGCTTCGCCGGACGGGCACGAACCTCTGGCCATGGAGCCGTCGGCGGCGAAGCGGCCGTTCTGGGCGAACTGGCATCTGCCAGTCGGGGCCATCGCGGCCATCGCCCTGGCGGCTGGCTTCGGCGGCGGTCTTGTCACGGCGAGCGTGCTGTCCGGCGGCTTCGGCGGCAAGGCCGCGGGTCCGGCCGGATCGGTGGCTTCGGTCTCGACCGAAAAGCCCTCCCTCTGGTCGATGTTCGGCAAGCCTCGCTCGGCCGGCGCGCCTCGACGCGGCATTCCCAGGCCCGAAGGCTTCGCGGTGTGGAAGACCCGCCTCGACACCAGCAAGACCGAGCCGCTGGCCTGTATCGAGATGACCAGACCCCTCGATCCGGGCAAGGCCTACGCCGACTATGTGCTGGTCTCGCCGGACCTGGGCGGCACGCCGGCGGTCAGTGTCAACCAGAAGAACAAGGCCGAGCTGTGCATCGGGGGGCTGGGCCTCACCGAGCGCCGCGTGACCCTGCTCAAGGGCCTGCCAGGCGCCGGCGGCCAGCAGCTGTCGGCCAACGCCGATGTCGACTTCACCTTCGGCGAGAAGCCGCCCTACGTCGGCTTCGCCGGCGACGGCGTGATCCTGCCGCGCGAGGACGCCGACGGCGTGGGCATCGAGACGGTCAACGTCTCGCGCCTGTCGATCGAGGTCTGGCGCGTGGTCGACCGCAATCTGGTGCGCACCAACATCAGTGCTCCGACCGCCACCGGCGAGGGCGAATGGCCCGGCGACTACGGTGACGACAGCCCCAACGATGAAGGCAAGGTGGTCTGGAAGGGCGTCATCACCGTTCGCGGCGGCGCGGGCGAGCGGACGACAACCGTCTTCCCCCTCGGCGCGGTGCTCAAGGACATGCAGCCCGGCGGCTATGTGATCAAGGCGCGGGACGCCTCATCCAAGGCCGCCGCGGGCGATGACCCCGAGGACGGCGAGGGCGAGGGCACCCAACCCGCCCAGGCCCGCCGCTGGATCATCTTCACCGACATGGCCATGGTCGCCTACGACGGGACCGAGTCCCTCGACGTGGTGGTCCGCTCGCTTAAGAGCGCCAAAGTCCTGCCCGGCACGCGGGTGGCCCTGGTGGCCAAGAACGGCGAGACCCTCGCCGACGCCCGCACCGACGGCTCCGGCCGGGTCCGTTTCCTGCGCCCGCTGCTGGAGGGCGAGGGCGCCATGCATCCCAGGATGGTCATGGCCTATGGATCGCAGGGCGATCTGGCGGTGCTGGACCTCGACCGCTCGCCGGTGGACCTGTCGAAACAGGGCATGGCCGGCCGCAACGCGCCCGACGCCGACAGCGAGACCGGCGGCCGGGTGGCCGATGGCGAGATCGACGGCTTCCTCTACGCCGATCGCGGCATCTATCGCCCGGGCGAGACGGTTCACCTGTCGGCCCTGATCCGCGACCTGCAGTCCCGGGCGGTCAAGGACCGCAAGGGCGTGCTGGTCATCCGGCGGCCCTCCGGCGTCGAGTTCAAACGGGCGGCCTTCGACCGCGCGCCGACCGGTGCGGTGACCGCCGACATCGCCCTGCCGAAAAGCGCCCCGCGCGGCCGCTGGCGAGCGGCCCTGGAAATCGAGGGCCTCAAGGACCCGGCCGGGGCGATGAGCTTCTCGGTCGAGGACTTCGCCCCGCAACGGCTGGCGGTCAGCACCGACGGCCGGGAGTCGACCCCCGTCGCCGCCGGCGAAACCCGCCAGGTGACGGTCAACGCTCGCTTCCTCTATGGCGCGGCCGGGGCCGGGCTGCAGACCCAGGGCGAAGCCCGGATCATGGCCGACAACAACCCGTTCCCGGCGTTCAAGGACTATGAGTGGGGCGACCAGCTCAACGCCTTCGACGAAAAGTTCATCGAACTTGGCTCGTCGGTCACCGACGGCGAGGGCAAGGCGATCCTGTCGCTGGGCACCGGCGAAGTCGGCGAGACCTCTTCGCCGCTTAAGGCCACGGTGACCGCCTCGGTGTTCGAGCCCGGCGGCCGGCCGGTGCGCGAGAGCCTGTTCCTCAAGGTCCGCACCAAGCCACTCTATGTCGGCGTCAAGGTCGAGCAGGGCGACGCGACCGGCGGCAATGCCGCGCCGGTGGCGCTGAACTTCATCGCCGTGGATTCGAAGGGCCAGCGCATCGCCGCTCCGGGGGCGACATACACAATCATCGCCGAGAACTGGGACTATGACTGGTTCCAGCAGGACGGCCGCTGGCAGTGGCGGCGCACCAGCCGCGACGTGGTGGTCCAGAAAGGCAGCCTGAACATTGGCGCCGGCGGGGCCGCGCGCATCACCCGCCGCCTCGGTTGGGGCGACTACCGCGTGGTGGTCGAGGGTCCGGGCGGCGCGAAAACGGTCATCCGCTTCGCCGCCGGCTGGGGCGCCCCCGCCAAGGACGCCGAGGCGCCCGACTTC
>JACRBD010000203.1 GCA_016234625.1 Caulobacterales bacterium | reverse complement strand
CTCGGCCACCGACCTGCCCACCGAGACCGACGATGAAGTCGAGGCCGCCCTGGTTCGGGCGCTGGACCTGTCCCGGGCGAAGGCGGTGTTGGTGACCCGCGCCGCCAAGGGCATGAGTCTCGCCGTGCGCGGCGAGCCGGTGCGCCACTTCCCAGGCCGACCGCGGGAGGTGTTCGACGTTTCCGGCGCCGGCGATACGGCGCTCGCGGCCCTGGGCCTGGCCCTGGCCGCCAAGGCCAGTCGCGAGGATGCGGTGGCCTTTGCCCTGCTGGCGTCAGGCGTGGTGGTCGGCAAGGCCGGCACCGCCGTGGCCACGCCGCACGACCTGATCGAGGCCGAGATTTCCGCCCACATGGCCCCGGCCGAGGCCAAGGTGGTCACCGCCGGCCAGATGGCGCAGAAGGCCGCGGCCTGGCGAGCCCAGGGGCTGAAGGTCGGCTTCACCAACGGCTGCTTCGACATCCTGCACAAGGGCCACGTGGCCTATCTGGCCCAGGCCCGCGGCTGGTGCGACCGGCTGATCGTCGGCGTCAACAGCGACCGGTCGGTCAGGGCGCTCAAGGGCGAGGGTCGACCGGTCAACGACCTGGAATCCCGGGCCCTGGTGTTGGCGGGCCTCAGTTTTGTCGACCTTGTCGCGCCGTTCGACGAGGACACGCCCGTCGATCTGATCACGGCCGCCCGGCCGGACGTGCTGATCAAGGGCGCCGACTACACCATCGAGGGCGTCGTCGGTCACGACCTCGTCCAGTCCTGGGGTGGGGAGGTCAAGCTGGCGGCCATCATCGAAGGCTTCTCCACCTCCGCCGCCATCGCCCGCATGATCGAGAAAGCTTAAGCCATGACCCGCCGCATCGTATTCGTCACCGGCGGGGCCGGTTTCATCGGCTCCAACATCATCGCCAAACTGGCCGAGGATCCCTCACTGGACCTGGTCGCCTGCGACTGGCTGGGTGAGGCGGAGGTGGGCAAGTGGCGCAACCTCGCCAAGCACCCGATCGGCGACTTCGTGGCCCCCGAGCACATGATGGAGTGGCTGGAAAAACGCTGGCAGGACGTGGCTCTGGTGATCCACATGGGCGCCATCAGCTCGACCACCGAACCGGACGCCGACAGGATCATCCACCAGAACTTCGGCCTGTCGCGGGACCTGTTCCGCTGGTGCGCCGACCGCCAGCGCCGGTTCATCTACGCCTCCTCGGCCGCCACCTATGGCGACGGCGCCCAGGGATTCGAGGACCGGGACGATATCGACAGCCGCAAGGCGCTGCGGCCCCTGAACACCTACGGCTGGTCCAAGGCCCTGTTCGACCTGTTCGCCGCCCGCCAGGCCGTCCGCGACTACGCCCCGCCGCAATGGGTGGGGCTGAAGTTCTTCAACGTCTATGGCCCCAACGAGGAGCACAAGGAGTCGATGAAGTCGGTCGCCTCGCAGATCTGGCCGCATGTGAGGGATGGCCGCGCGGTGCAGCTCTTCAAGTCGCACAATCCGGACTACCAGGATGGCGGCCAGCTGCGCGATTTCGTCTACGTCCGGGACGTGGCCGACGTGGTGCAGTGGCTGAGCCAGAACGAACAGGTCAACGGCGTCTACAACCTGGGTTCCGGTAAGGCCCGCTCGTTCAAGGACATGGCCGAGAACGTGTTCCGGGCCGCCGGCCGGGAGCCGCAGATCGACTACATCCCGATGCCGACCTCGATCCGCGACAAGTACCAGTATTTCACGCAAGCCAGCATGGACCGCCTGCGCACGGCGGGCTACCCGGGCCAGATGACCCCGCTTGAAGACGGCATCGGCGACTATGTCGGGTCGTACCTGAACACCAGCGATCCGTACCGCTGACCTGACAGGGACAGACACTTACGGATCGCGCGGTCCTCATGTAACGCTCGGCGCATGTTCGGTCTGAAGGGATTCAAGCGGTGGATCGCGCTGGGGCTGGCGGCCCTGGCCGTGCTGCTGGCCGTCGGCGCCTTCGTGTTCCGGGTGGACATCCTGCGCACGGCGCTGGATCCGAAGGTGCCGTTCCAGACCTACCGCCCGCCCAATGGCCCTAACTACGCCGAGGCGCGCGCCTGGGCCCTGCCGATCGACGCGCATCCGAAGGCGGACCTGCCGGCGGACGTCTTCTTCGTCCATCCGACCACCTTTAACGGCGGCGAGCACTGGAATTCGCCCTTCCGCGACCAGGAGGCTACCCGTCTGCTCGACCGGGTGATGCTGCCCAACTACGCCGGGCCGTTCGCCCGGGTGGGCCGGATCTTCGCCCCGCGCTACCGCCAGGCCAGTCTCTATTCGCAGCTGACCCTGCGCGAGGACGCACGGGCGGCCCGGGTCTTCGCCTATGGCGACGTCCGCGCGGCCTTCCGCTACTGGCGGGCCCATCACGACACCGGCCGGCCGCTGGTGCTGGTGGGGGTGGAGCAGGGCGGCCTGCTGGCAGAGCGGCTGCTGCGCGAGGAGATCATTCCGGACAAGGCCCTGAGCGCCCGCCTGGCCGGGGTCTATCTGATCGAGACCGTGGTTCCCGCCAACGCCTATGGCCCGACCGCGCCGGTTCCGGCCTGCGTCGCCCGGGATCAGGCGCGCTGCGTGGTGGCCTGGGCCACGCCCGCCGACGGCGATCGCCGCCGCGCTCGCGACCGCGCCCTTGTCTGGGATGCCGAGGACAATCTCGTCGACCTGGAGGACCGGCCGGCCCTGTGCGTCAATCCGCTGACCGGGTCGCGCACCGCCGCGCCCGCGGACGAGAAGGACAGCCTGGGCGCCGCCAACGCCAGCGGCATGGGCTGGGGCGTGCGGCCGCCGTTCCTGAAGCGCGAGGTCCACACCCGATGCATCGAGGGCTTCCTCGATGTGTCGAAACCCCGGTCCTCGGCCTTCCGCCGGGCGCAAAGCTGGTCGGACAGGCTCAAGGTCGCGCCCTACAACCTGTTCTTCGGCGACCTCGAGGCTGACGGCCAGGCGCGGGTCTCGGCCCTGCTGGGGCGGACCGTCTATGGCCGCCTGGCGCCGCCGATCACCAGCTCGATCACGGTCAGGACCTCGCCGGTGAACCGGATCGACCGTTGACGGCCCTCGTCCTCCCTGGCCGCCTTTGGCGACATCCAGCCTTCATGAAGCTGTGGACCGCCCAGACCGTCTCGGCGGTCGGCGCGCGGATCACGCGGGAGGGCCTGCCGATGGCCGCCGTGAGGACCCTGCAGGCCACGCCGGCCCAGCTGGGCGTGCTGGCCGCCCTGTCATTGGGGCCAGGCATGCTGGTCGGCCTGCTGGCGGGCGGCTTCGTCGACCGGACCAGCCGGCGGGCGATCCTGATCGGATCGGACCTGTTCAGGCTGGCCGTGCTGATGACGGTCCCGATCGCCGCCTGGCTGCACCTGCTGGGCATGGAGCAACTCTATGTCGTGGCCGCCCTGGTCGGGGCCGCCACCGTGCTGTTCGACCTGGCGGACAAGGCTTTCCTGCCGACGCTGATCGAGGCCGAGGACCTGATCGAGGGCAACACCAAGCTGACCGTCACCCAGTCGGTCGCCGAGATCGGCGGCCCGGCCATCGCGGGCCTGCTGTTCCAGTGGCTCACCGCGCCCTTCGCCATCGCCATCGACGCGGCGACCTATCTGGTTTCGGCCCTGTTCCTCGGCGGCGTGCGGGCAAGGGAGGCGCCCGCCGAACGGCCGCCGGAGGGCGGGCGCTGGGCGACGGACCTGGCGGCCGACCTGGCCTACGGCTGGCGGATGGTCATGACCGAGCCACGGGTGCGGCCCTTGCTGTTCATGTTCGCGATGCAGATGGTGTTCT
>JACRBD010000202.1 GCA_016234625.1 Caulobacterales bacterium | reverse complement strand
TCCCTCGCGGGAGAGGAGCGACTAAATGGCGTCGTGGAAGATCACCCCCAGCGTCCGGCGCCGGCCGCTTCGCACCTCGGACACCCCATGCCGCACCACCCGGCGGTGGACGCCCCGCGCGCCGTCATGGGGCCGCGCACGGACCGCGAAGATCACCGCACAGCCCTTGGTCAGCGGAACCACCGACGACGCCGACTGCTGGCGCGGGCGCTGTTCGACGATGACGAACTCGCCGCCGTCGAAGTCCTCGCCCGGCTGGTCCAGCAGCAAGGCCGCCTGCAGCGGGAAGACATGCTCGCCGTAGAGGTCCTGGTGCAGGCAGTTGTAGTCGCCGGGGCCATAGGTGAGCATCAGCGGCGTCGGCCGGGTCTGGCCCGCCTCGTGGCAGCGATCGAGCATCCCGGCGAGCGTCGGCGGAAAGCGGCGGGCCTCGCCCAGCCGCTCCGCCCAGCCGTTGGCGATGGCGGCCAGCGGCGGGTAGAGCGACTCGCGCAGCGTCTGGACGAGGTCCGGCAGTGGGTAGCTGAAGTAGCGATACTCACCCTTGCCGAACCCGTGCCGCGCCATGACCACCCGGCTGCGGAACCCGGCCTCCTGCTCATAGAGGCCGGCCAGGGCGGCGCTGTCCGCGTCATCCAGCAGGCGGGGCGTCACCGCCCAGCCCTGCGCGTCCAGGTCGGCTGCGATCCGCGGCCAGTCGAGGTCGTCGAGAGTCATGTGGCGGTGGCGTCCGGCTTGCAGCGTTTGCAGGCGCGGTAACCGTCGGCCCGGGCCGCCGCCGCTGTCTCATAGAACGCCACGTTCCTGCGCAATGGCCGGCCGCTACAGCTGGGTCGGCAATAGACGCCGGTGGTCTTTACCGCGAACAGGAAGGTCCCGTCCGCTGCCCGGTCGCGGCGCTGCATGGCGTCCCAGCGGGCGTCGTCGGTGTCATGGGTCATGGTCTCGCTCCTCATGGGAGGGGATCATGGAGGGGCGGCGAGGCGGCGGCAGCCCGATGCTTGCTGTTCCGCGGATTCATTGTGCGTGGTTCGAGACGCGACCCCGAGGGATCGCTCCTCACCATGACGAGCTTTTGTGCAAGCCCACCCTGTTCGTCATCCTGAGGAGCGAGCCTCAAGCGAGCGTCTCGAAGGACGCACTACCAGCCGGACGCCCGGCGCAGGGAGGTGCGCATGAACTCGGCGGGGGGCTCGGCCTCGGCGAGGATGGCGTCGCGGATGGCGCGGGGCTCGCCGAACAGGTGGCCCTGGCCGAAGGCCATGTCGAGTTCGAGGATGTCGACGATCTGCCGCTCGCTCTCGACCTTCTCGATGATCACCTCGACGCCGTAGCGGCGGGTCAGGCGGGCGAAGTCGGAGGCGTGCAGGTCCGGCAGCGAGCGGATGACCAGGCGGCCTTCCGACTCCTCCAGCTGGTCGAGCAGCATCTGGGCGCCGACCTTGATGAACTTGATGTCCGAGCGGGCCAGGTCCTGGAAGTCGAGATCCAGGTCCATGACCTTGTCGAGGCTGAAGCGGAAGCCCAGGTCCGCCAGCCGGGCCATGTGGCGGGCCTCGACCGCGCCGCGCCGCTCAAACGCAGCCTGGCCCAGTTCGAAGATCAGGGCCCCGGCCATGTCCTTGTTGGCCGACAGGAAGTCGAGGAACTGCGGGAAGAACTGCTCGTCCGACAGGCTGGCGAGCGAGATGTTGCAGAAGATGCCGACCTTGCGGTCCTGTTTGGCCAGCCGCCGGACGATCTGCACGCAGCGGAACAGCAGCAGGTTGTCGATCGCCGCGACCAGACCCTCCGGCTCGGCGACCGAGAGATACTCGGCCGGCATCATCACCCGGCCGGTCTCGTCGCGCAGGCGCGAGAAGCTCTCGTAGAAGACCGTGCGGCGCTGGGGCAGCGAGACCACCGGCTGCAGGTAGAGATCGACCCGGTTGCCGGCCAAGGCGGCCTTGACGGTATCGAGCAGCGCGGCCGACTGCGGACCGCGGCCCAGGGCGTTGGGGGCGGCGGCGGCGACGCGGTCGGAGAGCTGGCTCTCCATCTTCTCGGCCATCCGCTGGACGGCGTCTTCCAGCGAATGGACCTCGCTGGTCAGTTCCTCGGAGCGGCGCAGGGCGTCGGTGGTGACGGTCTCGACGACTTCGCCGAGGCGCTGGTCGATCTTTTCCAGCTGGCGGGCGAGGATCAGGTGCGCTTCGCGAATGTTGCCCAGCTCGCCGCGAATACGGACGGTGGTGAGGGCGGCATCGATCAGGGCGTGGAAGGCGAAGGCCAGGGCCAGGCTACCGATCAGGGCCGCGACGCCCGCACTCCACTGGCCGCCGCTTCGCCAGAGGCCCACGGCGACGATCAAGGACAGGGAAAGGTAGGCGCCGCAGAGCAGCGCAAGGGTAAGCCGTCGCATCGTCCCGCCTGCACGAATCGCTCGAAGAGTATCCCGCGACGTGCATCATGGTGTCCAAGGTATTAACGCCGCACTGCCGTCCACCGCGGCCTGACGCCATCGACAGGGCGCGCGTGGAATGATAATCATTCGCAATCATCTCCCTTTTCGGGATTTCATCGGGGCGTCATGTCCGAAGCTTTGGTTCTGGAACCCGCCGTCGCGACCGCCGACACCGTCGCCGACATCATCGATCTTGGCCTGCTGAGCGCGCGCCGGATCGGCGCCAGGGGAACGATCGTGCGGGTCCACGCGCCGGACGACGAGCTGGAGCGTCGGCTGCTGGAACTGGGCTTCGTCGAGGGCGCCCGGGTGGAAATCCTGCAGGAGGGCCTGTTTGGCCGCGACCCGATCGCCGTGAAGCTGGACGACATGCGGGTGGCCCTGCGCCGCCGCGAGGCCGCCGCCATCCAGGTCCGCTTTGACCACGCCGGGGCGAGCGCTTGACCGACACGGCCCTGGCTCCCGCGCGCCTCGCGCTGGTCGGCAATCCCAACACCGGCAAGACCGCCCTGTTCAACGCCCTGACCGGTAGCCGCCAGAAGGTCGCCAACTACGCCGGCGTGACCGTCGAGCGGAAGGAGGGCGTGCTGACCACGCCGTCCGGCCGGGTGATCCATGTGCTCGACCTGCCGGGCACCTATTCCCTGCGTGCCCGCAGCCCGGACGAGGCGGTTACCCGCGACGCGGTGCTCGGCCGGCTGGCGGGGGAAACGCCGCCGGACGTCATCGTCTGCGTCGCCGACGCCACCAACCTTCGGCTGGTGCTGCGGCTGGCGCTGGAGCTGAAGCAGGTCGGCCGGCCGTTCGTGCTGGCCCTGAACATGTACGACATCGCCCAGCGGCAGGGCCTGCGCATCGACCTCGAAGGTCTGTCGCGGGAGATCGGCGCGCCGATCGTCACCACCGTGGCCACCCGCAAGCGCGGCATCGAGGAACTGGTCGCCCAGGCCGAGGCCCTGGCCGGCTCGATGCCCATGGGCGAGAACGTCTGGCACGAGCCCTCCGCCGAGGAGATCCGCCAGGCGCACAGCGAGGCGCAGCGGATCCTGAGGGCCTACGTCCGCCCGCCGGAGCGGCCCGACACCCTGACCTCGAGGATCGACAACGTCCTGCTGCAGCCGGTGGCCGGGCTGTTGATCCTCTCGGCGATCATGTTCGTGATCTTCCAGGCGGTGTTCAGCTGGGCCACGCCGGTGGCGGACGGCATCGACACGGGCTTCGTCCTGCTGGGCGAGCTGGTCGGCCGGGTCGTCACCAACGAGCTGCTGCGCAGCCTGCTGGTCGACGGCCTGATCGCCGGCGTCGGCAGCGTGCTGGTGTTCCTGCCGCAGATCATCATCGTGTTCTTCTTCATCCTCCTGCTGGAGGACTCCGGCTACATGGCCCGGGCGGCCTTCCTGCTGGACCGGCTGATGGGGGTGGCGGGCCTGCACGGCCGCGCCTTCATCCCGCTGCTGTCGAGCCACGCCTGCGCCATTCCGGGCATCATGTCGGCCCGGGTCATCGACCAGAAGCACGACCGGCTGACAACGATCCTGATCGCGCCGCTGATGACCTGCTCGGCCCGCCTGCCGGTCTATACGCTGATCATTTCCGCCCTGATCCCCAGCCGCGTCTACTGGGGCTTCATCAACCTCCAGGGGCTGGTGATGTTCGGCCTCTACGCGGCCGGTCTGATCTCCGGCCTGGTGGTCGCCTTCGTCATCCGCAGGGTGTTCTGGCGGACCGCTTCCGAGCCATTCATGATGGAATTGCCGACCTACAAGGCGCCGGAAGCGCGCAATGTGCTGCTGAACCTGTGGCAGCGGGTGGTCATCTTCATGAACCGCGCCGGACGGATCATCCTGCCGCTGATGATCCTGGTCTGGGCCCTGTCGACCTTCCCCTATCCACCGGAGGGCGCGACCGGGCCGGCCATCGACTACAGCTTCGCCGGCTTGATCGGCCACTTCATCCAGCCGCTGCTCGCCCCGATCGGGTTCAACTGGCAGATGTCGATCGCCCTGATCCCCGGCATGGCCGCCCGCGAGGTAGCCGTGGCCACCCTGGGCACGATCTATTCCGTCGGTGATGTCGAAGGCGCGGGCGGCGCGGTGCTGCAGCACATCGTCGGCTCGCAGTGGTCGCTGGCCACCGGCCTGTCGTTCCTGGCCTGGTATGTCTTCGCGCCGCAGTGCGTGGCGACGCTGGGCGTGGTCAAGCGCGAGACCAACGGCTGGACCTGGCCGAGCGTGATGTTCGTCTACATGGTCACCCTGGCCTACCTGGCCGCGCTCGGAACCTACCGGGGCGCGGTGGCGCTGGGCTGGGGCTGAATTCGGTGACAGTTTACGAATTGCAGCGATCGGGCGGCCAGCGCCAGCGCAACGGCAATTCGTAAACTGTCACCGAATTCCTACCGCGTCGGAACCGGCACATCCCCGCGGTAGTCGTAGAAGCCGCGGCCGACCTTCTTGCCCAGCCAGCCGGCCTCGACGTACTTCACCAGCAGCGGGCAGGGACGGTACTTGCTGTCCGCCAGGCCCTCGTGCAGCACGTTCATGATCGACAGGACCGTGTCCAGGCCGATGAAGTCGCCCAGCTCCAGCGGGCCCATCGGATGGTTGGCGCCCAGCTTCATGGCGGTGTCGATCGACTCCACCGTGCCGACGCCCTCGTACAGGGTGTAGATCGCCTCGTTGATCATCGGCACCAGCACGCGGTTGACGATGAAGGCGGGAAAATCCTCGGCATTGGTGGTGGTCTTGCCCAGGGACTGGGCGAAATTGACCGCCGTCTCGTAGGTGGCCACGTCTGTGGCGATGCCGCGGATCACCTCGACCAGCTTCATCAGCGGGACAGGGTTCATGAAGTGCAGGCCGATGAACCGCTCGGGCCGGTCGGTGGTCGAGGCCAGCCGCGTGATCGAGATCGACGAGGTGTTCGACGCCAGCAGGGTGTTGGGCCCCAGGTGCGGCAGCAGCGAGCGGAAGATGGCCTTCTTGGTCTCTTCATTCTCGGTGGCCGCCTCGATGGCGATGTCCGACCCGGCGACCGCTTCGAGGGAAGCCGGCTTGATGCGGCCCAGCGCCGCCTTCATCGCCGCGTCGTCGATCAGGCCGCGATGAACCTGGCGGGCCAGATTGTGCTCGATCTGGCTGATCCCCGCTTCGATCCGCGCCTGGTCCAGGTCGTTGAGGAACACGTCGTAGCCGGCGAGCGCGCAGACGTGCGCGATGCCCGATCCCATCTGACCGGCGCCGATGACGCCGACCGACTTGATATCCGCCATGAAGTCTCGCCCTTGACGTCGGCGCGGTGAATCCGGGGGAGGTCCGCGCCGCAAACTTTTGTGGCCGCTTTCTAGCACGAGAGTCCTAACAGCCGCCAAGGTCTTTGCTGCGATGCAGCGCGAGGGAGGGTCTGGACCGGTTCCGGCCTTGTCAGGCGCTGGTTGACGCCTGTGGTAGGAAGAAATGCTGCCAATTCATCCGAGGCGACGATCGCAAGGGTCGACAAGATCAGCGTGGCTCTGCCGACTGAGATGGTCGATGGCGTCCGTGAAGCGGTCGAATCCGGCGAGTACGCAACCGTCAGCGAAGTCATTCGCGACGCATTGCGCGACTGGAAAATCAAGCGCCGGCTCTCCGGAATGGAAATCGAAGAGCTTCGTCGCCTGGTGCGGGAAGGCATGGAAAGCGGCCCTGGCCGGCCCGCCGAGGAGGTGTTCACGCGCCTCACGGCCAAATACGCCGCCATGGCGGACCCGACCGAGCCTCGATAAAGCCGGCGGGTTCATCAACGAAAAAGGCCCGGTGCGTGAGCGCCGGGCCTTTCCGTTTCAGCGATGACGAGAACCGTTAGCCCAACGCGGCCATAAGGTCCGGCACGGCGGTCTTGTAGTCGGCCACCAGGCCGTAGTCGGCGACCTGGAAGATCGGCGCGTCGGCGTCCTTGTTGATCGCCACGATCACCTTGGAGTCCTTCATGCCGGCCAGGTGCTGGATGGCGCCCGAGATGCCGATGGCGATGTACAGCGCCGGGGCGACGACCTTGCCGGTCTGGCCGACCTGGTAGTCGTTGGGAGCGTAGCCGGCATCGACCGCGGCGCGCGAGGCGCCCACGGCGGCGCCCAGCTTGTCGGCCAGGGGCTCGATGACCCGCTGGAACTCCTCGGCCGAACCCATGGCCCGACCGCCCGAGACGACGATCTTGGCGGCGGTCAGTTCCGGACGGTCCGACTTGACCATCTCCTCGGAAACGAACTTCGCGCCCGAAGCCGAGGCGGCTGCGATCTTCTCGACCGCGGCCGAGCCGCCTTCGCCGGCGGCCTTGAAGGCCGTCGGACGAACCGTCAGCACCTTCTTGGCGTCGCCCGTCTGGACCGTCTCCAGCGCGTTGCCGGCGTAGATCGGGCGCACGAAGGTGTCATTGCTGACCACTTCAACCACGTCCGAGATCGGCGAGGCGTCGAGCTTGGCCGCCACGCGCGGGGCGAAGTTCTTGCCGGCCGAGGTGGCCGGGACGAGCAGGGCGTCATAGCCGCCCATCAGGCCGGCGATGGTGTCGGAGATGGCTTCCGCCACCCCGTGGCCCACGTCCGCGCCCTCGGCCAGGATGACCTTGCGCACGCCGGCGATCTTGCCGGCGGCGGCGGCCACCGCGTCGGCGCCCTGGCCCAGGACCAGGATGTCCACATCGCCCGACAGCTGCAGGGCGGCGGTGACGGTCTTGTGGGTGGTGTCGCGCAGGTGCGCGTTGTCGCTGTCGGCGACGACGAGAACGGCCATTACAGGACCCCCGCTTCAGTCTTGAGCTTGGCCACCAGGTCGGCGGCGGTTTCGACCTTCACGCCGGCCGAGCGCTTGGCGGGCTCGGTGACCTTGAGGACCTTCAGGCGGGGGGCGACATCGACGCCGTAGTCGCCGGTCGCCTTGACCGCGATTTCCTTCTTCTTCGCCTTCATGATGTTGGGCAGCGAAGCGTAGCGCGGCTCGTTGAGACGCAAATCGGCGGTGATCACCGCCGGAAGGGCGACTTCCAGCACCTGCAGGCCGCCGTCGACCTCGCGGGTGACGGTCGCCTTGCCGCCGGCGATCTCGACCTTGCTGGCGAAGGTCGCCTGGGGCCAGCCGAGGATCTGCGAGAGCATCTGGCCGACGGCGTTGTTGTCGCCGTCGATGGCCTGCTTGCCCATCAGCACCACGTCCGCGCCTTCTTCCTTGGCGACGGCCGCGAGCAGCTTGGCCACGGCCAGCGGCTCAACATCGGTGTCCGACTGGATCAGGATGCCGCGGTCGGCGCCCATGGCCAGGGCCGTGCGGATGGTTTCCTGCGCCTGGGTCGGGCCGACGGAGACGGCGATGACCTCGGTGGCGACGCCCTTCTCCTTGAGACGGACGGCCTCTTCGACCGCGATCTCGCAGAAGGGGTTCATGGACATTTTGACGTTGGCCAGGTCGACGCCCGACTGGTCGGGCTTTACCCGCGCCTTCACGTTGTAATCGATTACCCGTTTGACCGGGACCAGCACCTTCATGGGTTTGTCCGCCCGTTTTGTTGCGTTGCGAAAAATATTGCGCGGAGAGGCTGATACCGACTCCGTCGCGCAATGCAAGTTTCCGTAAGGGTCAGCCGGGCGGCCCGAAATTGCCGTGACGGCGTCATTCGTATAGAGGGCCAGCCATGAACCCCACGATAGACCGCCTGAAGATCGTCTTCCTGGCCCTGTTCGCCGTCGGCGCGGTGGCCATCTGGGGCTACCAGATCTTTTACGTCTGGCCGGCGCAGAAGTGCGACGCGCGGGCCGGCTGGTGGGATTTCAAGGGCCGCGTCTGCGCCACCCCGATCTACATTTCGAGCATCACCGGCCGGCCGGCGGGCATGAGCCGCAAGGCGTGGTCCGAGTTGCAGGCGGCGCGCCAGGTGCAGCGCGAGCGTGAGGGCTATCCGGCCGGGGGCGCGGCGGCTGCGCCGGCGCCCGAAGCCGCCGATGCCGCCTCGGCCGTCACACCGCCGGCGAAGAAGTAGGCTCCGACATTGCGTCCTTCGACACGCCGCCACGCGGCTGCTCAGGATGACGAATACAAATGCACGTCATAGTGAGCAGCGCTCGAAGAGCGCGTGTCGAACCATGCCGGGATGAGCGGAAATTGGGGACGGTTACCGGTTCGCGCCCGGAACCCAGAGCACATCAGCGGCGCCCTTGGCGTTGGCCCAGCGGGCGGCGACGAACAGCAGGTCCGACAGCCGGTTGAGATACTTGACCGCCGCGGCGCTGACCGGCTCGTCCGGTTGGCCAGCCAGGGCGACGCAGCCGCGCTCGGCCCGTCGGCAAACGGTGCGGGCCTGGTGCAGGGCCGCCGCCGCCGGCGAGCCGCCCGGCAGCACGAAGGAGGTCAGGGGCGACAGCTCGCCGTTGAGCAGGTCGATCTCCTGCTCCAGCCGGTCGACCTGCGACTGCAGGATCCGCAGCGGCTCCCATTCGACCGGCTTGCCACGGTCGGGAGTCGCCAGATCGGCGCCCAGGTCGAACAGATCATTCTGAATCCGCGCGAGGATCGCGTCGAGCACCGCGTCGCCGGCCGTGTGCAGCCGGATCAGGCCGAGGCAGGCGTTGGTCTCGTCCACGCCGCCATAGGCTTCGACCCTCAGGCTGTCCTTGCCGACCGGCTCGCCGGTGGCCAGCCGCGTTGTCCCGTCATCGCCGGTGCGGGTGTAGATGCGGTTGAGCGTGACCACGCCGTCAGCCCGCGTGGCTCGTCCGCCACCACAGGGCGGCGACGAGAATCAGGATGGCGATGAACTGCAGCAGCACCCGCAGGCGCATGAGCTTGTTGGAATAGGATCGCCCGAAGTCGCCGCCGCGATAGAGGGCGTACAGGCCGCCCGCCAGAGCCAACAGCACCGCCGCCAGGGAAATCGGGATCAGCAAGTCGAAGATCTTGTCCATGTCGGCAATCTAGCGCCTGGGCCGCGCCGCCGCCACCACGCCGAACCGAACGGCCCGTCCACCATTCAGACTTTGTTCATCGAGCATGTTCGATGGGAGTTTATGTCGCATTCCGACGTTCCAAGAACCGAGATACCGGTGTCGCCATCGGATTCGGTCCAATTTCCGCCGCGTCCGACAGCTATCAGTTAGTTGTTGACGCGCATCGATGTTCCCTGTAGTTCGCCGCTCCCATTGCTCGATGAGCATGTTCAACGAACGCGATCAACTCCTCACCGTGGATCGCGGGTGACCAAGTCAGACGGGGAGGACGAGACGGAGATAAAATGGGTGTGACCCAGGCCTCCGCCGCCGTCCAGGCCGCGGAACAAGATGAAACCGATGCCGAGATCCGGCAGTTGATCGTGGATCTGCGCGACGCCGCGCAGGACGGTCGCGAACTGGCGCGGCGCTATGCCGACGTCCTGCAAAAGGTCGTCGACGAGTACTGCGTCGAATTTGAGAAGCGCGCCGAAGCGGCGCTGGCCCGTTTGGAGGCGGTCCGATGAATCATATTCCCATGCGCATGCACGCGCCCTCGATCCGACCACAGAAGTTGACCCGCCGGGCGATCGCCAAACAGCAGACCCGCGAGAAGGTCCTGCAGGCGGCCCGCGAGATGTTCGTCGAGCGTGGCTACGAAGGCGCCACCATCCGTGACATCGCCCGCGCCGCCGGCATGTCCACCGGCGCGGTATTCGCCAGCTTCGCCGACAAGCCCGAGCTGTTCGACGCCATCCTGAGCGACGACTTCGCCGCCCTGCTCGCCCCGATGCGGGCCGCCGCGTCCATGGCGCCGACCGATCGTGAAGCCCTGGTGGCCAAGTTCGGCGCCGCCTATCGCGCCCACGGCGCCCAGCTGCCGCTCATTCAGGCCGCCCTGGCGGCCTCCTGGACCCGCACGCCCGAAGCCGAGAAGCTGCGCCGCGAAGCGATGCGTCCGATCCGGTCTCTGGTGACGGAAGTGCTTGAGCGCGCCGTTGAACGGGGCGAACTGGCCACTCGCTTCGATCTGCGTCTCGTGTCCGACGTGATCTGGGATCTGTATCTGGCGGGCTATCGTCCGGCCGCGTTCGAAGGCTTGCCGGTGGAAGCACAGACCGCCCGGCTGGCTGAACGGATCGATCTGGTCCTGGCCAGCCTAAAGGTCCAGGCGGCTTAAGCAACGCGGGCGTCCGGCTTTCGGGCGCCCGCGTCTTTTCCCGGGGGGGAACGGGTTGGCAGGCGTTCGCGAAACGCAGAAGCAGGGCACGCGCCGAAAGGTTCTTGAAGCGGCGCGCGACCTGTTCAACGAGATCGGCTACGAAGAATCGACGATCCGCGCGATCGCCGAGCGCGCCGGCGTCTCTGTCGGCAGCGTGTTCACCACCTTCGCCTCGAAGGCCGATGTCCTCAGCCAGGTCATGGACGACCGGGTCGAGGCGCTCTACGCCGAACTCGACCGCGTCACCCGGCACCTGCGCGGCACGACCTGCGACCGGGTCTGTTCGGTTTTCGCCATCCACTACGATTTCGAGTGTCGGCGGGTGAAGCTGTTCCTCGCCCATATCGCCGCCTCGTTCAGCCCGTCGCTGGACGCTTCCACCATCCCCTATGGCCGCAACAGCCGCTTCAAGGGCATGCTGATTGACCTGCTGGCCGACGGCGTCGAACGCGGCGAGGTGCGGGCCGACGCCGACCTCGAACTGGTGCTCGACACCCTGATGGCGTCCTACGCCTGGAACTACCGCCTTGCCGCCCAGCAGGCCGCCGACGCGACGGCCATGACCACGATCATGGAGCGCCAGGTGCGGCTGATCTTCGACGGCTTGAAGGCCTAGGCTTCCCTTGCCCAGTCCAGCGTCCTCACGCTCGCGGCATAGGCGCGGCTGACCGGGGCCAGCAGACCGCCCGCCAGCACCAGATCGCCGCGACCCCGACGCCAGCGCGCCTCCTCCACCGCCGACCGGGCCACCCACCAGGAGCGATGGGTGCGGACGCCATCCATGCCTTCGAGCGCCTTCAGCGCGTCGGCGAACCGCATCAGCGTCAAGGTGTCGCCAGCTTCGGTGTGGATGCGCAGATAGTGGTCCTCGGCTTCCACGGCGAGCAGTCGGGCCCGCGCCTGTCTGGGCGGAAGCTTCTCGCGCAGCCCGGGCGGCGCCAGGCCGGGCGACGGCGACGCCTGGAGAAAGACCTCCCGCCGCGACAGCCAGGCGATCGCCACCAGTGGCGCGCAGATCAGCACGACCTGCGGATAGAGGCACAGGGCATGGCCCAGGGAGCGCGCCCCGAACAGCACGACCGCCGTTCCGCTCACGATCACCGTCGCCGGAACCGCCATCAGCAGGGTCAGGGCGGCGGCGCGCGGCCATGGGCGGCGGGCCAGCCACGGCCGGGACTCCAGCCACTGCTCAATCAGGCCGCCGCAGGCGCCGCCCGCGACCAGGGGGAAGATCCAGTAGGCGAAGCGGCGGGGCGCATCGACCGTGTCGGTGTCGAAGGCGCCGATCGAGGCGAGGAAGCCCCCGATCAGGGCGAGAATCAGCAGCTCCACCAGCCCCAGATGGCCGATCAGCGGCCGCCGGAGGGATGCAATGGCCGAGGACGGGGCGCTCTCCTTCATCGCCCGATGAGACCTCAATCCCCCGATCGCGCCAAGACCCGCTGACGCCCGGGCCCCGTTCGCGAAGCGACGGCCCCGTCCGCGAAGCCGCCGTTGCGAGGGTTTCGGCCCGATGGAACCGGAAGGCCTCCACACGCAGAGGCCTTTTCGATGATCCGCACCCTGAACCGAACCACCCTGATGCTCTTCCTCCTGCTCGCGCTGGCGGTCGGCCTGTTCTCGCTCCGCTATCTCGCGCCCGAGCCGCCGCTGGGCGCGCCGGATGTACTCGCCAACCGGTTCGCCGGCGCGGCGTTGGCCATCCACGCGGGGCTCGGCGCCACGGCGCTGATCCTCGGGCCGTGGCAGTTCTTCAGGCGGCGCGACGGCCGTCGGGGGGCGGGGCATCGCATCGTCGGGGTGATCTATATTGTCGCCTGCCTGCTCTCGGCGCCGGCGGGACTGCTGCTGGCGTTCGGCGCGACGGCGGGGCCCATCGCCGGTCTCGGCTTCGGATTGCTTGCCCTGGCCTGGTTCAGCACGACGGCCATGGGCCTGCGCGCCGTCCGGCTCGGGGACTATCAGGCCCACCGCCGCTGGATGATCCGCAGCTTCGCCCTGACCTTCGCGGCCGTAACCTTGCGGCTCTACCTGTTCGGCGGACCGCTGGTCGGCTTCGCGGGGCTCGACGCCTATCGCGCCATCGCCTTCCTTTGCTGGGTCCCGAACCTGCTGGCGGCCGAGGTTCTGCTGCGGATGCGGCCTAGTTCCCGTCTTCCAGCAGCCGCCGGGCGATGACCTGGGCCTGGATCTCGCCGGCGCCCTCGAAGATGTTGAGGATCCGCGCGTCTGCCAGCACGCGGCTGATCTCGTACTCCATGGCAAAGCCGTTGCCGCCGTGGATCTGCAGGGCGTTGTCGGCGGCGGCCCAGGCGACGCGCGCGGCGATCAGCTTGGCCATGCCGGCTTCAAGATCGCAGCGCTTGCCCTCGTCCTTCTGGCGCGCGGCGAAATAGGTAAGCTGGCGCACGGCCATGATCTCGCAGGCCATCACGGCCAACTTGTTGGCCACCCGGGGGAAGCCGAAGATCGGCCCGCCGAACTGCTTGCGGTCCAGGGCGTAGTTCAGCCCCAGCTCCAGCGCCCGCTGCGCCACGCCGACGGCGCGGGCGGCGGTCTGGATGCGGGCGCTTTCGAAGGTGGCCATCAGCTGCTTGAAGCCCTGGCCCTCGACCCCGCCCAGCAGGTTGGCCGCCGGCACGGTGAAGCCGTCGAAGCCGATCTCGTATTCCTTCATCCCGCGATAGCCGATCACGCCGATCTCGCCGCCGCTCATGCCGTCGGTGGGGAAGGGCTGGTCGACCTCGCCGCGCAGCTTGGGCGCCAGCAGCATGGAGAGGCCGCGATAGTCGCTGGTGTTCGGGTCGGTGCGGACCAGCAGGGTCATCACATCGGCCCGGGCCGCGTGGGTGATCCAGGTCTTGGCGCCAGTCACCACATACTGGTCGCCGTCGCGGACGGCGCGGGTGCGCAGGGAGCCCAGGTCGGAGCCGGTGTTGGGCTCGGTGAACACCGCCGTCGGCAGAATCTCGGCGCTGGCGATCTTCGGGAGCCAGTAGGCCTTCTGCTCCGCCGTGCCGCCGGTGAGGATCAGCTCGGCGGCGATCTCCGAGCGGGTGGCCAGGGAGCCGACGCCGATCCAGGCGCGGCTGAGCTCCTCGGAGACCACGCACATGGCGGTCTTGCCCATGCCCGAGCCTTCGAACTCTTCGGGGATAGTCAGGCCGAACACGCCCAGGTCGCCCAGCTCCCTGACCAGCTCGATCGGGATCAGCTCGTCGCGCAGGTGCCAACCATGGGCGAAGGGAACGACCTTCTCCTCGGCGAAGCCGTGGAACTGGTCGCGGATCATCTCGAAGGTCTCGTCCAGGCCGGTCTTCTCGACGGTCGGCTTGCCGCGCGCGGCGGCCACCAGGTCGGCAAGGCGGGTCTTCACCGCCTGGCCGCCGCCCTGGGTCATCAGCTGGACCAGAGCCGGGGCGAACAGGCGGTTCATCACCTCGCGGCTGGTGGTCAGGTCGGCGGGGCGGACCATCTCGCCCTGGTTCATCGGGATGCCGCCGACCAGCTGGGTGCAGTATTCGGCGAATAGCAGCTGGGCCAGCAGGGCCTCGGTCTCGCCGAAGGCCCCCTCGGCCTCCAGCCGCCCGGCCCAGCCGGCGACCTGGTTCAGGAGCTCGGCGTAGCTGGCGTACCAGCCGAAGCCATGCACGGCGTGCTGCTCGACGTCGGCCAGAACCCGATCGATCTTGCCGCCGCTGGAGACGCGCGCCTTCACCTCGCCCTTGGCATCGGCGACGAAGGCGCCGGCGGCGTCGGCGGCCTGCTGCAGCAGGACAGTCAGGCCCGGCAGGACCAGGGACGCTGAAGCGGTTTCGGCGGCGGCGGCGCTCATGGGTTCATTCTCCCCGAATTTTGTTGCGGCGCACTATATGCATTTCGCACTCGCACACAATCAGCCCCGGCAAAGGTAGAATTTGCCACGGTGAAGGCGAGCCCTATGTTGCCGGTCGAACAGTTTTCCAGGGGAATCGCCTTGCTCACCGTCCATCACCTCAATGAATCGCGCTCGCAGCGCATCCTCTGGCTGCTGGAAGAACTGGGCGTACCCTACGAGATCAAGTTCTACAGCCGCGACGCGACCACGCGCCTGGCCCCGCCGGAACTGAAGGCCGTCCATCCCCTGGGCAAGTCGCCGGTGATCACCGATGGCGGCCAGACGGTCATCGAGTCGGGCGCGATCATCGACTACATCGTCCGCAGGCACGGCGGCGGGCGGATGGCCCCCACGGTCGGCACGGCCGACCACGAGGCCTATCTGCAGTGGCTGCACTACGGCGAGGGCAGCGCCATGCTGCCGCTGATGCTGAGCATGTACGTCATGCGCCTGGGCGAGGCCGGCGCGCCGCTCAGGCCGCGCATCGAGAGCGAGATCGCCAACCACATGTCCTACATCGAGGGCGCCCTGGCCGGCCGCGACTGGCTGGTCGGCGATTGCCCCACCGGCGCCGACGCCCAGATGAGCTTCGTCCCCGAGGTGCTGAAGGCCTTCGGCAAGCTAGGCGACTACCCCAACATGTCCGCCTGGATCGAGCGCATCCACGCCCGGCCGGCGTGGCAGGCCGGACTGGAAAAGGGCGGGCCGTACGCGCTGGGGGCCTAACTGGCCCCGGATTTGGTCCGGGGCTCGAACCACGCAACGATTCCCGTGGCGGAATCGGCTAGGGTGATCCCATGCCCATCCGCCGCCTGCCGCCCGAGACCGTCAACCGCATCGCCGCCGGCGAGGTGGTCGAGCGGCCGGCCAGTGCGGTCAAGGACCTGGTCGAACCCGCTCTCGACGCCGGCGCCTCGCGGGTTGAGGTCGAGGCCGACGGCGGGGGCCTGACGCGCATCCTGGTGTCGGAC
>JACRBD010000201.1 GCA_016234625.1 Caulobacterales bacterium | reverse complement strand
CGTGTCGTGACCCCCGAGGACATCGCCGGAGCCCTGCGCTATCTGATTGACGCTCCGTCAGTGACCGGTCAGATGATCGCCGTCGACAGCGGCCAGCACCTTGCCTGGCGCACGCCCGACATCATTCATCCCTGACCCCGAGGAGTCGTGGCCGCCACCCTTCCCGAAGCCCCGTTCGTAGCCGCCCCCGCCAACCGCATCGTCGGGGCGAAGATCTTCGTCCGTGGCCTGAAGATCGAGGCCGAGGTCGGGGTCTATGCCCATGAGCGGGGCATGACCCAGCCGCTGATCGTCGATGTCGAACTGGACGTGACAACCGTCCACGCCGAACGCCTGTCCCAGACGGTCAACTACGAGATCATCGCCGCGGCGGCGCGCGAGCTGGCCGCCGAGGGCCATATCGAGCTGGTGGAGATGTTCGCCGAACGGCTGGCCGACCGGTGCCTGGTCGACCCTCGGGTGACCCGCGCCCGGGTGCGGGTCGAAAAGCCCCTGGCCCTGGCGCCAGAGGCCCAGGCCGCGGGCGTCGAGATCACGGCGGTCCGCGCCTGAGCGCGACCCAACTTTCGCATTCCGCCCGCCTCGCGCCGCTGAGGCCTGAAACCGTCTGGACCCTCGCGGGCGAGACCCTCGTCGAACAGGCCGGCAAGCGCGAGCGCCGCTGGAGTCTCGCCGACCTGCGCCTGTTCCGCCTGGCCGGCCTGCCGGGCATGCCGCGCCGCGCTGTGGTGTTGCAGTTCGCCAAAGGCCGCTGCGTGATCGCCTCGCACAGCTGGCGCGGGCCGGGCCGCTTCGACGACCGGATGGAGACCTTCTCGCCCCTGGCGCGCGCCATCGCCGGGACCGCCGCCGACCTCGCGCCCCGGGCCCGGTTCGCCACGGCGGGGCTGGAACTGGGCGAGGCCTTCGTCTGGACCATGGGCCTGCTGGGCGTCGGCATCGTGGCGCTGCTGCTGTCGTCGATCAGCGCCGGCGCGGCCTCGCTGGGGATCACCCTGGCGGCCCATCTGCTGTTCGTCCTGATCCTGATGTTCGCCGCCCTGCCGTGGTTCAGGGGCAAGACCGCGACCCTCGACCCGCGGGCCATTTCCGCCGCCCTGCTCCCGTGAGTGTGAACACCGCCGGTTTGCCAGCGAGCGCAAAACCGGCCAGCATCCGTCCCGGAGGACCCGCATGACCGACAGCGCCGCCGAACGTTCGCACGAGGATCGGGTCCTGCCCGCCATCGTCTACGGCCTCTATGTCTTCAGCATTCCGTCGGCCTGGGTGGCGGTGCTGCTGGGCCTGGTGCTGGCCTACGCCAATCGCGAGCACGCCGGTCCGCGCATGACCAGCCACTACCAGTTCCTGATCCAGACCTTCTGGAAGTCGATCTGGTGGGCGGTGATCGGCGTGGCGCTGATCATCGTCGGGTTACCGATGATCGCCGCCTTCGGGATTGGCCTCCTGATGATCATCGTGGGCGGGCTCATCCTGACCGCCGTGCACATCTGGTTCTACATCCGGCTGGCGGTGGGCGTGATCTATCTGGTGCAGGACCAGCCCTACCCCAGACCCGACGCGTGGCTGTTTTAGAGGCAGTCGCCCTCCACTCTGCCCAACGAACGCACGCCGCGGCGCCGTCCCTTCCCCTGGGAGTTGCAGCCTTTTGACCCCGCCCCTCCCAGGCCGAACCCTCGCCTGGCGTTGGGACGAGACGGGGACAGACCATGGGCGCGCGAATCCTGAGCTTCCTGCTGGGTGTCATGCTGAGCGGCCTGGGCTGGGTCATCTACGACCCCAAGGGGCCGGCAGGCGTGAAGCTGCCGCCGATCGACCTGGGCCTGCTCGAAGGCCACCGCCTGTTCATCGGCCTGGGGGCGCTGGCGCTGGGGATCGTCGCCCTGCTCTCGGCCGTCCTGCCCAAGGGCGACGGACCCAGGGCCAGGCGCCAGGGCCCGCCGGCCGTGGACTTCGACGCGGTGGTGGAGGAGCCGGCCGAGGACTATGGCCACGCGCACGACGAACCCCACGTCCATTCAACGTCAGGCTCGCCGCGACCGTCGGCGCTGTGGTGACCTCAATCCTCTCCCGCGAGGGAGAGGGGGACCAGCCGGAGGCTGGTGGAGAGGGAAGCACGGGCAGAAGTCGGAAGGTCGGGACGAAACCGCCAGCGGCGGTTCCTCCCTCTCCACCATGCTCCGCATGGTCCCCCTCCCCCTCGCGGGGGAGGAGTGAATTCAGGCGTCTACAAGCTCCCGCCGCACCAGACGGGCGTAGTCGTCCATCAGGGTCAGCGAGATCTGGCCGGGGGTGAAGCGGTACTCGCCCACCTCGGCCACCGGGGTCACCTCGGCGGCGGTGCCGACGATGAAACACTCCGAAAAGCCGGTCATCTCTTCCGGCTTGATGTGGCGCTCGACCACCTCATAGCCGCGCTGCTTGGCCAGCTTCATCACCGACCGGCGGGTGATGCCGTCCAGGAAGCAGTCGGGCGTCGGGGTGTGGATCACGCCGTCCTTGACGAAGAACACGTTGGCGCCCGTCGCCTCGGCCACATAGCCGCGATAGTCGAGCATCAGGGCGTCGGAGTAGCCGTCCTTCTCCGCCAGGTGTTTGGAGATGGTGCAGATCATGTACAGGCCGGCCGCCTTGGCCGCCGTGGGGGCGGTCTTCGGCGAGGGACGGTCGTATTTGGCCCAGGCCAGCCGCACGCCCTTCTTCTTCTGCTCGAGGTCGTAGTAGCTGGGCCAGTCCCACACGGCGATGGCCACGTGGATCTTCGTGTTCTGGGCCGAGACGCCGATCATCTCCGACCCGCGCCAGGCGAGCGGACGAACGTAACAATCAGTGAGACCATTCCTGGCGCAGGTCGCCTTGCAGGCCTCGTCGATCTCCGACACCGTGTAGGGGATCTTGAAGTCGAGGATTTCCGCCGATTTGAACAGCCGCTCGGTATGAGCCGTCAGCTCATAGATCTCGCCGCCGTACATGCGCTCGCCCTCGAACACCGAGGAGGCGTAGTGCATGGCGTGCGTCAGTACGTGCACCTTCGCCTCGCGCCAGGGCACGAACTGGCCGTCCAGCCAGATCCAACCGTCGCGATCATCGAAGGGAACGATAGACATCGGGAAAAGCCCTCCTTTCAAGGGAAGGGCGACCTTAGACGCTCCGACCTCCGTGGCGTCAAACAAAATGGTGCAGTGCAGTGACCATGCCGGCCGATCCTCGGCTTATCCTCCGTGACGAAGAGCTCGACTCCGGCCTTGAGCTGATGCTGCTGGCCGAGGCGAGCCTGTGGGCGGCGGTGGACGCGGCGCTGGACAGCGAGCCCGGCCTAGGCCGGCCCCACTGGCGAGCGGCCTTCCTGTTGCGCCGCCGGCCGGGGCTGGGGGTGCGCGACCTGTCGAAGCTGACGGGCCTGTCGAAGCAGGCCGCCAGCCGCACTCTGGCCGACCTGGTGCGGCTGGATCTGGCCGAGACCGACTCCGGCGACCTCGATGGCCGCCGCCGCCCCGCCCGGCTGACCGATGCGGGGCGCGCCTTCGAAGGCCGCGTCGCCGAACGCCTGCGCGCCCTGCTCGGGCGGGCCTATCGCACCGGCGGACTTGACGGCGTGGCCGGCGCAAGGCGGATTCTCGCCGCTCTGGCGGGATCGCGCACGGGCGTGGGCCTGCGCCGGGAGGAGACGTGACGTGACCCAGCCGGACCGACACCTGCTGGTGGTCGATGACGACGACCGGATCCGCGACCTGCTGCGCGAGTTCCTGGTCAGGGCCGGCTTCCGCGTCACCGGCGCGTCTGACGCCGCTGCCGCCTGGCGGCTGATCGAGACCCTCGACTTCGACCTGATGGTGCTGGACGTGATGATGCCCGGCGAGGACGGCCTGTCGCTGGCCCGCCGCCTGCGCGCCCGCACCGACCAGCCCGGCCGCACGCCGGTGCTGATGCTGACCGCCCGGGGCGAGGCCAGCGACCGCATCGAGGGCCTGGTCGCCGGCGTCGATGACTATCTGGCCAAGCCGTTCGAGCCGCGCGAGCTGTTGCTGCGCATCGAGGCCATCCTGCGCCGGGCCGGGCCGCGCGACATCGGCCCCGCCAGCCTGTCGCTGGGCGAGTGCGCCTTCGACATCGAGCGCGGCGAGCTGAGCCGCGACGGGGCGTCGATCAGGCTGACCGAGGCCGAGGTTGAGCTGATGCGCCGCCTGGCCAGATCGGCCAACGCCCCGGTCGACCGGCTGGAGCTGGCCCGCGACACCGCCGACGTCACCGGCCGGGCCGTGGACGTCCAGGTCACCCGCCTGCGCCGCAAGATCGAGACCGACCCGAAGAACCCCCGCTATCTGCAGACCGTGCGCGGCGTCGGCTACCGCCTGGCGCCCGACTGATGGGCAAGCTGCGCGCCCTCAAGATCATCATTCCGCGGCAGATCAAGCGGTGGCTGCCGACCAGCCTGTTCGGCCGCAGTCTGCTGATCATCATCCTGCCCGTCGCCCTGATGCAGATCGCGGTGACCTGGGTGTTCTTTGACGCCCACTGGCAGACCGTGACCAGCCGCCTGTCCGACGGCCTGGCCGGCGACATCGCCTGGGCGGTGGAGAGCTATCAGGATGATCCCCGGCCGGAGTCGCTGGCCCGCATCGCCGAGCGGGCGCAGGACTCGATGTCGCTGTCGATCGCCCTGTCACCGATCCGCAGCCTGCCGCCTCGCCGGCCGACCTCGCTGTTCGGGGCCCTGGACCGGTCGCTCGACAAGGCGCTCTCCGAGCATCTCGACCTGCCCTACTGGTTCGATACGGTCCGCTTCCCCGGCTATGTCGATATCCGGGTCAGGGTGAACGGCCAGGTGATGCGGATCATCGCCCCGGCCGACCGGGCCTGGGCGACGCAGGGCGGCATCTTCGTGCTGTGGATGACCGTGGCGACCCTGCTGCTGACGGCCATCGCCATCCTGTTCATCCGCAACCAGGTGCGGGCCATCGAGCGGCTGGCCAGCGCTGCGGAGGCCTTCGGCAAGGGCGGCGATGTGGCCGACTTCAAGCCCTACGGCGCCCGCGAGGTGCGCCAGGCGGCCCAGGCCTTCCTGGCCATGAAGAGCCGCATCCAGCGCCATCTGGAACAGCGTACGGCCATGCTGGCCTCGGTCAGCCACGACCTGCGCACGCCGCTGACCCGGCTGAAGCTGGAACTGGCGCTGGCCGAGCCGTCCGGCCGGGTCGAGGCGATGAAGACCGACCTCTCCGAGATGGAGCATATGATCGACGAATACCTCGCCTTCGCCCGGGGCGAGGGCGGCGAGGCGGTCGAGACGGTGACCCTGCTGGGCCTGCTCCAGGAAGTGAGCGAGGGCGCCGCGCGCGCCGGGGCGGAGGTGGCCATTGACGTCGATCCGGACCTGTCGCTGGCCGTGCGGCCCAACGCCCTGAAACGGGCCCTGTCCAACCTGGTGATGAACGCCGCGGTGCATGGCGAACACATCGTCATCACCGCCCGGCCGACCCCGGCCGGCGGGGTGGAGATCACCGTCGACGACGACGGCCCCGGCATCCCGCCCGAGCAGTACGAGGAAGCTTTCCGCCCGTTCAACCGCCTCGACGAGTCGCGGAACCAGAACGAGAAGGGGGTCGGGTTGGGCCTGGCGATTGCGCGCGACGTTGCGCGCAGCCACGGCGGCGAGATGACCCTGGACCGGTCGCCGACGGGGGGGTTGCGGGCGGTGATCCGGTTGCCGGGGTAGCTATCCTCTCCCGCGAGGGAGAGGGGGACCAGCCGGAGGCTGGTGGAGAGGGAAGCGCAGGCGTGGGCCGGAATGGGCGCGAACTCTCCGCCGCTCCCAAGGCGGAGCTGTCCCTGATGTCTTGACGGCCAGTGTTGCTCCGGCGGACGGCCTGCTCAAGGACCGCTTCGCGGCCGCGCAGCGGCGACCCCGAAAGGGTCGTCCTTGACCAGGACGACCGTCCGGAGCGGAGACTTCCATCAAGGCCTTCAGGGCTCCTTGTCATCGGGTTGGGTGGCGCACGCCGCTCGGCAACCTCCGGCGCCTCCCTCTCCACCCTGCTCCGCAGGGTCCCCCACTCCCTCGCGGGAGAGGATAGGAAGGGAGCTACTCCAGTTCCTTCGACCGCCGCACCGCCGCCACCACGGCCTCGTTCAGCAGGTCCGTCAGACCACCCTCTCCCATCAGGACCTCCAGCGCCGCCTGAGTCGTGCCGCCTGGGGACGTGACCTGTTCCCGAAGGTCAACCGGACTCATGTCGCCACTCGCCATCAACGCGGCCGCGCCCGTAACGGTCGCCTGGGCCATCAGGATCGCGGCCCGCTCCGGAAGGCCCGCCCGGATTCCCGCGTCCTCCAGCGCCTCGACGAAGGCGTAGAAATAGGCGGGGCCGGACCCTGAGACCGCCGTGGCGGCGTGCATCAGCTCCTCGTCTTCCAAATCTATGGTCTCGGAGATGCCGGCGAACAGGTCGGTTGCCCGATCGCGGGCACCCTCCGAATGGGCGAAGATGCTGGCGGCGCCCTGACAGATGGCCACCGCGGTCGTCGGCATGACGCGGGCGATATCGCGGGCGCCAAAGACCTCGGCTAGCGAGGCGATCGAGACTCCGGCGGCGATGGAAACGATCACGGCGTCGGGCGCCAGATGCGGCGCGACCGCTTCGGCGACCTCGCGCCACATCTGCGGTTTGACGGCCAGCACCACCGTCGCCGCCCCGCCCAACACGTCGTCCGGCGGGTTGAGCAGCGCGCCGTCGATCTCGGCCGCCTGGGCTTCCGGACCCGGATGGGGATCACGGATCAGCAGATCGGCAACCTTCACCGGGCCGCCGACGGCCCAGCCGTCAATCATGGCCCCGCCCATGCGGCCGGCGCCCAGCAGAAGAACGGTCGTGGGATTCATGGCTCGAAGCCTACGCCTCGCCGACGGTCTCGAACATGCAGGCGGCCATGGCCTCGTCCGGTGTCTTGGCCCCGGCCAGCAGGAAGTCGAAGGCCGGGTAGAAGCGATCCGCCGCCTCGACCGCCGCGTCGATCATCGAGGCCGCCGCGGCCAGGGTCGGCCGCTCGCCGCCCGGCAGGCTGAGAGCGTGGCGGAAGACCACCTCGCCGTCGTCGGCCCAGACCTCGAAATGGCCCAGCCAGACCCGCTGGTTGATCAGCGACAGCAGTTCATAGGCCGAGGCGCGCTTGGCCTTGGGCGTGGTCATGCCGATGGACAGGCACAGCTGCAGGCAGTCGGCCTCCGGCCGCCAGGCGAACCACAGCTCGTAGTCCTTCCAGTCGCCGGCCAGGGCGAAGGCGAGGTCGCCGTCGTCGGTGCGGTCGAAGGTCAGGTTTTCGGCGGCGAGCACATGCTCGACGATTTCAAGGGGATCCAGCGCCAGCAGGGCGTCGTCTTCTTCGGGATGGGGCGTGTCCATTGGGCCTCTGTATCCCTCCGACCTGTGGCCGGGCGGGGAAGCGCCCGGCGGAAGCAGCGTCCTTGAGTGAGGACCCTAGACTGCTTCGCGGCGGGCGTAAGGGGGTTCTTGCCGGGCGCGAGCCCTACTCGCCCTTCTTGCCCACTTTGGGCTTGGGAGCGGATTTGGCGGCGGGCCTGGCGGCCGGTTTGCCGCTTTTCAGGGCGGCGACTTCGGCGCGCAGGGCGGTGATTTCGGCCTTCAGGGCGTCGAGGTCCTCGCGACGCACGAGATCCATCTCGGCGACGAAGCGGTCGGCCTGGGCGCGGAAGGCGGTCTTGGCCTCCTCGCCGGCCGATTGGGCGAGGCCCGCGGCGGCGGTGGTGAACCTGGCGATTTCGTCGAGGAAGGGATTCTTGGTCTGCATCGGGGGCCCTGGCGGACGCGAATTGGCGCGCCCTCGCCCCTAATATGGGAAACCGGGGGTGAAAGCGAAGGGGATCAACGCTATCACAGGCGCAAAGACGTTCCCGCGGAGAGAAACGTGCAGTTTCCCAACTTCGACCCCGTCATCTTCCACATCGGTCCACTGGCGATCCGCTGGTACGCCCTGGCCTATGTGGCCGGCATCCTGCTGGGCTGGCGCTACGCCGTGGGCCTGGTCAAGACCCTCAAGCTGTGGGGCGGCCAGACCCCGGTGGCCAACAGCGAGCAGATCGACGACCTGATCCTGTGGATCACCCTGGGCGTCATCGTCGGCGGCCGTTTCGGCTACATCCTGTTCTACGCGCCAAACCTGGTCTGGGACGACCCGCTGGAGATCTTCCAGGTCTGGAAGGGCGGCATGAGCTTCCACGGCGGCTTCCTGGGGGTGATCACGGCGGTGATCCTGTTCGCCCGCGCCAACCGGATGGACATGTTCAAGCTGGGCGACATCGTCGCGCCGGCAGTGCCCATCGGCCTGTTCTTCGGCCGCATCGCCAATTTCATCAACGGCGAGCTGTGGGGTCGCCCCACCGCCCTGCCCTGGGGCGTCCAGTTTCCGGCGGCGGGCATCGAATACCGCCACCCCAGCCAGCTGTATGAAGCGGCGCTGGAGGGGCTGGTGCTGTTCTTCGTCCTGCGTTTCGCCACCCACCGGCAGCTGTGGCTGCAGCGGCGCGGCGCGGTCACCGGTCTGTTCATGATCGGCTACGGCGTGTTCCGCATCGCCCTGGAAAGCGTGCGCGAGCCCGATGCCCAGATGCTGCCGTTCCTGCGCAACGTGATCACCATGGGCACGCTGCTGTCGATCCCGATGCTGCTGGTCGGGATCTGGCTGGTCTGGCGCGCCCGTCAGGACGCCGCGCCGCTGGCCGCGGAAAGCCCGCAAGCCACGCCCGTCGCCGACGCCGCGCCGGAGCAGGTCCAGGACTGATGAGTTTGCTTGAACGCCTGCGCGCCGAGATCGCGCAGACCGGCCCGATGTCGGTGGCCGACTACATGACGCGCTGCCTGCATGATCCCCAGGACGGCTACTACGCGACGCGTCCGTCCATCGGCGAAGGCGGCGACTTCATCACCTCGCCCCTGATCAGCCAGATGTTCGGCGAACTGCTGGGCGTCTGGGCGGTCGAGACCTGGACCCGCATGGGCAAGCCGGACGCCTTCCGGCTGGTGGAGATGGGGCCGGGCGACGGGACCCTGATGAGCGACCTGCTGCGCACCGTGCGGCTGGCGCCGGACTTCGTCGCCGCCTGCGAGGTCTGGATGATCGAGACCTCCTGGCCCCTGCGGGCGGTGCAGAAGGAAAAGCTGGCCGGCATGACGCCCGAACCGAACTGGACCGGTTCGCTGGACAATCTGCCCGGCGGCCTGCCGGTGATCCTGATCGCCAACGAACTGCTCGACTGCCTGCCCGCGCGCCAGTTCGTCCATGCCGAGGGCGGCTGGATCGAGCGGCTGGTGGGCCTGGGCGAGGACGGCGGGCTGGCTTTCGGCCTGGCCCCGACGCCGACCGGCGCGATCCCTCCGCCGGACAGCCCGGTGCTGGAGGTTTCCGCCGCCCAGGAGGCGCTCGGGACACAGCTGGGCGAGCTGATCGCGACGGAGGGCGGCGCGGCCCTGCTGATCGACTACGGCCGCGGCGGGCCGGAGTTCGGCGACACCCTGCAGGCCATCCGCAAGCACGAGAAGGTCGATCCCCTCGCCTTCCCCGGCGAGTCTGACCTGACCGTCTACGCCGACTTCCCCACCGTGCGGGACGCCGCCCGCAAGGCCGGGGCCGAGGCCACCGATCCGATCGCCCAGGGCCTGTTCCTCGGCATGCTGGGCATCCAGCACCGGGCCGAGGCTCTCAAGACCGCCCGCCCCGACCGGGCCGTGGTGATCGAGCGGCAGCTGATCCGCCTGATCTCGCCCGACGAGATGGGCGAGCTGTTCAAGGCCGCCTGCATCCATTCCGCCGATCTGGTCCCGCCGGGCTTCGAGGCCGCGGCATGAGCGACCTGCCCGTGCTCCAGAGCGGGGTGCTGGCCGGTTTGCCGGGCGTTCGCCACGCCTTTTTCACCCGCAAGGGCGGCGTATCGATGGGTCTCTACAACAGCCTGAACGTCGGGCGCGGTTCGAACGACAGCCTTGATGACGTGCTGGAAAACCGCCGCCGCGCCGCCGCCTGGTTCGGCGCCGGGCCGGACGCCCTGAACACCTGCTACCAGATCCACTCGGCCACGGCCGTGGTCGCCGATGAGCCCTGGTGCGGGCGGCTACCCGAGGGGGACGCGGTGGTCACGCGCCAGCCGGGGATCGTCTGCGGCGTCCTGAGCGCTGACTGCGCGCCCATCCTGTTCGCCGACGCCGAGGCCCGGGTGGTTGCCGCCGCTCATGCCGGCTGGCAGGGCGCGCTGAACGGCGTGGTCGAGGCCACGGTCGCGGCGATGGAGGCCAAGGGCGCCGACCGCTCCCGCATCGTCGCCGCCGTGGGTCCCTGTATCGCCCAGCCGTCCTACGAGGTCGGTCTGGAATATCTCGACCGTTTCGAAACGGCCCGGCCCGGATCGGCCCGCTTCTTCAAGCCCGGCGAGACCCCCGAAAAGCGCCTTTTCGACCTGCCCGGCTTCGTGCTGGACCGGCTGGCAGAGGCGGGGGTCGAACGGGCCGAGTGGATCGGGCGGGACAGCTGCGCCGAACCGGACTGGTTCTTCTCCAACCGCCGCGCCTTCCGGCAGGGCGAGGCCGATTTCGGACGTTTGATGTCCGCGGTCATGCTGACCTGACCGTTCGTCCCCATATCTCCTGAACCGGCGTCGTGTTCGCGCGTTGCCGTCCTGAACAGGATTGCGGGAGACGGAGTGTGGCGAAGCGGCGGCCCCGAGGGGTTCTGGAAATCGGCTGGGCCTGTTTTGAATCGGCTGCAGCCGGCCGGTTCGAGCATGTGCCGACCCATGCCTGCTACGCCGAGGACACCATTCGCCGCGTGACGATCGAGGCGGGCGGCGGCCACGGCTGGCGCATGTCCGCCCTGGCCACGCCGCGCGACACGCCGCCCCCTTGGAAGATCGTCGTGGTCACCGGCGCCCCAAGCTGGGCGGAGTACTGGGGGCCTTTGCTGGCCGCCCTGCCCGCCGACCGGGAGATGATCGTCGTCGATCGCCCGGGCTTCGCCGGCAGCGAGCCGCTGGAATATGTCGGCGACATCCGTGTCCAGGCCGCGGCCCTCGCGCCGTTGCTGGAGGCCGCGCCCGGCCAGAAGGTCCTGCTGGTCGGCCAGTCCTACGGCGCGGCCATCGCTGCCCTGATGGCGACCGCCCAGCCCAAGCCCCTGAAGGGCCTGGTGCTGTTGTCCGGCTATTTCGGCGAGTCCGGCCCCACGGCGAAATGGCTTGTTGAGTGGGGCAGCAAGCTGTTGCCCTTCATCCCGCGCGACCTGAAGAACGCCGTGCGCGAGGTGGCGGGCCAGGCCGCGCAGCTTGAGCATCTGCACGCGGTCCTGGGTCGGGTGACCGTGCCGCTGCACATCCTGCACGGCGACGCCGACGACTTCGCCCCGATTGACTCCGCCGAGCGCTTCTACGACCGCCTGCGGTCTCATCGTTCAGCGCGGGCGACCTTCCGCCGCGTGGCCGGCGCCGACCACTTCCTCAACGACGGCCCGCCGGAAGCGCTGATCGCCCTGCTGGAGGATTGCCTGCCCAGGGCGACCGCGCTCGATCGCCTGCGCGCCATGCGTCTTCCTCGGTGGCTGCGTTTTCCAGCGATGGCGCCCCTGAACGCGTCTCGCTTCCTCATCCGCGCCCGGTGATCGACCAGGAGCTGTGACCGGTCGCACGGGAGTGTGACAGCGGCGGCCGCATCCTTCCCGGCCGCTCCCGCGTTGCAACACCGACGGGCGCCGGATTGGCCGACGCCTACGGGATCAGCCATGCACCAAACATCCGCATCCGCATTCGCCGGTCCGAGCCTGTTTGCGGCGGCTCATCCCGTCTGTCGGGTGGTGCTGATCGGCAGCTTTCCGCCCCGCCGCTGCGGCATCGCCACCTTCACCCGCGACGTTCTGGGCGCGCTGAAGACCGCCGCGCCCGATCTTGATTGCCGCGTGGTCGCCATGACCGACGAAGGCCATGTTTATGACTATGGGCCCGAGGTGATGACCCAGGTGCGCCAGAACCGGCTGGCCGACTATCTGGAAGCCGCCCGCGCCATCAACGACGCGAAGCCCGACGCGGTCTGTGTGCAGCACGAGTTCGGCCTGTTCGGCGGTCCGGCCGGCGAGCATCTGATGCTGATGCTGGACGCGGTGACCGCGCCGGTGACAACCACCCTGCACACGGTGATGACCGATCCCGATCCCGACCAACGGCGGGTTTTCGAGCGACTGATCCGGCGCTCGGCCAGAATTATCGTCATGGCCGAACGCGGTCGCCAGATCCTGGCCGAGACCTGGAAGGTCCCCGCTTCGAAGATCGTGGTCACCCCACACGGGGCGCCAGACAGGCCGCTGGTCGACACCGCGGCCCCCAAGGCCCGCCTCGGCCTGAGTGGTCGAGAGGTGATTCTGACCTTCGGGCTGCTGTCGCAGGGCAAGGGCCTGGAGTCGATGATCCGCGCCCTGCCCGATATCGTCCAGGCCAGGCCCGAGGCGCTCTATGTGATCCTGGGGGCGACCCATCCTCACCTGATCGCCCGGGAGGGCGAAGCCTATCGCGAAGGCCTGTTCGCCCTGGCCCGGGAGCTGGGGGTCGGCGATCATGTCCGCTTCCACAACCAGTATGTGGACACACACCTGCTGCTGGACTGGCTGGCGGCGGCCGACCTCTATGTGACGCCCTACCTCAACGAAGCGCAGATCACGTCCGGGACGCTGTCCTACGCCATGGCCCTGGGCAAGGCGGTGATCTCAACCCCGTACTGGCATGCCCAGGAGCTGCTGGCCGATGGCCGGGGCGTGTTGACGCCGTTCAACGACCCGCGGGCCCTGGCCAAAGCAGCCATCGACCTGCTGGCCGACCCTGAACGGCTGGCGGACCTGCAGCGGCGCGCCTGGGAGGCGGGGCGAGACACGCTGTGGAGTCGCCTGGCCGAGCGATACTTGGACGTCTTCTCGGCGGCTCGCGACACGCGGCCGATGGTTCGCCGGGTCGTCAGCGACGAGCCGCGCAGCTTCGCCGCCGACTCCCTGCCCCGCCCGGCCCTTGGCGGTGTGAGGCGGATGACGGACGGGGTCGGCATACTTCAGCACAGCGTCTATTCGGTGCCGGATCGCAACCACGGCTACTGCGTCGATGACAACGCGCGGGCGCTGCTGTTGATGCACCGCCTGCGCGCGGCCGGCGTTCGGACGACCGAAACGGACGCTCTGGCCGAGACCTACTCCGCCTTTGTCCATCACGCCTGGAACGACGATGCCGGCCGCTTCCGCAACTTCATGGGCTATGACCGCACCTGGCTGGAGGAGATCGGCTCGGACGACAGCGTCGCTCGCGCCTGGTGGTCGGTGGCCGTTACAGCCGCCGAGGCCGGCTCGCCCGCCTTGCGCCAATGGGCGCGCAGTCTGGCGACGCGGGTCGCGCCGCATCTCGACAGTTTCACCGCCCTGCGAACCTACGCCTTTCTGGTGCTGGGCCTGTCGAGCCTGGTGCGGGCCGATCCGGGCCGTGCGCACGAGCGCGACCTGTTGAACCGGCTCGCGGGCGGTCTGGCCGGCGTGCTCGGCGGCCGCGAGGCTGACAACTGGTGCTGGTTCGAGGATGGCCTGACCTACGACAACGCCCGCCTGCCCGAAGCCCTGCTCCGCGCCGGCCAGGTGCTGGACGACGAGACCCTGACCCAGGCCGGCCTGCGCACGCTCGACTGGCTGTGCGGTCGCCAGACCGGCGTCGGCGGGGTGTTCCGCGCGGTCGGCACGGCCAATTTCGGCATGGCCTTCACCGTCGAGGAGCCGTTCGACCAGCAGCCGCTGGAAGCCGCCGCCACGGTGGACGCCTGCGCCGCCGCCTATGCCGCCACCGGCGACCGCCGCTGGCTGACCGAAGCCCGGCGCGCCTACGACTGGTTCCTGGGCAAGAACGACCTGGGCGTCCCGGTGGCCGACCCGCTCACCGGCGACTGCTACGATGGCCTCACGCCCACCGGCCCGAACCTCAATCGCGGGGCCGAGTCGGTGCTGTCGTTTCAACTGGCGACCTGCGCCATGCACGCCCTTGAGCGCATCGCCCAGCCGGGCGCCCGCCCCGCCGACAAAGCCCACATAGAAGGCCAGATCGCCGACCGATGCCACAGCTCGTCCACAGCCGCCTGCGACTCCCTCCGGACCCGGCCCGCGTCGTCGTTCGGCCGTTCCACATCGCTCCAGATGCCCGACCGCTAGACCCCGGCCAGCCCTCCCGCGCGCGGCGGATCGTCGATGCCGTGATGGCCATGGACATGCGCACCTGCGAGGCGGAGCTGGCGCTGGTGATGCAGGACTTCGGCGGCCGGCACTGGCAGATCCACGCCGTCCACCTGGCGCGCTACGAGCAGATCAGAGCCGAGCTCGGCCTTGAGAACCGGCTGCGAGACACGCGCAAGTCGTTGATCGGCGCCTATTTCTGCCACGAATACAGCTACGCCGCCGCCGCCCTGATGAACCCCAGCATCGTGGTGCATCCGGACCAGACGGGCTTGACCGGCGGCGCGGCGCGGGTGGTCATGTCCGTGCGGGCGGTTGGAGAGGGTCACATCTCGTCGATCGCCTTTCGCGAGGGCATCGTCACCGCCGAGGGCGAGATCACCCTGCTGCCCGAGCCGCCGATCGCCATGGCGGCTCTGCCCTGCGATCCGCCCGTCGGCGGCATTCCGGAAGGTCCCGTGAGCGCCTGTCGCTCGCCGGACGCGTCGCTGTCCGGCACGGTGATCTTCCCGTTCACCGTGGCCCAGAAGAACGGCCTGGAAGACCTGCGGCTGGTGCGCTTCGTCCATGACAATGGCGAGATCGTCTACTACGGCACCTACACCGCCTACAGCGGCAGCCGCATCGCCTCGGAGATGCTGGTCACTCACGACTTCCGCAACTTCGACCTGCTGCCCATGAGCGGCTCGGCGGCGCGCAACAAGGGCATGGCCCTGTTTCCACGCAAGATCGACGGCCAGTACGCCATGATCGGCCGCCAGGATGGCGAGAACGTCTGGTTCCTGCGCTCGGACGAGCTGCTGAACTGGAACGGCGGGGAGATGATCCTCGGGCCCCGGTTTCCCTGGGAAATGGTCCAGATGGGCAACTGCGGTCCGCCGATCGAGATCGCCGAGGGCTGGCTGCTCTTGACCCACGGGGTCGGTCCCATGCGCAAATACGCCATCGGCGCAGCGCTGCTGGACAAGGAACATCCCTCGAAGGTCCTCGGCCGGATCAGCGCGCCGCTGATCTCGCCGTCGGACGAGAACCGCGAGGGCTATGTGCCCAACGTGGTCTACACCTGCGGGGCCATGGCGCTCGGACGACGGCTGTTCATCCCCTACGGCGTCGCCGACAGCTCGATCACCTTCTGCTCGGTGGATATCGACGAGCTGCTGTCGGAACTGGTCTGATCGTCAGGTAACCAGCGCCATCCCCGCGGCGCCGGACAGATAGCCGTTGACCAGGGGTCCCGGCGGCCCGGCCGCCGCCACGGCGGCGCGCAGGTCGGCGGCGGTCGAGGCCCCGTCGGCGAAGCGGCGGAAGGCGGTGATCACGGCGCCCATGTCCCCGGTATGGGGCGACAGGCGCAGGGCGCTGACGCCCGCCGCTCTCAGGCGCTCGGGGGCGACATCGGCCAGCTGCACGCCGTGCGACAGGGTCTGGACGCCGTTGAGGGCCAGGAACGCCTCGCCGTCCAGCGTCCGCACCGCGCGGCCATCGGTGTCCCGGTCACAGACGAACTGGCAGGAGTCCTTGTGCAGGCCGTGGGCGCGGGCGTGGTAGCAGCGGCCCGACAGCGCCAACGGCAGCCGGCCATAGGCGAAGAGCTCGAGCTCAAGGCCCGGACAGGCGCCGGCGATTGCCGCGATGGCGGCAAGGGAGAGCTCGACATTGGCGCAGAGGCGCACGCAGCCGCGCCGCATCAGCTCCCGCGCCGCCGCCTCGTTGTAGATGTTGAGAAAGGGTCCGGCGACAAAGGCCGCGCCGGGCGCCAGATGGGCCAGGCCCGACAGGTCGTTCAGCTCGACCAGCGCGCCGGCCGCGACCAGCTCGCGCGCGGCGCGGCGTTCCCGGGGCGTGGCCGGCAGCGCCGGCCCGGACCAGACCACCGTCTTGCCGCCTCGCTCCAGCCGCTCGGCGGCGCGCGCCAGGGCCGTGTCGAGCAGTGGCGCACGCTTGCCGCAGACCACCTCGCCCAGATGGACCCGGTCGACCGCCGTCTCGTCGGCGATGCGCCCGTAGAAGTCGCCGATCCGGTCCGGCGACCAGTTGAAGAACAACGGGCCGAGCGTGAGGGTGATGGGCGTGACGGTCATCGCCATTTCTTGTTGTAGGCGCCGGCGGTTTCGCGGCCGCCCTCCGCCAGATCCGAAAGCAGCGCCTCGAAACGCGTGGTGTCCTCGCCCCGGTCAAGGGCGTCGATGGCCGCCCTGAAGGCGGAGGCGACGCGGGCGACATAGGCCTTGCCACGCTGGCGGCCCTCGATCTTCACCGCCTTGACCCCGGCCGCGCGCAGGGACTTGAGCAGCCCCATGGCGTTCAGGCTGACCGGGTCCTCGAACAGATAGGCCGGGTCGTCGCCCGCCTCGAACCGGCCCTTGCACAGGGTCGGGTAGCCCGCCGGCTCGTCCGCCCCCAACCGGTCGATGGCCAGCCCGGCCAGCCGCGGCGTCAGCATCCCGTCGGCGCGATCGAAGGTCACCGCCTCGGGGGGCGAGCAGACCCCCGACAGGTTGGGCGACCGGCCGGTAGCGTAGGACGACAGGGCGCAACGCCCCTCGGCCATCACGCACAGGCCGCCGAAGACGAACGCCTCGACCTCCACCGAAGTCTCGCGGATCAGGCCGGCGATCTCGGGGGCGGAAAGAACTCTCGGCAATACCACCCGCTTCACCTGGTAGGCCTCGGCGTAGAAGGCGATGGCGTCGGCGGTCCCGGCCGCCGCCTGGACCGAAAGATGCAGCCGCGCCCCGGGATGGGCGTCGCGCGCATAGGCCAGCACCGCCAGGTCTGCGGCGATGATGGCGTCCGCGCCGGCCTTGACCGCCGTATCGACCGAGGCGAGCCAGGCGTCCGTCGCCCCGGCCCGGGCGAAGGTGTTGATCGCCACCAGCACCCGGGCGCCCCGGTCGTGCGCCCAGTCCACCGCCCCCGCCAGCTCGTCCGGGGAGAAGTTCAGGCCCGGGAAGTTGCGGGCGTTGGTCTCGTCGCGCAGGCCGCAATAGACGCTGTCGGCGCCGGCCTCCACGGCGGCGCGGAGCATAGCGGGAGACCCCGCGGGGCAGACCAGTTCGACCGATCCCATGTGTCAGCCTTCGACTGGTGCGGCGCGACTGACGCCGCGCAGGAGGGCGGCGAGGCCCTTCCGCGCGAGCGCCCGGCCCCCCGTCGGCAGCCCCAGCAGGTCAGCCATCGACAGTTCGGCCGCTTCCAGCGCGTTGTGCAGGGCGAGCACGGCGCCGGTGTCGCCCGTTACGTCGATCCGGCGGCTGAAGAAGGCCGAGTCGGCATCCAGCGTGCCGTCGAACAGGCCCAGTAGGTCCATCAGCGGGCCGGAGATGCGGGCGATGAACGGGCCGGGATCGTCGCGACGAACCACCCGCACACGCCCCGTCCGGGCGCGGGGGGTCAGTTGGAAGGCCACCGGCAATTCGCTGGGCGCGATCAGGAAGGCGCCGTCGCCAACCATGCTGAGCCGACTGAACACATCAGGCTGCAGCCGCGCCGTCCGCCGCAGCGCCGCGGTGAGGGCCAGCTCAACCGGCGGGCGCGCCGCGATCATCGCGCCGGCCAGCAGACGGGTCCGTATCTTGCCCAGACCCGTAGGCCTCGCGCCTGGAATTCCCCGCGCCCGCATGCGTCACCTCACTGCGGCGGAAGCTAAGGAGCCGGCGCGCCGGGCGAAATGACGTCGGTCAATCCGGCTGTTGATGGCTGGGGATGGAGTGGGCGGGGACATCAGGGCTGGTCTGCCACACGCTCTTCCTCTCCCGGAGGGAGAGGTGGTCAGGCGGAGCCGGGTCGGAGAGGGAAGACCTGCAATCAGGATTCTTCCACAGACACCGGCGTCTCCCTCTCCACCATGCTCCGCATGGTCCCCCTCTCCCTCCGGGAGAGGCAGGTGATCTACCGCAGCGCCGCGTTGATCTTGGCCAAGGCCGCCGAGCCTGGGGTCAGTTCGGCGTCCGACAGAGCGTTCAGCGGCCTGTTCACGGTATTCAGGGCGTCGTGCAGGTCCTCGGCGTCCGGGTCCACATAGAGCAGGCCGGTGACGATCTCGCCGACGGCCTGGCGGTCCTGCAGATAGGCCATCGCCTTGACACGGTCGGTGGCGTCGTAGTCCTGGGCCACCTTGCGCAGCAGCAGGACCGAGCCGTCGTGCTGGGCCACCTCGACCAGCGAGCCGGGCTCGTAGGAGGCGGTCACTGGCGCGCGGCCGAGGATCACGTCCAGGCGGTTGACCGCCTCGTTGTGCTCGCGGACCCAGTCGAAGCTCTTGGTCGAACCCTTGTGGTTGTTGAACGCCACGCAGGGGCTGAGCACGTCGATGAAGGCGGCGCCCTTGTGGGTCAGGGCCGCCTTGATCAGGGGCACCAGCTGCTCCTTGTCGCCGGAGAAGCTGCGGCCGACGAAGGTGGCGCCCAGCTGCAGGGCGAGGGCCACCAGGTCGATGCCGCTGTCGGAATTGACCACGCCCTTCTTGGATTTGCTGCCCTTGTCGGCGGTGGCCGAGAACTGGCCCTTGGTCAGGCCGTAGACGCCGTTGTTCTCGACGATGTAGGCCATGTTGACCCCGCGTCGCATGGCGTGGGCGAACTGGCCAAGGCCGATCGAGGCGCTGTCGCCGTCGCCGGAAACGCCCAGGTAGATCAGCTCCCGGTTAGCCAGATTGGCCCCGGTCAGCACCGACGGCATGCGGCCGTGCACGGTATTGAAGCCGTGGCTGGCGCTGAGGAAGTAGTCCGGCGTCTTGGACGAACAGCCGATGCCCGACAGCTTGGCCAGGCGGTGCGGCTCCAGGTCGATCTCAAAGCAAGCCTGGACGATGGCGGCGCTGATCGAGTCGTGGCCGCAGCCGGCGCACAGGGTCGAGACCCGGCCCTCGTAGTCGCGGCGGGTGAAGCCGAGCTTGTTGGTCGACAGCGAGGGGTGATGGAACTGCGGTTTGACGATGTAGGTCATTTGGCCATCTCCCCGGCGGCGTTCACATCGACCGCGCCCATCCCCCGCGCCAGCTCGGCCAGGATGAAGCGCGCCGTGATCGGCGAGCCGTCGTAGTTGAGCACCTTCACCAGCCGGGCCGGATCGACCCCGCCCTCGTTGATCAGCAGGGTGCGCAGCTGGGCGTCGCGGTTCTGCTCGACCACGAAGACCAGCTCGTGATGGGCGATGAAGTCGAACACCTCGCCCGGGAAGGGGAAGGCGCGGACACGCATGGCGTCCACCTGCAGGCCACGGGCCTCGAGACCCGCCAGGGCCTCGTCCATCGCCGGCGAGGTGGAGCCGTAATAGATCACGCCATAGGCGGTCTGTTTGGCCGCCTTGCGGTGGATCGGCGCGGGGACCAGCGACTTGGCGGTGTCGAACTTGCGCAGCAGCCGCTCCATGTTGTCGACATAGACGGCCCCTTCCTCGCTGTAGCGGGCGTAGGGATCGCGCGAGGTGCCGCGGGTGAAGTAGGCGCCCTTGGACGGATGGGTCGCCGGCAGGGTGCGGTAGGGGATGCCGTCGCCGTCCACGTCCTTGTAGCGGCCGAAATCGGCGCCCGCCTCGAGCACGTCGGCGGTCATCACCTTGCCGTGGTCGAGGCGCTTGCTGTCGTCCCACTTGAAAGGTTCGACCAGCCATTCGTTCATGCCCATGTCCAGGTCGAGCATGACGAAGACCATGGTCTGCAGCCGGTCGGCGAGATCGAAGGCCTGGGCCCCCATCTCGAAGCACTCGCCAGGGCCTTCCGGCAGCAGCAGGACATGCTTGGTGTCGCCATGGCTGGCGTAGGCGGCCGAGAGGATGTCCGACTGCTGGGTGCGGGTCGGCATGCCGGTGGACGGGCCGCCACGCTGCACGTCGAAGATCACCGCGGGAATCTCGGCGAAGTAGGAAAGGCCGATGAACTCCTGCATCAGCGAGACGCCCGGTCCCGAGGTGCAGGTGAAGGCCCGCGAGCCGTTCCAGCCGGCGCCGACGACGATGCCGATGGAGGCGATCTCGTCCTCGGCCTGGACGATGGCGTAGCGCGCTTCCTTCGTCTCCGGATCGTGGCGCAGCTTGCCGCAGTAGTCGGTGAAGGCCTCGGCCAGGGAAGTCGAGGGGGTGATCGGGTACCAGGCGCAGACGGTGGCCCCGCCATAGACCGCGCCCAGGGCCGCCGCCGTATTGCCATCGACGAAGACCCGGTCGCCCACCGCGTCGGCGCGCTTGAGCTGCAGGCCCAGCGGCTTGAGGTTCGCCTTCGCGTGGTTGAAGCCGATGCTCATGGCCTCGATGTTGGCCGGGATCAGCGCCGGCTTGGAGGCGTACTCCTCGGCCAGCAGGGCCTCGACCACGTCCTGCTCGATGCCAAGCAGATAGGTCAGGGCGCCCAGATAGATGATGTTTTTCAGCACCTTGCGCTTCGACGGCTCGGCGTAGGCGGCGTTGCACAGGGCGGTCAGGGGGATGCCGACGACGGTGATGTCGTTGCGGAACTTGCTGGCCGGCATCGGCTTGGTGGAGTCGTAGAACAGGTAGCCGCCGGGATCGATCTCGGCGACATCGCGGTCCCAGGTCTGCGGGTTCATGGCGACCATCAGATCGACCCCGCCGCGCCGGCCTAGCCAGCCCTGGCCGCTGACGCGGATCTCGTACCAGGTCGGCAGACCCTGGATGTTGGACGGGAAGATGTTGCGGGCGGCCACGGCCACCCCCATCCGCAGGATCGCCTTGACGAACAGGCCGTTGGCGCTGGCCGAGCCGGAGCCGTTGACGTTGGCGAACTTGACCACGAAGTCGTTCACCGCGCGGGTCTGGCGGGTCATTTCGCGCCTCCGGCGTGGGTCATTTCGATGACGAATTTCTGCATGTCCCAGGCCCCGGTCGGGCAGCGCTCGGCGCACAGGCCGCAGTGCAGGCAGACGTCCTCGTCCTTCACCAGCACCCGGCCGGTCGGCAGGGTCCCGGAGATATACAGGTCCTGGGTCAGGTTCAGGGCCGGCGCCTTGAGGCGGGGCCGCAGCTCGTCTTCCTCGCCGTTGACCGTGAAGGTGATGCAGTCGGTCGGGCAGATGTCGACGCAGGCGTCGCACTCGATGCACAGCGGCGTGGCGAACACCGTCTGGACATCGCAGTTGAGGCAGCGCCGGGTCTCGGCCAGGGCCAGGGCCGCGTCGAAGCCCAGCTCGACCTCGGCCTTCACATCGGCCAGGGCCACGGCCGTGGGCAGCTGGGGCACGATCTGGCGATCGTCGTTGGAGATGTCGTTGTCGTAGCTCCACTCGTGGATGCCCATCTTCTGGGACGACACCAGCACCCCCGGCGGCGGGCGCAGCCGCACGTCGGTTCCGCGGCAGTAGTGGTCGATCGACACCGCCGCGTCATGACCATGCGCCACGGCCCAGATGATGTTCTTGGGTCCGAACGCCGCGTCGCCGCCGAAAAAGACCTTCTCGTTGGTCGACTGGAAGGTGATCAGGTCGACGACGGGCATGCCCCATTCGTCGAAAGACAGGCCGATGTCGCGCTCGATCCAGGGAAAGCTGTTCTCCTGGCCGATGGCCACCAGGACGTCGTCGCATTCGATGTGCTGGTCAGGCTCGCCGGTGGGTTTCAGCGACCGCCGGCCCTTGTCGTCAAACACCGGGGCGACCTTTTCGAACACCACGCCGGTGAGCTTGCCGCCCTCGTGGGTGAAGGCCTTGGGGACCAGGAAGTTGAGGATCGGGATGCCTTCGTGCATCGCGTCCTCCTTCTCCCAGGGCGAGGCCTTCATCTCCTCGAAGCCGGAGCGGACCACAACCTTGACCTCTTCGCCGCCGAGACGGCGCGAGGTGCGGCAGCAGTCCATGGCGGTGTTGCCGCCGCCCAGCACGATGACCCGCTTGCCGATGCTGTCGATGTGGCCGAACGAGACGCTGGAGAGCCAGTCGATGCCGATATGGATGTTGGCGGCGGCTTCCTGGCGGCCGGGAACGTCCAGGTCGCGGCCGCGCGGGGCGCCGGTGCCGACGAAGATGGCGTCGTAGTCTTCCTTGAGCAGGGCGCCCAGGCTGTCGATCCGCTCGCCCAGCCGCATCTCCAGTCCGAGGTCGGTGATGAAGCCCATCTCCTCGTCGATCACGCTCTCAGGCAGTCGGAAGCGCGGGATCTGGCTGCGGATCATGCCGCCGGACTTGGCGTCGGCGTCATAGACCACGACGTGATAGCCCAGCGGGGCGAGGTCACGGGCCACGGTCATCGAGGCGGGGCCGGCCCCGATGCAGGCGACCTTTTTGCCGATCTTGTTGGCGGCGGGCGCCGGCATGCGGGCCTTCACGTCGCCCTTGTTGTCGGCGGCGACCCGTTTCAGCCGGCAGATGGCTACCGGTTCGTCCTCGACCCGCCCGCGCCGGCAGGCCGGCTCGCAGGGACGGTCGCAGGTCCGACCGAGAATCCCCGGGAAGACGTTGGACTTCCAGTTGACCATGTAGGCGTCGGCGTGACGGCCTTGGGCGATCAGGCGGATGTACTCGGGCACAGGCGTATGGGCCGGACATGCCCACTGACAATCGACGACCTTGTGGAAGTATTCCGGCGCCTCGGTGTTCGTAGGCTCCAACGCGTAGAACTCCTCTCCCCCCGCCCCCGTGTCTGAGTGAGAAGAGCCGACCCCATTACTCAGGGACCGCTCGCCCTACGCCCGCACAAGATGCTCGAACAGTTGTTTTAGCCCTTGCCGTTCGGCCTATCCAGCCCGCCGCGGCGATTATTCGCCATCGGGGGTCGGCGGGGTGCGGGAGGTCATGCCGGAGGCCGCCGCGTCGTCGGCGATCTGGTCGTCCGAGGCCGGGTCGATGCCCGCGTCGCCGGGCGGCGGCACGTTGCCGGTCTTCTCCGCCGGCGTGGCCGGAGCGGGCAGGACGACCTCGGGCTGGACCGCGTTGGCGGCTGCGTCGTCAGCCAGGGTGCGGCCGCCGGAGTCGTCGCCCGACCCGGAATTGAGGAACAGCAGCACCCCCAGCGTCAGCCCCACGCCCGCCAGCAGGCCGAGCACCAGCCAGAACCAGCCTGTTCCCGATTTCTGAGCCATGATCGTCTATCCCCCTACGTGCCCTGCCAGGTCCTGACCGGGCCGATATCAACATGTACGAACGCCGAGTCGGCATAGTAGCCGACGCCACCCCCCTGCAAGGTCAGGGCGGCGTCGCGGAAACCGGTCAACGATACGTCGTTGAGCCGCACGTCCATCGCCTTGCCTTCCATATGCAGGCTCTTCCTGGCCACCTGGGTGGCGCCGTTGGTCGCCGCGCTCTGGCCGCTGAGCATCTCGTTGGTCGCCGGTGAGCGGAAGGCGG
>JACRBD010000199.1 GCA_016234625.1 Caulobacterales bacterium | reverse complement strand
GTCGTTCCAGGGCATATTTTGTGCGTCGCTTTTCCGTCGTCTGTCGGCGGGCTTGCAAGCCGGCGCGGTCAAGCGGATATGAGACGCCGCGCTCGCCAAGGCAAGCTATCCCGACATGAGCTTTCATACATCCGCCGACAAAGACGCCGCGCTTCGCGCCCTGGACCAGATCACCGACCCCCGGTCGGGCAAGGGTCTGGCCGCCGCCGGACTGGTGCAGGGCCTGGTCCTGCGCGAGGGCCGCGCCGGTTTCATGCTTGAGGTTCCGGTCGAGGAGGCCGCCCGCTACGCCCCCGTCCGCGAGGCCGCCGAAAAGGTGCTGGCCGGCCTGCCGGGAATCGAAAAGGCCCAGGTGGTGCTGACCGCCTCGGCGCCCGAGGGCGTCACCCGCCAGCGCCGGGGCGCCCGGGTGGCCCCTGACGCCAAGGCCGAGCTGAAGCCGCGCAAGGAAGTCAAACGGCCGGAGAACGTCAAACGGGTCATCGCCGTGGCCAGCGGCAAGGGCGGGGTCGGCAAATCGACCGTCGCCGTCAACCTGGCCTGCGCCTTCGCGGCCCTGGGCCAGCGGGTCGGGCTGCTGGACGCGGATGTCTATGGCCCCTCGGCCCCGCGGATGATGGGCGTCGATGGCGAGCCGCTGTTCATCGACGGCAAGTTGCAGCCCCTGACCGCCCACGGGGTGACGGTGATGTCGATCGGTTTCCTGGTCGACGAGGGCTCGCCGATGATCTGGCGCGGGCCGATGGCCTCCTCCGCCGTGCGCCAGATGGTCAACGACGTGCGCTGGGCCACGCCCGAGGCGCCGCTGGATATCCTGGTCATCGACATGCCGCCGGGCACCGGCGACATCCACCTGACCCTGGTGGAGAATTTCGCCGTCGACGGGGTGGTGATCGTCTCCACGCCGCAGGAGATCGCCCTGATCGACGCCCGCCGGGCGGTGGGCATGTTCCAGAAGACCGGGGCGAAGATCCTGGGCGTGATCGAGAACATGGCCTTCTTCGCCGACCGGACCACCGGCGCCCACATCCCCATCTTCGGCACGGGCGGCGCGCGGGCCGAGGCGGACAAGCTGGGCGTGCCCCTGCTGGCCGAGATTCCCATCGAGGTCGCCCTGCGCCAGGCCGGGGACGAGGGCGCGCCCCTCACGGCCTCCGGCGGGACGAGCGCAGCCGCGGAAGCCTTCAGGGCCGCGGCGAAGGCGCTGCTCTAGGTCGCCGGCGTCGGCGTGGCGGCGAGCGCCTCCGCCGCGGAGGGCCCCGCCTGCAGCTCCGCATCTCGCGCCTCCAGCTCGGCGCGGATCAGGGCGTGCTTCTCGCGGCTGAGGCTGTAGCCCCGGACCGCGAAGGCGCCGGCCATGACCAGCACCACCGGGGCGATGGCATAGGTCATTTCCAGGCCGCCCATCGCCGAGGCCGTGTTGACCGCGCCGGGCGCGGCGTTGAAGCCGACCCGGTCGAGAATCCAGAAGGTCACCAGCACCGCCGAGGCCGTGCCGACCTTGGCCGTGCTCGAGACCAGCGAATAGAGCAGGCCGACCCGGTCCTTGCCCGTTTCATGCCGGATCTCGTCGCCGACATCGGCGACCATGGTGCGGATCAGGAAGCCCAGCGCGGCCAGGATGCCGCCGGCCATGAACATGGCCGGGGCCATCAGCCAGAAGGTGTTGGCGGGAATAAAGAAGATCACCGCCTGGGCGACGGAATAGGCCGCCGCCGCCGTCATCAGGGTGCGGTGCTTGCCCCAGCGGTTGGCCGCCAGCGCCCACAGCGGCGAGGAGAAGATCGCCGCCACGATGAAGATCAGAAGCATCAGATTGGCTTCGGTCAGGCTGTAGCCGCGCGCCTGGCGCATGAAGAACAGATACAGCGGCGAGGTGATCGCCGGCCCGAAGGTGAACAGCAGATCGGCGGCCAGCAGCCGGCCCATGGTCGGGCGGAAGGCCAGGGCCGGCAGGTCACGGAACGACAGGACGTCCGTGTCCGCCCGGCGCGGGACAACGGGCTCGGGCACGCCGAAGGCGACGATCAGGGTGGTGACCGGAATCGAGGCCACGATCAGCAGCCCCATCATCGGCACCACCGACGACTCGGGCAGCTTGAGCAGCGAGGGAATCAGCAGGACCGCGATGGTGCCGACCGTGCCGCTGACATGGGCCCAGGCGTAGACCCGCGAGCGTTCGTTGTAGCTGGTCGCCAGCACCGCGCCCCAGGCCGACTGGGACAGGACCAGCAGCGAGAAACCGATGTAGAGCACGATCAGCCAGAGCAGCAGGAAGTTCTTGCCAACCCCGGCCTCGGCCCGGAACAGCATCCAGACCCCGGCCATCAGCACCGGTGCGGCGACCAGCAGCCAGAACCTGTAGCGGCCGACCCGGGTCCGGGTGCGGTCCATGAACAGACCGACCGCCGGGTCGAAGAAGATGGCCATCACCTTGACCAGGAAGAAGATCCCGCCGACCGCGGCGAGCGGCAGACCCAGCAGGCCCGCGTAGTGCGGCGGCAGGTGGACCAGCAGCGGCGTGGTCAGCGCGCCCACCGGCACGGTGGCCATGGCGAAGGCGGCGATGGTCCAGCCGGGGATTCGCTCCCCGGCGGATTTGGTGGTCATGGCGCTCGCTCCCGAAGACTCTGACGGTCCTGCGGGGAGGATCAAGCCATGCCCTTGGGGAAGGGCAAACGAATTCGGTCAGAGGGCGGGGGACATGTACCGAAGGTACGTGTCCCCTAATTCCGGATTGGCAACGATTAGGGGACACGTACCTTCGGTACATGTCCCCGCAGCAATCAGCCGCCCGCCATCTTGCGGAAGAACTTCTGGCCCTGCTCGCCGCCGGCGAAATAGGCCTTGGCCTGGCTGTCGTCGGTGATCTTCGCCCAGTTGTCGCGGACCTCCTCGACCGACAGGCCGCCCTCGCCGAGGTAGACGCCCTCGGTCTCGACGATCTTCGACAGGGCGAAGGCGCCCGCGCCGGCGGTCAGGATGGCGCCCGTGGGGGCTTCGTCGGAGGCCAGGAAGACCACGCCGGGGGTCACATACTCGGGCTTCAGCTTCTCGAGCACTTCCGGCGGCATCAGGCCCTCGGTCATGCGCGTCGCGGCGACCGGGCTGATGGCGTTGATGTGGATGTTGTTCTTCTGGCCCTCGAGCTTGATGGTGTTCATGAAGCCGATGATGCCCAGCTTGGCCGCGCCGTAGTTTGATTGGCCGAAGTTGCCGTAGAGACCCGACGAGGAGGTGGTCACGACGATCCGGCCGTAGTTCTGGGCCTTCATGATCTCCCAGACCGCCTTGGTCGGCTTCATGGTGCCCATCAAGTGGACGTTCAGCACCAGCTCGAAATCGGCGATCTCCATCTTGGAGAACGACTTGTCCCGCAGGATGCCGGCGTTGGCGATCAGGATGTCGATCCGGCCCCACGTATCCATGGTCTGCTTGATCATGTGGGCCACGCCCGCGTCATCGGTGACCGACGAGCCGTTGGCGATGGCCTCGCCGCCCAGGGCCTTGATCTCGGCCACGACCGCGTCGGCGGCGGCGGAGGACCCGCCCGAACCGTCCATCGAGCCGCCCAGGTCGTTGACCACCACCTTCGCGCCGCGCCGCGCCAGCTCCAGCGCGTGCTGACGGCCCAGGCCCCCGCCGGCCCCGGTGACGATCGCGACTTTCCCGTCGAAGCGGATATCGGCCATGTGCGTGTTCCTCTGCGCTGAACGCCTGTTTGGATTTCGGCGGCGTTTTGCGGCGCGGCAGGGGAGGCGTCAAGCCATGCCCTGGCTTCCGCCGCGCCCGACCCCTCCATCGCTCGGCGACCTTGCGGCGCTGTTCGTCGGCGTCGCGGCAGGCGATGGCGCATTCGACGCGATAGGCCATGTGGTTCTTAAGGCATTCCTCCTCGATGCGGCTGAGGCGATTCAGCAGCTTGGGCTTCTGATCGTGGATCACAGCGGACTTCGTGGGCCTGCTGCAGAAGATGCCACGTGGTGACCATGCCACTTCAATATGCCCTACAGGGGTATTTCAATTCCGTTGATCTCGATCAATGCGACGGGTCGGATTGGGCACAGGCTGAGCGGGCCAACCGGAGACAGACCCATGGCTGCCATCGAAATGCCTGTGACCGCGTCAACCCGTATCGGCGTCCTGCGTTGCACCGCGACGGGGGTTATCGTCCTGGCCCTGAACTTCATCCTCTGCTGGGTGGCTGGCGTTGTCCTGACCATTCCGGCGACGCACATGTTCGTGGCCCTGTTCACCAGCGCGCCGACCGATTCCACGGCGGCGCTGGGGCTTGGACTCGCCGCCGCGGTAGTGTTCGGCGGACTTTCCGGCGCCCTGACCGCCCTGGCCTACAACCTGTTCGGTTTCCTCGCGCCACGGTGACGGGGTCGGCCGCGCCCCCTGAACGACGCTGGCGGCGCGGCGCCAGCTATTGCGCCGCGGTTTCCGGCCTCTTCCTCGCCCGGGCGGCCGGCACGCCGCGCGTGACCACCTTCTGGGCGCCGGCGACCTTGCCGGGCTTCATGAACTTCACCAGCACGCGCTGGCCGATCAGCAGCGGCGCGCCCTCGGCGGTGACCACCACCTCGACCACCCGCTCGTCCGACCGTTGCGAGGGGTCGTCGGAGGCCAGCTTGCGGGCGCCGAACACCGCCGCGCGGCGCAGAACCGCCCCGACATAGACCTTGGACGGATCGCCCTCCGGCTGGATCTCGACCTGCTGACCGACCCGGACGTTGGGCAGGTCGCTTTCGACGATTTCCGCCCGGGCGATGCGCGGGGCGTCGGGTTCCAGGTCGAACATGGTCGAGACGTTGAGGGTCGAGGCGCCGGCGCCGGGGTTTGCGTAGCGGCGGGCGACGCGGCCGTTGGTCGGCGCGCGGATCACCGTAAGCTCAAGATTGTACTCCGCCTCGCGCAGAGCGGCCTGGGCGGTGGCGACGGCGGCGCGCTGGGCGTTGATCTGGGCTTCCCAGTCGCGGATGGCGTCGCGCTGCTGGTCCATGCGCTGGCGGGCGACGAAGTTGCCCTCGACCAGCCCCTGCAGGCGACCGAGCTCCCGGCGAGCGGTGTCCAGCTTGACCTGCATAACGGGAATCTGGGCCTGCGCCTGCAACATCTGGGCGCGAGCCCGCGCGACGCCCAGCCGGGCTTCATCATCTTCCTGGCGGGCCAGAACCTGGCCGGCGACGACGCGGTCGCCCTCCTGGACGAAGACCGCCTTGACCACGCCGCCGCGGCGGGCGGCGACCTGGATGATGCCGCCCTCGATGTCGATCTTGGCGTTGGCGATGGCCGCATAGGGGCTCTCGACCTTGGTTGCGGCGGCCTTCTCGGCTTCAGCGGCTTTTGCGGCCTTGGCCCTGGACATCATCGTCCAGCCGCCGCCGACCAGGATCAGCAGCACCAGGGCGATCCACAGCCATTTGTTCTTCAGGATTGCGGGCATCGGGGTCGGTCCTTTTAGGATCGTTCAGTGCTGCGCCAGCGAGGCGTCAGGGTTGGGAACGCGGCGCTGATCATCGATGATCGTGCCGTCTTCGAGCTTGATCACCCGGTCCGCCCAGGCTTCCAGGCGCGGGTCGTGGGTCACGCAGATCACCGCGGCCCCATGCTGGGTGGCCGCCCGGCGCAGCAGGCCGATGACCACCTGGCCGTTCTCGCCGTCGAGGGCCGAGGTCGGCTCGTCGGCGAACCGGATCTTGGGGTCCTTGGCCAGGGCGCGGGCGATGGCCACCCGCTGCTTCTCGCCGCCGGAAAGCTCGGACGGGCGTTGGTGCAGGCGCGGGCCGAGCCCGACCTCTTCGAGGGCCTCGATGGCCCTCTTGCGGGCCTGGGCCGGCGACAGGCCCTGGTATTTGAGCACCGTGGTCACCTGCTGCAGCGCCGTCAGGGCGGGGAACAGGTTGAAGCCCTGGAAAATGAAGCCGCAGTGGTCGAGCCGGAACCGGTCGATCTTGCCGGGAGGCAGCTTCCACAGATCATCGACATCGAGCACGTCGACCCGGCCTTCTTCCGGCCGCAGCAGGCCCGACAGGGCTGCGATCAGGGTCGACTTTCCCGACCCGGATGGGCCCATGACCATAGTCAGGTCGCCGTGGCGGGCGTCGAAATCGACGTGCTTGAGCACCTCGATGAACGTCTTGGCCGACTTGAAGCGCTTGACCAGCGCCTTGGCCTCGATGGCGAAGTCGCCGTGCTTGCCGTGGACCTTGGTGTGGGCGCTCATCGCAGCAGGTCCGCAGGCTGACTGTTCTTGAGCACGCCAAGCGACAGCATGCCTGATCCGACGGCGATCAGGATCAGGCCGACCCCGACAATTATCAGCAGCGAGACCGGCAGGCCGATGACCACGGCGTTGGCTGCGGCGAACAGCTTGACCAGCCAGGTCAGGCCGATTGCGGCGGCGACTCCGACGCAGCCGACCCAGAAGCTGAGCTCGACCACGATCCGCCGCAACGAGGCCATGCTGACGCCGAGGGCGCGCAGGGAGGCGAATTCCTTGATGTTGGCCATGATCGCCCCGCGCAGGGTCTGCCAGGTGATGGCCACCCCGATGATGATGCCCAGCACCACGCAGCCGCCGATGATGATCACCAGGATGCCTTCCTCGAACATCGCCCCGGCGTTCGCTTCGGCCAGCTGCTGGCGGGTCCAGGCCTTCCACTGGCCCTTCCCCATCTGGTTCAGCTCGGTGGCGACCTGTTGCGTGCGGGACGGGTCGCGGACCTTGACCATCAGCGGGCCGACCCGGGCGCCGGTGTCGGCCTGGCCCAGCAGGCGCAGGGAGTCGCGCGACATGACGATGGTCGGCTGCATCATGTTGGGATAGCCGCGCAGGATGCCGACGATGGTCACGGTCTGGCCGTTGTAGATCGCCTTGTCGCCGAGCTTGACCCCAAGGGTCGGCAGGGAGGTCTCATCGACGGCGATCGTGAACGGCTGGCGCAGGGCGTCGACCAACTCCTCCGAATAGTCCGTCGGGATCGTCACCGAACCGGGCGCGGTGTCGATGATGCTGGTCATGACGAACTTCTGCTTCGGTCCCTTCTGGGCGGCCCGTTCGGCCTGGCTCAGGGTGGGGTCGAAGGTCTCCAGCGACTGGAAGGTGCCGGCGGCATTGTCGAAGGGCAGAACCTCGACGACCTCGGGGTGGTTGTAGACCAGCGGGATGAAGCGGCGGGGCACGCCCGAGGGGCCGCTCATCATGTTTGTGACGCCCGGGCGCATGACCATGATGTCGGCGCTGGAGCGCTCGGTCTGGGCGGTGAAGCTCTGGCCGATGCCGATGAACACCCCGGTCATGGCCAGCACGAGCAGACCCGACAGGGCCAGCGCCATGACCGCCGCCATGTACCGCCGCCACTCATAGATCAGCGTGGCCAGGGCCAGCGACATGACGAATACAACTCCCCGACCGCCCGACCTCGAACGCTGTTCGGTTCTGTAACGGGAGTTCATCCGCCGCCAAGTTAAATCGGGGTAAGGGCTTGCGCCGAAGGCTGGTCAGGCGGGGGTTCGCGCGCTATTGCCGCAGTCTTTCGACCATTTCATTCCCCTTTTTCGCAGGGATTTCAATGAACCGCGTTCTTCTGACCGGCGCCGTGCTCGCCGTCGGCCTGGCGCTCGCCGCCTCGGCCGGCGCCGACGAGGGAATGTGGACCTTCGACGGGTTCCCGGCCGCGCGGGTGCAGGAAATCCACGGGGTGAAGGTCGACCAGGCCTGGCTCGACCGGGTCCGGGCCGCCTCGGTGCGGATTCCGGGCTGCTCGGCCTCGGTGGTCTCGCGGGACGGACTGGTCCTGACCAACAACCACTGCGTCGTCAGCTGCCTGACGGCTCTGTCGGACGACAAGACCGACCACCTGAAGGACGGCTTCCTGACCGCCGCGCGGGAGGAGGAGCGCACCTGCCCCGGCATGACCGGCGAGGTGCTGGTCGCCACCACCGACATCACCGCCCAGATCAACGCCGCCACGGCCGGCAAGACCGGCAAGGACTTCGGCGCCGCTCGCGACGCGGCGATAACCGCCGCCGAGGACGTGGCCTGTCGTCTGCGCGTGAACGCTCGTTGCCAGGCGATCAGCCTCTATAGGGGCGGTCGGTACGTGGTCTACCGCTACCGCCGCTACACCGACCTTAGGCTGGTGTTCGCGCCCGAGTTCGCCACGGCCTTCTTCGGGGGTGATCCGGACAATTTCAACTTCCCCCGCTACGACATGGATTCGGCCTTCCTGCGGCTCTACGAGCACGGCAAGCCGGTGAAGACGCCGGTGTTCCTCAAGTGGAATCCGGCGGCGCCCAGGGCCGGGGAGGCGACCTTCGTCTCGGGCAATCCCGGCTCCACCGAGCGGCTGCTGACCGTCGCTCAGCTTGAGACCGCCCGCGACCTCTCCGTGCCGATCGGCCAGCTGCAGCGGGCCGAGCTGCGCGGCCGGTTGATCGAGTTCGGCCGCCGGAGCCCCGACGCCCAGCGCCAGGTCGCCGACGCCATCTTCAGCAACGAGAATGGCTTCAAGGTCGCCTACGGTCGCCAGCTGGCGCTGAACAACGCCGCCTTCATGGCCGCCAAACGCAAGGCCGAGGCGCAGCTGCGCGCCGCCGTGGCCGCGGACCCCGCCCTGGCCGCCCGGATCGGCGATCCCTGGAGCGAAATCGAGGCGATCCAGACCGCCTATGCCCGCGACTGGATGCCCTATCGGCAGCTTGAAGCGGAGGCCGGCCGCGGCTCGAAGCTGTTCGACTACGCCCGCGCCCTGGTCCGGGCCGCCGAGGAGCGGCCCAAGGCTTCGGCCGACCGGCTGGCCGAATACGCCGACAGCCGCCTGCTCGTGATCGAGCGGCGGATGCTGGCAGTCGGCAAGCTGGAGCCGGAGCTGGAGCAGCTGAACCTCGAATTCTGGCTGCTGAAGACCCGCGAATATCTCGGAACCGACCGGGCGACCCTCGACATCGTGCTGGGCAAGGAGAGCCCGGAAGCCCTGGCCGCCCGGCTGGTCGCCGACACGAAGCTGGGCGATCCGGCCGTGCGCAAGGCCCTGTGGGAGGGGGGCGCCGAGGCGATCAAGGCCTCCGACGACCCCTTGATCCAGTTCGTCCTCCGCCTGGACCCGCTGGCCCGCGCCGCTCGCAAGACCTGGGAGACCGAGGTCACCGGTCCCACGGAACGGGCCGCCGAGCGCGTCGCCCAGGCCCGGTTCGCGGTCTACGGCGACACGGTCTATCCGGACGCCACCTTCACCCTGCGTCTGTCGTTCGGCAAGGTCGCCGGCTGGTCCTGGCGCGGCCAGGAGGTGACGCCTTTCACCACCTTCGGCGGTCTCTACGCCCGGGCCACAGGCGCCGCGCCCTACGCTCTCGCGCCGCGGTGGGTCGAGGCTCGGAGCAGGCTGGACCCGGACATGGTCTACAACTTCGTCACCACCAACGACATCATCGGCGGCAACTCCGGCTCGCCGGTGATCAACGCCCGGGGCGAGGTGATCGGCGCGGCGTTCGACGGCAACATCCACAGCATCGCCGGGGCCTACGGCTACGAGGGGACCGCCAATCGCACGGTGGTCGTCTCCACCGCCGCGATCACCGAGGCCCTGCTGAAGGTCTACGGCCGCGACGCGCTCGTTAAGGAGTTGGTCGGGAAGTAGCCACGTTTGTCTCCGGACGGACACAGGGCCCGATTCTCGCTGTGCGCTGATCGCTCCGGAACGGTCCGGAGCGGCGCCGGGCACGGGCTAGTGACGGCGTCTCCTCGCCTGGAGACTTTCCATGACCTCCATCGCTACAGGCGGTTCATCCCTGCTGCAGCAGCTGCAGCAGGCGATGTTCGCCAAGGCTGACGTCAATGCCGACGGCCAGCTTTCATCGGACGAGTTCCTGTCCATTGGGCAGAACATGCCGCCACCCGGCAAATCCGGTCCCGCGCACGCCATGCGGGGCGGGGGCGGAGGCGGCGAGAATTTCACCGCCGCAACAATGGGGGCCTTGTTGTCCCTGCAGGAAGACCGGTCGTCCGAGATCTTCTCGAACGCCGATTCCGACGGCGACGGTCTGCTGACCGCCGACGAACTGGCCACCGACATGGCCGCCCACGGCCCGCCGGGCCGCTCGGGCGACGCGACCTCCATGGCCTCGGACCTGGTGTCCAGGGCCGACGCGGACGGTGACGGCGTGCTGTCGCTGGACGAGTTCAAGTCGGCCGCGCCACCGCCGCCTCCCGGCCGTGGCGGACGGACCGAAGTCGCCAACGACGAGGCGGCCAGCCCGTCCGATCCGCTCGACACCGACGGCGACGGCAAGGTCAGCATGGCCGAGCTGCTCGCCTCGCTGCAGGCGACGGACGAGGTCCAGTCCGGCTTCTCGACCGAGGCCTCGGACCTGCTGGCGAAACTGATCGAGCAACTGACCGCCGACAGCGCCTCCACGACGACCTCCCTGGCGGCCTGAGCCTGCCGTGGGGTCGGGCAGAACGCCCGGCCCTTGCGCGTCCGCCCGCCTTCGTAGTCAATCGGCGCGACGGCGCGGGCAGGGGACTCGCGGTTTGAGGGGAAGTCCATGTTCCAGCCCGCCAACGCCCAGAGCCTGATCGGGGTCGTCTTCGTCCTCGGCCTGTGCTGGGTCCTGTCCGAGAACCGCATGCGCGTCCCGCTCAAGCTGGCGATCGGCTCGCTGGTCATCCAGGTGGGGCTGGTGCTGCTGCTGTTCGGCCTGCCGCGTCTGGACGCGGCGCAGAACGCCTACAATCCGCTCTACTGGCTGAGCGCCGGCGTCCAGGCGGTGCTGCATGGCGCCAGCAGCGCCGTCGAAGGCCTGGGGACCGCCACCCGCGCGGGAACCAGCTTCGTGTTCGGCTTCCTCGCCGGCGGCGATCAGCCGTTCCAGGTCACGGGCCCGGGAGGGGTGTTCATCTTCGCATTCCAGGTCATGCCGGTGATCCTGGTGGTCTGCGCCCTGTCGGCCCTGCTGTGGCACTGGAAGATCCTCAAGTGGATCACCCAGGGCTTCGGCTTCCTGTTCCAGAAGACCCTGGGCCTGCGCGGCCCGATCGGCCTGGCCACCGCCGCGACCATCTTCATGGGCCAGGTCGAGGGGCCGATCTTCATCCGCGCCTACCTCGACCGGCTGTCGCGGTCGGAGCTGTTCATGCTGATCTCGGTGGGCATGGCCTGCGTCAGCGGCTCGACCATGGTGGCCTATGCGACGATCCTGAAGGGCGTTCTGCCCGACGCCGCGGCCCATGTGCTGACGGCCTCGATCATCTCCGCCCCGGCTGGCGTGCTGCTCGCCCGCATCCTCATTCCGGCCGACCCCGCCGAGGCGGAGGACAGCCTGATGGAGGCCGAGGACAAGCGCTACGACAGCTCGGTCGACGCCCTGATCAAGGGCACCGGCGACGGCCTGACCATCGTCCTGAACGTCGGCGCGACCCTGATCGTGTTCGTCGCCCTGATCGCCATGGCCGACCTGATCCTGGCCGCCATGCCGACGCTGTGGGGCGAGCCGATGAGCATCGCGCGGGGCCTGGGCGCGGTGTTCGCTCCCGTCGCCTACGCCCTCGGCCTGCCGTGGAGCGAGGCGCCGACCGGCGGCCTGCTGCTGGGCACCAAGCTGGTGCTGACCGAGTTCACCGCCTTCATCAGGATGAGCGAACTGCCGGCCGAGGCGCTCAGCGAACGCAGCCGGATGATCATGACCTACGCCCTGTGCGGCTTCGCCAACGTCGCCTCGGTGGGCATCAATGTCGCCGGCTACAGCGTGCTGGTGCCGACGCGGCGGGCCGAGGTGATGGCCATGGTCTGGAAGGCCATGCTGGCCGGTTTCCTGGCCACCTGCCTGACCGCCTCGCTGGTCGGGCTGATGCCGGCGGCGCTGTTCGGCGGCTGTCGGAACGACGGGAAGACCATCATGAAACTCTATGACAGCCTGAGAGCGCCCAATCCCCGGCGGGTGCGCTGGTTCCTGGCCGAGAAGGGCGCCGAGGACCAGGTCGAGATCATCGACGTCAGCATCTTCAACGGCGAGCACCGCCAGCCGGAGTATCTGACCAAGGCGGGTCTGGCCAATGTGCCGATGCTGGAGATGGACGACGGCACGGCGATCACCGAGTCCGTCGCCATCTGCCGCTATCTGGAGAGCGTCTTTCCCGAACCCAACATGTTCGGCCGCGATGCCAAGGAGGTGGCGATCATCGAGATGTGGTGCCGCCGCACCGAGATGATGCTGGCCACGCCGCTGATGATGACCGTGCTCCACAGCCATCCGGCGCTGGCCGCGCTGGAAAAGCAGATTCCCGAGATCGCCGAGAGCAACCGCGCCGGGGCGACCCGGACGGTGAAGTTCTTCGACCGCCGGCTGGCCGAGAGCGACTTCATCGCCGGCGACCGGATCACCATGGCCGACATCCTCGCCGCCACGGCGATCGACTTCTCGCGGATGGCCAAATTCCGCATCCCGGAGGAGATGACCAACGCGACCCGCTGGTACGCCGCCATGATGGCCCGGCCGGCGGCCCTGGCCGGGACGGTGGCTGCGTGATCCGGGCCCTGATCGTCGCCGCCGCGCTGGTCCTGGCCCCGGTGGCGGCCTTGGCCCAGTCGCTGACCGTGACCAACGCCGAGGGGCGGGTGACCACCTTCACCCCCGAAGCCCTGGCAGCGTTGCCACAGGCGGAGGCGAAGCTGGGCAGCAAGGCGGTCTACGTCGGCGCCAGCCTGTCGGCGATCCTGCGCGAGGCCGGCGTGCCGCAGGGCCCGCGCCTGCACGGCAAGCCGATGCAGGCCTTCATCGTGGTGACGGGCGCGGACGGCTACCGCGCCGTGTTGTCGATCGCCGAGACCGACCCCAGCTTCCGCGACGCGCCGATCATCCTCGTCGACCGTATGAAGACCGGCCCGCTGAAGCCCGAAGAAGGCTCGCTGCGGCTGGTCATCGACGCCGACGCCCGGCCGGACCGCGGCGTGCGCCAGGTGGAGTCGATCAAGGTGGTGGTGGCGCCCTAGGCGGGGGCGGACGCCGACGTGGTGGCGTAGAGGCCGTGCGCGGTCTGGGTGTTGGCGGTCAGCCACAGGGCGTCGGCAAGGCTGGCGCAGGCGAAAGCGATAACGATCAGGTTCTTCATGTCCATTCCCTCGGGATCGGGAAATGGTGATGACGGTCCGCGTTGCAAGACGCCGCCGCGACGTCTTACGAAGATTTCACGGCCCGCCTCGGCAGCGCTTCCCACTCGCGCCTAAGCATCGAAAACAGGTGGGAGGAATGGTAGGCGCCGTCCCAGTGGCGGTAGACCTCGCGCACCGTGCCTTCCTGAACGAAACCCTCCCGCCGATAGACGTGGGTGGCGCGCGGATTGAGCACGGCCACGTCGAGCTCGAAGCGGTTGGCGCCGAACTGTTCGAACACGCGGTCGATCAGCAGGGGCATCATCCGGCGGCTCAGGCCGGTGTCGGTTTCGGCCGCGCCCAGGCGCTTGAGCAGCACCACGCCATGCGGCTCGGCGAGCTTCGACAGGATGGCGAAGGCCCGCACCCGGCCGTCCTCGCGCCAGACGAAATAGTGGTCGTTGTCGGACGCCAGGCGGGCGGCATGTTCGTCGGCCGGGAAGTTGCCGATGAACAGCTAGTAGGCGGGGTCCCGCTCGATCGCCATGATCGCCGGGATGTCCTGCGGCGTGGCGTCGACCAGGGCCATGTCAGAGCCTTCTTGCGACCTTCTTGATGACTCCCGAGAAGCTCATCATTGGATTGCCGCCGGTGGCGATCACCCCGCGGACGAAGATCATCGACTTGCCCGCCTTGATCACCTCGCCGGTGGCCTCGATCAGGTCGCCTTCATGCGCCGTGCCGACGAATTCGCCGTTGAGGCTGACGGTGACGGCGTGGCTGTCCTTCAGGTGCGCGTCGGCCAGGGCGAACAGCGCGAAGTCGGCGAACGTCAGCTGGCAGCCGCCGTGCATGAAGCCGCCGCCGTTCATATGCTTGCGCTCGGCCCGGAAGGCGCAGCGGATGCCGCCATCCTCCTCGCGAAAATAGTAGGGCCCGGACTGGGTCTCGAACGGATCGCCGCTCCAGGTCCGCCAGCCGGCCCATGGGCCCTCGGTGACCAGCCTCGGCCCGTTCTGGATTTCGTTGCCGCCGTCCATGCCCGCTCCTTGATGCTACAAGGCTGATAGGCGGCGCGGCGTTCGCGCTCAAGAGGGACCGGCGAACCGCCCTGTCCCCGTTTCCGAAAGGGGGACGCCGAAAGGGGGACAGTCACTCTTTATCGATATTCGATTTGTCGTTTAACAATAAAGAGTGACTGTCCCCGTTTCTTGTGCATGGAAAACGCGTCGCGGTTATCGAAATAGTTGGCGGCCGATTCAGGATGACGATCCTGGCAGGAAGCTTCAGTCGACGTAGCTCCGGTAGTCTCTCGGGATTCGACGAAGGGGACGCGGCCCAAGAAGCTCTTGACATGTTCCAGCTAGGTTCTGTTGATAAAGTGACTTACCCAGAGGCGGATGGAAGCGACAAGAACGAAGCCGATATAGCTGTCCGCGGTCTTGTCGTATCGGGTGGCCAGTCTGCGGCTATGCTTGAGCTTTGAGAAGCACCGCTCGACGAG
>JACRBD010000200.1 GCA_016234625.1 Caulobacterales bacterium | reverse complement strand
GCGGGGTCTGATCCAGCGAGAAGCCGCCGAAAGCCGCCGCCGGGTCACGCGCGTCGATCAGCGCCAGCCAGTCGGCCAGGAAATGGCCGGTGTCCGGCAGCATGTCGGCGTCGATGAACAGGAAGCGGTCCGCCCGGGCGTGGCGGGTCAGCCGGTTGCGACCCTTCGCACGGCCCTCATTGGCCGCCAGCCGCACGAACCGGGCGGGCAGGCCCATGGCCTCCACCGCTTCGCCAACTTTGGCGGCCAGGGCGGGGTCGCCCGATCCGTCGTCGAGCACGATAACCTCGACCGGCAGGGCCTCCCGGTCCAGGGCGGCCAGCAGTCCGGTGGGATCGTCGCGCATGAAGGGGATCAGCACCGAGAGGCGCGGCCTCGCGCCGGCCCAGGCGGCGTTGTCGGTGATCCATTCGGTCGGCCGGGCGGTCATGCGGCGGCCCTCCGGGCGCGCAGGTCGTGCAGGATGTCGCGTCCCCGGCTGCGCAGGCCGCCGGCGTCCAGGGTCAGCACGACCAGCCCATAGACCAGGCCGCCGACACTGGCCTTGAGCGCCAGTTCGAGCAGGCCGCCGACCGCCGGAATCTGTGTCACGACCAGCGCCATGGCGGCGCAGGCCAGGCCGGCGCGCCAGATGACGTCCAGCGGCAGGGGCAGGGGCATCGACCGCCGGCCCAGCAGCCAAGACATGGCCGCGCCGACGGCGTAGCTGGCCGCCGTCGACCACATGGCTCCGGCGATGCCGAACCGCGGGATCAGCAGCAGGTTCAGCAGCAGGTTGGCCGCCGCCGGGATGATCATCGCCGCGAACAGCAGGTGGGTTTTGCGGCCAAGCGTGAAGGCCTGGTGGAAATAGTAGGTCGTCAGCCCCGAGAAGAAGGCCCCGAAGGCTACCCAGGGCGTGACGTGCGCGGCGCCCTCCGACAAGGCCCCGCCGACCATCAACTGCGCCAGCGGACCGGCCACCAGGGCCACGCCCACGGCGGCGGGCAGGGTCAGCAGGATCATGAACGAGGCCTGCTCGCGAGCGGTTTCGGCCAGGGCCGCGCGGCCGCCGCGTTCCAGCGCCGCGACCATCGCCGGGCCGCCGGCCATGCCCAGCCAGACGAACATCACGTCCAGGGTGCGGTTCGCGAGCGTGTAGCCGGCGTGATAGACGCCGACCGCGCTCTCATCGAGGAAGGCCGCCAGCAGGAAGCGGTCGGTGGTGGCGATGACCAGCGACAGGATCAGCGACAGGGAAACGGGCACGCCATATTTGGCGTAGTCGGCCAGGCGTTCGCTCTCGAACCGGCCTTCGCGGGCCAGGGTCAGTTCCTTGCGCAGGGTGAAGGCCAGACAGATCACCGCGATCGCGCCCATGCCGATCATCGGCCCCGCGGCGCCGGCGCCCAGGGTGATGGCCAGCACGCCGATGGCGAAGCCGCCGGCGGTCAGGCTCATGTCCAGCGCCGAGGCGGCCATCACCTCGCCGTCAGCGCGTCGGCGCTCCTGGACGAGGCGGATCAGGCTACGGAAGACGATCGAGGACAGGCCCACGCCGACCGCCAGCTTCAGAGGCCCGCTGATCGGGGCCAGCCAGACGGCGACACCGGCCAGAGCAGGGAAGGCGACGGCCAGCACGACAAAGGCGCGCATCAGGGTGGCCAGATGGTGGTGCGTGTCGCCCCGTTCCACTGACCGGGCCTGGAACCGCGCCAGCGCCGCCTCGACCCAGGTGAAGATCGAGGTGTGGGCCAGGGTCATGACCGACAGGGCCAGGGCGTAGCCGCCGTACTGGGCCGGAGTCAGCAGGCGGGTGAAGACCACGATGGTCAGCAGGCCGACCAGACCCTGGACGATGTTTGCGGGCAGGTAGCCGATCAGGCCGCGGCGGAACATCGGCCTAGCGCACCGAATCCCGGTCCCCGAGCAGGCAGGGGATGGTCATGGCCATGATGTACATGTCGAGCCAGAAGGACTGGCGCTCGATGTATTCGATATCCAGGGCCACGCGGGTGCGGACCAGTTCGGGCGTGTCCACCGGGCCGCGCGAGCCATGGATGGCGGCCCAGCCGGTCATGCCCGGCTTCATGCGATGGCGATGGGCGTACTCGGCGACCAGGCGGGCGGATTCGGTCTGGCCGGTCTTCATGCCCACGGCATGGGGACGGGGACCGACCAGGCTCATCTCGCCGGCCATCACGTTGAACAGCTGCGGCAGCTCGTCGAGGCTGGTTTTGCGGATGAACCGGCCGACCCTGGTCACCCGGTCGTCGCCGGCCCGCACCTGCTGCACGGCGGCGAAATCGGCCGCCTCGGCGCGCATGGAGCGGAACTTCCAGACCAGGATCTCCTCGTTGTTGAATCCGTGGCGGCGCTGGCGGAAGAAGATCGGGCCGGGGCTGTCCAGTTTGATCGCCACGGCCACGGCGGCCATGATCGGCCAGCCCAGCAGCAGGGCGGTGGCGCCGACCACCAGATCCTGCACCCGCTTGACGCCGGCGCGATGGATGTCGGCGGGCTCGCCCGAGACCTGGGCCAGCTGGGCGTTGGCGATGTGCGACAGGGTCCGTTGGCGACCGCCGTCGCCGGCCTGGTCGATCACCAGGCTGACGTCGTTGGGCAGCACCCGCAGCCGGTCGATCAGCTGGCGGATGCGGGGCTGGGCCGAGGGATCGACCGCGATCACGATGCGATCGACGTAGGGCATGATCTTGTGGCCGAGCAGGTCGGCGGTGTCGCCCAGCACCGGCACGCCGGCGATCTGCCTGGGCGCCCGACCGAGGCGGTCGTCGAACACGCCCAGCACCGCCACCTCGCGAGTGGCCAGGGCGGTCTCGATCAGGCTCCTCGCCGCGCTGGTGGCGCCGACGATGACGATGTTCGGAGTCAGCTTGCTCTCGCGCCGCCACCGGCTGACGATCGACCACCACAGGCCATGCATCAGCAGCAGGACCGCGGCGGTGGCGGTGAACCAGACCGGGATCGGCGCGCCCAGCCACGGTCGGAACAGGTCGAGCGCCGCCAGCGGCAGGCCGGCCAGGCTGAAGGCGGCGCAGATGCGCAGGAAGTGCCGGCCGAGGCCCTCGCTGATCGAGAAGGCGTAGACATCCAGCGCCCGCAGCCCCCACAGCAGCACCCCGGCGCTGAACGCCAGCGGCAGGATCTGGCCGAGGGTCAACTGCATCACGCCGTCGACCGCCAGCATCTGGGCCGCGACGGCCGAGGCCAGCAGGATCACCGCCGCGTCAATCCGGCGGAAAGTGCGGCTGACATGGCGCAGCTCGAGCCGCGAACGCACCGGGGTCAGGCGGTTGGGACGGAAGGGGCCGCGACGGTCCTTCGGGTCGGCCGGCGGCGGGGTGTCGGCGTCCGCCCCGAACTGTTCCTCCAGCACCCGGTGCAGGGCGCGCAGGCCGTCGGCCCAGGCTTCCGGGGCCGGGGGTGTCGGGTCTTCGCGCGGGACTGCGAGGGGCGCCATCCCCGCCAATCTCTCACCCGCGCCTGAGCGTCCGGTTAACGGCGTTCATTCAAACGCATGGTCAAAGCCGCGCGAGCGTCGTTGCGAAGTCCGCGACGCTTGGATATGAGAGGCCTCCCGCGAAAGCGGGATGGAGACGTGCCCGAGTGGCCGAAGGGACTCGTTTGCTAAATGAGCGTACCCCAAAAGGGTACCGTGGGTTCGAATCCCACCGTCTCCGCCATCCTGCTTCGCCCTACGGGCTTCGCAGGATGAATCCCCGGCCCTTCATTCGAAGCAGGATGCCCTCCGAAGCCTCGGCGAAGGAGGGCTGACGCTCTACGCCGCCGCCAGCCCCGGGATGTCGTGCAGGTCGGCCGCCAGTCCCGCGCCCATCAGGGTGATGAAGTTGTCGCGGAAGAACTTGCGACGGCCGGCGGCGGAGACGCCTTCCAGCGATTCATTGAACCGTTTCAGCGGGTTGCGGCCGCCTTCCACGTGCGGGAAATCGGACGAGAACAGGCACATGTCCTCGCCGACGTTGCCGATGATCCAGCCGACGTTCTCGTGCGGATAGGGGGTGGCGAAGAACTGCCGCTTGAGGATCTCGCTGGGTTTGGCCGACAGGCGCTGGATGCGCTCCTCCCTGTGGAAGGCCAGGGCGCCCGAATCCATGAACTGCATCAGGCTGGGCAGCCAGCCGGCGCCCAGCTCTATGGCTCCGAACTTCAGGTCGGGGAAGCGGTCGAACACGCCGTCGAACACCAGCACCGGCAGGGTCTGCCAGATGGAGACGGGGATAGCCATGAAGCTGACCGAGGTGAAGTTCTCGGCCCCGCCATGGAAATCGAGCACTTGTGGGCCGCCGTTGTTGAAATGGGCCGGGTCGAGCTTCTGCTCGCCGCCGACGTGGAACAGGATCGGCAGGCCCGCCGCCTGGGCCAGGGCCCAGAGCGGATCGAAGTCGGCGTGGCTGTGCGCGTGATGTTTCGGACAGCGCGAGGGGATCATCAGCCCCTTGCAGCCCATGTCGATGGCCTCGCGGGCCACCTCCACGGCGCGGGCCCGGTCGACCAGCGGCACATAGCCGGTGGGCAGCAGACGGCGATCGACGGCGCAGTAGTCGACCATCATCCGGTTGTGGGCGCGGGCGGCCTCGACGGCCAGGGCGGGGTCGTCGCCGTGTTCGAGGTCGAACAGGCTGAGGCCCGCGGTGGTGAACACCAGCTGGCTGGCGAAGCCGAGCAGATCGACCGTCAGCGGCCGGTCCTCGCGGTCGAAGGCGCCCAGGGCCTGGTAGTTCTTGCGCAGCAAGAGGTTCTCGGCTTGGCCGGCGCGGAATTCGGGATCCCGGTGCAGGGCGCGGGCCTTGTCCGGCCAGTCGCCCTCATGGGCCTTCTTGTGGATCGCCGCCGCCAGGGCCTCGCGCCAGGCCGGGTCGGCGTAGCGTTCGAGGGTGCCAGGCAGCTCCATCACATGGGAATCGGCGTCGTGAACCGTCTGGCCTTCAACGTAGGGCATGGGGCGTCCTCCGGGGTCCGTCTGCGCGGACTCTCGGCGCCTATTCGGCGACCAACGCCGCGACCCGTCAAGCTTTCGGCGGCGGAAAGTGGATGTCGAGGAAGGCCAGAAAGGTCTCCCAGTCGGCGGTGGTCACCCCGTGGGTGCCGGGCCGCATGAAGGACGCCAGGGGGCCGGTCAGGTCGGGCTTGGCCAGCTTCGTCTGGGTCAGGGGTGGCACGCCGTAGAGGCGATAGATCGGCCAGGCGCCCTGCAGGGCCCGGAAACTGCCGGACGGATCACCCCAGCGGTCGCGGTCGCCGGACCCCAGCAGCACCGGCTTGGGCGCGGCCAGGGCCAGCAGCTGGTGCTGGTCCACCGGAATGGCGGCCTCGCGTCCGGCGAAAGTCGCGTATTTCGGCGTGAACCAGTAGGGATACTCGCCGGTGATCTGGGCCACGGTCTCGCCGACCGTGCCGCGGGTCAGGGCCGCCCCGCCGCGTCCGGACTGGTGGGCGATGACCCCGGCGATGTTGGGATAGATCGCCCCGGCCAGCAGAGCGGCCTTGCCGTTGCGGGAGTGGCCCCACGCCACCACCGGCGTCCCGGCGAGCTGCGGCTCCCGGGTCAGCACCTCGCCCAGCTCCGAATACAGCCAGGCCCAGGCCGCCAGGGCCCCGCCTGGCGTGGCGTCCGGTCCGTACAGCTTGCGCAGCCCGGCCGGGGCCGTGCGGGCATCGTCGGGAACCAGGTCGGCGGCATAGACCATCGCCACGGCATAGCCCCGGCCCGTCAGCCGTCGCAGCGGCGGGCCGTTGATGTAGCGGCCCAGAATGATGTGGGCGGCGAAGCCCATCGGTCCCTTGCAGAATTTGGGCGGGGCGGCGAAGGACACGACCGCCTTGAACCGCCAGTTCACCGCCGCGTCGTTGCCGCAGAAGTTCTGCATCACGATCAGGGCGCGGACCGGCGTGCCTTGCGGCGGCATGGCCAGCACGACATTGACCTGGCCGCGCTCTCCGGCCTCGCCAAAGCCGATGGTCAGCTGTCGGAGTTGCTCGCCCTCGACCTCGACCAGCCTCTCGTTGTCGTGCAGCGAGACCCGTTTCTCCACCCGTCCGGGCAGGGGCGGCGGCATGGGACCGTAGACATTTTTGGCGAAGGCGGCGCGCAGCAAGGGCGCGCGGCGGCCTTGCCAGTCGGCGATGGTCAACACGGGAGGATCGTCGCCGAAGGCCGCCAGCACCGGCGGGCTGGCGGGCGGCCCGCCGATCTCGTCGGGAACCAGCGGGAAATAGTGGACATAGGTCAGCCGCAGCCAGATCCCGGCCGCCAGCAGCAGCGCCAGTCCCAGTCCCGCCAGCCAACGCCGCATGTCGATCCCCCGCCGCCGTTCCTTTCGTCATCCTATTCGCCGCATCGCCGACCCGAAAGCGCCTCGGGGCTGGCCTCGCCGCGCGCGTCGTCGCAGGATGTCGCGACGAACCTGATGGGGGACCAACGTGACCCTGCGCAGCCTCTCGACGATTCGCGCCCAGGCCGCGGCCCGCAAGGGCGGCGACGCGGCCCTGGCGGCGCAACTGCCGACCATGAAGACGGCGGCCGAGCTGGCGGCCATTCCGGACGACCGCTGGCTGTCGATGATGAGCCGCTGCGTGTTCCAGGCGGGCTTTTCGTGGAAGGTGGTGGAGAACAAGTGGCCGGGGACGGAAGAAGCCTTCTGGGGCTTCTCGCCGGCTCGCTGTCGGGCGATGTCGGACGAGGCGTTCGACGCCCTGCTCAAGGACAGCCGCATCATCCGCAACGGCGCCAAGGTTCGCTCGGTGCAGAACAACGCCGCCTTCGTCATGGACCTGGCTGCCGAATACGGCTCGGTCGGCAAGGCGGTCGCCGATTGGCCGGCGAATGACTACATCGGCCTGCTGGACCTGTTGAAAAAACGCGGCGACCGGCTGGGCGGCGGGGCCGGCATGGTGGCCCTGCGCTTCATGGGGCGCGATGGCTGGGTCACCTCGCCGGACATGGTCAAGGCCCTGACCGCCGAGGGCGTCATCGAGGGCGCGGTAGACAGCCAGAAGTCGCGCAAGGCGATCCAGGCGGCGTTCAGCCAGTGGGCGTCGGAGGAGGGCACGCCGTTCGCCCACATCAGCCGCATCCTGGCGATGAGCGTGGACTAGCGGGGGACATGTTACGAAGGTACGTGTCCCCGAAAACAGCGGCTCGATTGGGGGACACGTACCTTCGGTACATGTCCCCTAGATCAGATGCCCGCTCCACGCCGCCCGCAGCGTCTTCTTGTCGATCTTTCCTGTCGCCGTCAGCGGCACCGCTGCGAACACCACCTCGTCGGGCATCCACCATTTGACGATCCGGGGGCGCAGGTAGTCGAGCACCTCGTCCCGGGTCACGGTGCGGCCCTCGTGGGTCTCGATGACCAGCAGAGGGCGCTCCTCCCACTTGGGGTGGGGAATGCCGACCACGGCGGCGATCTTCACCCCCGGGCAGGCCACGGCGATGTTCTCCAGGTCGATGGAGCTGATCCATTCGCCGCCGGTCTTGATCACGTCCTTGGCCCGGTCGGTGATGCGCATGAAACCGTGCTCGTCGAGGGTGGCGATGTCGCCGGTGTCGAACCAGCCGTCGGCGTCCAGAAGGGCGTCCTCTTCCTTGCGGAAGTAGCGTTTGATGGTCCAGGGGCCGCGCACCATCAGGGCGCCGCTGGTCTCGCCGTCGCGCGGCGCCTCGGTCCCGTCCTCGGCGACGATTTTCAGCTCGATGCCGAACTGCAGCCGGCCCTGGCGGGTCCAGATGATGTCGTCGACCTGGTCCTCGCCGAGCGCGGCGATTGAGGGCGTCGGGGTGGCGACCACGCCCAGCGGACAGGTCTCGGTCATGCCCCAGATCTGCAGCACCTGCACGCCGTGCTTGACCTTGAAGGTCTCGGCCATGGCCCGGGGCACGGCCGAGCCGCCGATGATCACCCGCTTCAGCTGGCCGACGTCCTGGCCGTTCTGGGCCAGCCAGTCGAGGTACATGGTCCAGATTGTCGGCACGCCGCCGGAAAAGGTCACGCCCTCGCCGATGATCAGTTCCTGCAGGCTGGCCGGGTCCATCTTCTCGGCCGGCAGGACCAGCTTGCAGCCGTTGATCGGGCAGATGAATGGCAGGCCCCAGGCGGTGGCGTGGTAGAGCGAGGAGCAGGGCATGACCACGTCAAAGGCGGTCAGGCCGAAGGCGCTGGCCAGGCCCGCCGCGATGGCGTGGATGACCACCGCCCGGTGGCTGTAGAGCACGCCCTTGGGATCGCCCGTCGTGCCCGACGTGTAGCAGAGGAAGGCCCCGGCGTTCTCGTCGAAGCTGGGCCAGGGGAAGGCCGCGTCACTCTGGGCCCCGATCAGGGTCTCGTAGTTCAGCGCCCCGACCGCGCAGGGATCATGGCTGTCCGCGTCCGACAGCAGCACGAAGGTCTTCACCGTGGTGAACCGGTGCGCCAGCCGCTCGACCAACGGCTGGAAGGTGCGGTCATAGAACAGCACCGTGCTCTCGGCATGCTCCAGCACATAGACGATCTGGTCATCGAACAGCCGCGGATTGACCGTGTTGAGCACCGCGCCCAGGCCCGGGACAGCGTAGAACAGCTCCAGATGCCGGTGGGTGTTCCAGGCCAGGCTCGCGACCCGGTCGCCCGACTTCACCCCCAGGTCCCGCAGCGCCCGCGCCAGACGCCGTGTCCGGGCGGCCAGACCCGCGTAGTCGTAGCGGTGAATCCGGCCCTCCACGGTGCGGGAGACGATCTCCACCCGACCATGGGCGGTCTCCGCATGGGTCAGGATGGCCGTCGTCAGCAGCGGGACGTCCTGCATCAGTCCGGGGATCACGGGCGCTTCCTCGCATGTTGTTGGTTATCGCCGATCAGGATCGTCCCGCCACGGGGCGGGAGTCAATCAAGCCGGAAGGCTTCCCGGCCGGCGGCGCGGTTTTCGCGCACGATCCGACCCCACCAGCGGATGCGCTCCTCGTCGGTCAGGCCGTCGCGGTCCTCCAGCCAGGTGACCATGCTGTCGAGAAACAGGCCGAACAGGGCCCCGGCCGCCTTGCGCGAACGCGCCTCGGCGCCGGCCGGCGCGTTCGGCCCCGGCTCGAACAGCGGCAACGAGGTGCGGGCCAGCACCCGGCGCAGACGCGACTCCCACTCGGGCATGCTGGCGCGGCAGTTCCTGAACACCACCAGGAACGGAGCCGGGTCCTTGCGCGCGGTCTCCAGCACCTTGCCGACCATCGAGCCATAGCCCTCCCAGGGCTGATCGAAGGCCTCGTCGATGGCGCCGGCGACCCGCTCGAACACGGCGTCGACCAGCGCCTCGCGGGAGGGGAACAGCCTGTAGAACAGCACCTTGGCCGCCCCGGCCGCCTCGGCGATGTCGCGCATGGTGGCGGCGTGCAGGCCTTTCTCAAGGAACACCCGTGCGGCCGTGCGGACATATTCGTCCCGCCTGGCCGCCTGGTCGACGCGGGGCTTCTTGCGGACAGTGGGCGCGGCGGCGGTCATGGGGTCTGGTCTAGCCGATCGATCGGGACTTGCCGAATGAAACCGGATGGTAACATAATCGCGAGCCTTCCGGGAGGACATCATGAACCAGCTCGTCCGCAGCCTCGTGATCGAGGACCTGACCATCCTGCCGATGACCCCGACCATCGGGGCGGAGATCGAGGGGATCGACCTCTCCCGCCCGTTGGCCGCCGCGACGGTCTCGGCCCTGCGCCAGGCCCTGCTGGACTGGAAGGTGCTGTTCTTCCGCGACCAGGCCATCACCACCGAGCAACACCTGGCCTTCGCCCGCTGCTTCGGCGACCTGGAGGTCCACCCCTTCGCCCCGCACAAGCCGGACTTTCCCGAGGTGCTGGCCATCACCCATGACGACAAGAGCAAGGGCCGCGAGAACACTTGGCACAGCGACGTGACCTGGCGGCTGGAGCCGTCCCTGGGCTCCGTGCTGCGGGCCGTCGAGGTCCCGCAAGTGGGCGGCGACACCCTGTTCGCCGACATGTACGCCGCCTGGGAGGGCCTCAAGGACGAGGTGAAGGCCAGGATCGACGGCGCCATGGCCGTGCATGACTTCACCCACTTCCGGGCCGGCATGCGCAAGCGGGGCAAGAGCGAGGCCGAGATCGCCGCCTTTGAAGCGCTGTATCCGATGGTCGAGCACCCGGTGGTGCGCACCCATCCGGAAACCGGCCGCAAGTGCATCTACGTCAACGCCGCCTTCACCCTGCACATCGTCGGCATGGAGAAGGCCGAGAGCGACGCCCTGCTGGCCCATCTCTATGCCCAGGCGGCGATCCCGGAATACCAGTGCCGCTTCCGGTGGGAGAAGAATTCCATCGCCTTCTGGGACAACCGCGCCAGTCAGCACTATGCGGTCAGCGACTACTTCCCGGCCGTGCGCAAGATGGAGCGGGTGACGGTGATCGGGGACCGGCCGCGCTGATTCTCCCTTCCCCCTGGAGGGGGGAAGGGCCGGGGATGGGGGGGGGGACTGTCCGCGCCAAAGGCGTTGCCAGATGTGGGGCAACTCTAACCACTGCGCTGGCTGAACCGTCGCCACCCCCATCCCAACCCTTCCCCCCTCCAGGGGGAAGGGCTTTCACTCACTCTCTGCGCAGCGCCTCGATCGGATCCAGCCGCGCCGCGCGCCAGCTCGGATAAGCCCCGAACACCAGTCCGACCAACAACGAAAAGCCCAGCGACACCGGGATCGACCAGCCAGCGATGGCCACCGGCCACTGGCCCAGCTTTGCCATCAGTATGCCGCCGCCGATGCCGACGGCCAGGCCGATGATTCCGCCGATGACCGAAAGGGTGATGGCCTCCAGGGCGAACTGGTAGAGCACGTCGCTGCGCCGCGCCCCGACCGCCATGCGCAGGCCGATCTCGCGGGTCCGCTCGGTCACAGCCACCAGCATGATGTTCATGATGCCGACCCCGCCGACCACCAGCGACACGGCCGCCACGGCGGCCAGCAGGGAGGTGAAGGTCTTCACCGAGGCCTGCATGGCTTCCATGATCGAGGCCATGTTCTGGACGCTGAAGTCATCCTCGGCGCCCTGGCGGATGCGGTGACGCTCGCGCAGGAGGTTGGTCACGTCCTCCTGCAGCCGGTCCAGGTCGTCGGCGCTGGCGCCCTTGACGTAGATGGTCTGGACGTTGGTTCCCTGGACCCGCCGGCCGACCACCCGCGAGCGGATCGCCTGCAGCGGGCCCAGCACGATATCGTCCTGGTCCTGACCAAAGCCGCTCTGGCCCTTGGGTGTCAGAACGCCGATCACCTCGAAGGGGGCCGTGCCGACGCGGATGCGCTTGCCGATCGGGTCGGAGTCCTCGCCGAACAGCTCGGTGGCGATGGTCTTGCCGATGACGATCACCTTGCGGCCCTGGCGGGCTTCGTTCTCGTCGAACATCCGGCCGGACGCGATGGTCAGGTCGCGGGCGGTCAGATAGTCGGGCGTGACGCCCTCGACGCGGGTCTGCCAGTTGGCGCCCTCGGCGGTCAGCTGGGCGCCGCCGCGCACCGCCGGGGCCACGGCCACCGCCCCCTCGATCTGTTCGGCGATAGCCTTCGCGTCGTCCTCGTTGAGGGACATGCCGCTGCCGGCCCCCTGGCTGACGAAGCCGCCGCCGGGCCCGCGCGAGGCGCCGGGCATGACGATCAGCAGGTTGGAGCCCAGGCCGCCGATGGCGCTGGTCACCCGCTGCTGCGCGCCCAGGCCGATGGAGGTCATCATCACCACCGCGGCCACGCCGATCACCACGCCCAGCGAGGTGAGGGCGCTGCGCATGGGGTGGGCCACGATGGCGCCGGCGGCGAAGCCGATGAGGTCGATACGCTTCACGGGCGGCCCGCCTTGTCGTCAGAGACGATCAAGCCGTCGCGGAAGGTGATCCGCCGGTCGGCCTCGGCGGCGACCTCGACGTCGTGGGTCACGGTCACCAGCGTCAGCCCCTCGGCGTTGAGCGCCTTGAACAACGCCATCACGTCATTGCCGGTCTGGGTGTCCAGGGCCCCGGTGGGCTCGTCGGCCAGCAACAGGTCCGGGGAATTGGCCAGGGCCCGGGCGATGGCCACCCGCTGCTGCTGGCCGCCGGACATCTGGGTCGGCCGGTGACCCATGCGCGAGCCCAGCCCGACGCGGTCAAGCATCCTCTCGGCCCGCGCCCGTCGCTCGGTCTTGTCCTTGCCGGCGTAGATCATCGGCAGCTCGACGTTCTGCAGCGCCGACAGCCGGGGCAGCAGCTGGAAGGACTGGAACACGAAGCCGATCCTGCGGTTGCGGAAGTCGGCCAGGGCGTTGTCGTCGAAGTGGCTGACGTCCTCGCCGTCGAAGCGGTAGGTCCCCCGGCTGGGCCGGTCGAGTCCGCCGACGATGTTCATCAGCGTCGACTTGCCCGATCCGGACGGGCCGACGATGGCGACGTTTTCGCCCCTTTCGATGGTCAGGGAGACGCCGGCCAGGGCGGCCACCGTCTCCTCGCCCATCTGGTAGGTCTTCTCCAGATCGCGGATCTCGATCACGGCCTACATCCGGACCCGGACGCCGCCGCCCATTGGTCCGCCCTGGGCCGCCGCGGCCCTGGGCTTGGGACCGCCGCCGACGATCACCTCGTCGCCGGCTTTCAGCGGGCCGACGATCTGGGTGAATGAGCCGTCGGTGGCCCCCACACGGACCGGCACCGCCACCGGCTTGCCGTCGCGCAGGACGAAGACCACGCCGGCGGTCATGCCGCCCTGGCGGCGGCCGCCGCCCATGGTC
>JACRBD010000198.1 GCA_016234625.1 Caulobacterales bacterium | reverse complement strand
TAGCGCTGCCAGGCGTCGCGCACGGCCTCGGGGTCCTGCTTCATCAGGCGGCGGTTGAACTCCTCCCGCTGGCGGAACCAGGCGTCGTACTGCAGGCGCAGGTCCTCGTTGGAGGACAGCGAGCGGGTCACCGGCTGGACCTGGGCCAGCAGCTTGTCCTGCACCAGGGTGATGAAGCAGAAGGGCTCGCCCTTTTCGAACCGCACCCGGCCGGGGCGGGTGAAGATCCAGTTCATGGTGAACGGGAAGGGCAGCCAGTCGGTCTCGACCAGGCCGACCAGCGGCTGGATCCCGTCCTTGACGTGGTTGGGCGCGCCGCCGGCCCACATCGACCAGCCCGGCGGGGTGCGGAACAGGTAGCCGGGGTGGAAGGTGACAATGCCGCGCGAGAAGTGGCTCTTCACCAGGTCGTAGAAGTCCGGATAGCCCTGGTCCGGGGTCAGGGTGATGCAGTCCTGGTGGGCCCCGCCGTTCCAGTCCATGGTGAAGCCGACCGGGCAGAGGATCTCCCAGCCGGAACTGTTGGCCATAGCCAACGGCAGGCAGCGGTAGGGGTGACGCTCGGCGAAGCTGTCCATCCAGGCCCGTTGCGGGCGGCCCGGCACAATGTCCGGCGGGCGCAGGCTGGTCGGGTAGCACTCCAGAAGCATGACGGCCTCTCTCAATGGTCCTTGGAACGATCCTGTCGCGCGCGGGAAGCGGTTCCGCAAGCGCCTTGGTTTGGCTATGGCTCGGGGATGAAGACCAGAGCCGACCTGATCGCCTTCCTCGACGCCCACGGGATCGCCCATGCGACCCTCGATCATCCGGCGGTGTTCCGGGTCGGCGAGGGGGACGAGATCAAGGCAGCCCTGCCCGGGGGGCATACCAAGAACCTGTTTCTCAAGGACGCCAGGGGGCAGCTGTGGCTGATCTCGGCCCTGGGCGAGACGGCCATCGACCTGAAGGCCCTGCACCCTGTGATCGGCTCGGCCCGGCTGTCGTTCGGCAACGCCGATCTGATGGCGGAAACGCTTGGCGTGACCCCGGGGTCGGTGACCGCCTTCGGGCTGATCAACGACACCGGGCGGCGCGTGCGGTTCGTGCTGGACGCGGCCCTGGCCGTCGCCGACCCGGTCAATTTCCACCCCCTGACCAACACCGCGACCATGGCGGTGAGTCAGGCCGGCTTCCGCCGGTTCCTGGCGGCGCTGGGGGTGGAGCCGCTGATCGTCGATTTCGCGGCCATGCGGGTGGTGGGCGCATGAAGCGAATTGAACCGGGGGCCGGCTGCGACCATCTTGGGCGACGAGCGTTTGAACGCGGGACGGATACCCCGCACACGGGATTTGATTCATGACCCTGATCGGAGAGGGCCTGGCCCCGAAGGTCGCCGCCGGCGACGTCATCAAGGACGGCTCGGACGCCGGCTTCGCAGCCGATGTCATCGAGATGTCGAAGACCACCCCGGTGATCGTCGACTTCTGGGCCACCTGGTGCGGTCCCTGCCGTCAGCTGACCCCGGCCCTGGAAAAGGCCGTGATGGCGATGAACGGGGCGGTCAGGCTGGTCAAGATCGACGTGGACAAGAACCCGGCCTACGCCGGCCAGCTGCGGGTGCAGTCGATTCCGACCGTCTACGCCTTCGTGAACGGCCAGCCGGTGGACGGTTTCATGGGCGCCCAGCCCGAGAGCGAGATCAAGCGGTTCGTCGACAAGCTGGCCGGCCCGCCGCCGATCTCGGAGATCGACGAAGGGCTGGCCAGGGCGAAGGAGTCCTTCGACCTCGGCGACATGGGCGGCGCGGCCCAGGGCTACGCCACCGTGTTGCGGATGGATGTGGCCAATGTGGCGGCGATCGGCGGCCTGGCCCGTTGCTACATCGCCGGCGGGGACTATGAGCGCGCCGCCGAGGTCGTCGCCCTGGCGCCGGCGGGGGCGAAGGATTCCGATCTGGACGCCGCCCGGGCCGCCCTGGCCCTGGCCGACGGCGCCGCCGCCGAGACCGCGCCGTTCGAAAGGGCCCTGGCGGCCAATCCCGACGACCACCAGGCTCGTTTCGACCTGGCCGGCGCCCTGGCGGGGCAGGGTCGGCTGGACGAAGCGGCCGATCATCTGCTGACCCTGATCGCGCGGGACCAGGACTGGAACGACCAGGCTGCCCGCAAGCAGTTGCTGGTGGTGTTCGAGGCCGCCGGTTTCAATTCCGAAATCGCCAAACAGGGGCGGCGACGGTTGTCGTCGATCCTGTTCAGCTAGGAGGACGGCGTGATGGTCACGGGATACCGCAAGGCCGTCGACCTGCCCCAGGCCATTCCGGTGTTTCCGCTGGACGGGGCTACCCTGCTGCCCGGCGGCAGCCTGCCGCTGAACATTTTCGAGCCGCGCTATCTCAACATGATCGACGACGCCATGGCCGGCGACCGGCTGATCGGCATGATCCAGACCCGCGGCGGCGACGCCGACCGGCCGGGTCTGGCGGCGATCGGCTGCGTCGGCAAGATCACCGCCTTCGCCGAGACCCCGGACGGCCGCTACATGATCACCCTGACCGGGGTGTCGCGGTTCGAGGCCGGCGACGAGCTGCCGGTGCGCACCCCCTATCGCCAGGTGCGGGCGCGGTTCTCGGCGTTCGAGGCCGATCTGCAGCAGCACGAGAAGCCGCCGGAGATCGACCGGCCCCGGTTCCTCAAGGCCCTGGCCCGCTATCTCGACCAGCGGGGCCTGGGCATCGACTGGGACACCGCCAGCCAGGCCCCGGCCGACGCCCTGGTCAACAGCCTCGCCATGGGCCTGCCGTTCGACCCGGCGGAGAAACAGGCCCTGCTGGAGGCGGTGACCATCGCCGACCGGGCCGAGGCCCTCGCCGCCCTGCTGGAGATCGATTCCGCCGGCGGCGATGACGAACCCCATTCCTTGCAGTAGACAGAGTTCATGACCGAACCCGCCGCCCCCTTCGTCGCCGACGTCGATCCCCGCCTGCTGGAAATCCTCGTCTGCCCGGTGACGGGCGGCCCGCTGACATATGACCGCGCCAGGGGTGAACTGGTCAGCAAGGCGGCCAAGCTGGCCTACCCGATCCGCGACGGCGTGCCGATCATGCTGCCGGAAGAGGCGCGGGAACTGGAAGGGTAGCTACAGAGCCTCGCCCTTCAACAGCCGCGGCAGATCCCCCACAGCGCCGCCAGCCTCGTGCATGAAGAAGCGGCGGGCCGGGCCGATGCGGTTGACCACCGACATGCCCACGCCCCGGGCCAGCCGGATCAGCGGATTGTCGTTGGAGAACAGCCAGACGAAGGCGTCCATGCCGGCGGCCAGGGTGTTGGTGTCGAACCGCCGCCAGGCGGCGTAGCGCTCCAGCACCGCCAGCGAGCCGATGTCCTCGCCCAGCCGTGAAGCCTCGACGATCACCTCGGCCAGGGCGGCGGCGCCCTTGAGGCCCAGGTTCAATCCCTGGCCTGCGATCGGATGCACCCCGTGGGCGGCGTCGCCGAGCAAGGCGATGCGCGGGGCGCAGAGCTGTTCGGCGATCGAGATCGACAGGGGGTAGGCGAACACCGGCCCGACCACCGTGATCTCACCGAGGAAATCGCCGAACCGGCGGTAGAGGTGGGCGTTGAAGGCGTCCGGACTGGCCGCCTTGAGCGCCTCGGCCCGGTCGCGCTTCTCGGTCCAGACCAGGCTGGCGCGGTCGTCCGTCAGCGGAAGGATGGCGAAGGGTCCGCCCGGCAGGAAGTATTCGTGGGCCACGCCGCCGTGGCCGCGCGCCAGCTTCACCGTGCAGACCACCCCGGTCTGGGGATAGTCCCAGCCCACCGCCTCGATGCCGGCCGCCTTGCGCACGGTCGAGCCGCGCCCCTCGGCGCCGACCACCAGCGGCGCGGTCAGCACCCGGCCGCCACCCAGGGTGACCTCGACCCAGCCTGGCCGGGTCTCCACCGATACGACCCGCTCCGGAGCCAGCACGGTGATTCCCGCCCGTGTGATCCCTTCGGCCAGGGCGGCGCGGGTGCGGCGGTTCTCGAGCATGTAGCCGAGGGGTTCGCCCTCGACCCGGTCGGCGATCTCTGCGGCGTCAAAATGGAGGAAGAACGGGGTCTGGCCCGTTGTCGCGGCGCCGGGGGTGCGGCCGTCGGTGACCAGGATCTCGTCCATCCGCTGAGCGAACGGCTCCAGCAGCGGGGCGAGGCCCAGGGTGCGCCATTGACGGAAACAGGAGAAGGCGATGGCGCTGGAGCGGCCATCGAAGGTCGGCTCCAGCTGGGTGTCGAACGGCAGGGGATCGACCAGCAGCGGTTCGATGCCTCCGCTTTTCAGGGCCAGAGCCAGGGTCGCGCCGGCCATGCCGGCCCCGGCGATGATCACATCGGCGTCGAACCTGGCCATGATCAGTAGGGCACGGTCGGAGGGGTCTCGGCCTGCTTTTGGCCCTCGAGAATGTCGCCCACTGGGTCCGCCTGCGCGGCGGGCCGCGCCGCCGGCTTGGGCGCTGGCGGCGCGATCGCGGGCTTCGGTCTGGGCGTCGCGGCGGCGGCGGCCGTTGGGATCGCGGGAGGCGGGGCGGCATCGGGCGTATCCGCCGCATCCACCGTACTGGCTTTCGGTGGCGGTGTCGGCGCCGCGACGGTCGTGGCGGGACCGGGCCCGCTCCTGGTCTGGGGCGCGTTCGGGTCAAAGGCGACCGCTTCGCGGGCGCCGTCGGCCGTCGCCGGCAGCGGCGTGGCGACCTGCTCGGCGCCGGTGTACCAGCCGGGCGGATTCTTGCGGATCTGGTCGCGGAATCCGAGGAACAGGCCCAACACCGCGCAGGCGGCCAGGAACAGGGCGACCCACCGAAGGGCCGGGGGCGTGTGCATCACCTCGGTCATCGCCGTCAAACTACCGCGACACGCCGCCCCTTGAAAGCGGCGGCGGCGAATGCGTCGTTCATGACTTGAATTGTGGACGCGTGCGTCCATTTAACCCTTGCTCCTCCACGCCGACGGCGGTATCCGCTGTGGTTGGGGGCAAGGTCCTTCACCCATGTGTGTGTTCAGGGGCAGCTTATGCCGACGATTCCCAGAAACCGGCTGGTCCCGATCATCGCCGCCACGGTCGTCGGGCTGGCGATTCTGATCGGCGGTGGTTTCTGGTGGACCGACAAACAGACCTTCGAGAAGACCGACAACGCCTTCGTCCAGGCCGACACCGTGCAGATCAGCCCGCAGGTGGCCGGCTATGTGGT
>JACRBD010000194.1 GCA_016234625.1 Caulobacterales bacterium | reverse complement strand
CGCCGCAGATCCTGCGAGCGCGGGAAAACCTGCGTACGGCGCTGAAGCTGAAGACAACCGGCGGGGCGCTGTCGAAAGAGCAGATCGAGGTGATCTGCGACGCCTTGGACGCGGCGGCCGCGGCGGTGGAGCGGGCGTAGGGGACACGTACCGTCTTCGGTACGTGTCCCCCAACCGAGCGGCCTGAGTAGGGGACACGTACCTGCGGTACATGTCCCCGGCGTCTCAATCCATCAGCCGCTGCATCAGGTAGGCGTACTCCAGCGCATAGCGGGTGGCCGTCTCGCCCAGGTTGGCCGCCGCGGAATGGCCGCCGTCGATGTTCTCGTAATAGAGATAGCTGTAGCCCAGCGCCGCCAGCCGCGCGCCGGCCTTGCGGGCGTGGGCCGGGTGGACCCGGTCGTCCTTGGTCGAGGTCTCGATGAACACCTGCGGATAGGGCTTGCCAGCGCGCAGGTTGCTGTAGGGATCGTAGGCGCTGATCCAGGCCCGCTCCTCCGGGATGGCCGGATCGCCATACTCGCCGACCCAGGAGGCGCCGGCGCCGATGTGGGTGTAGGCCAGCATGTCGAACAGCGGCACCTGGATGACGATGGCGTTGTACAGCTCCGGCCGCTGGGTCAGGGCCACGCCCATCAGCAGGCCGCCGTTGGATCCGCCCATGATGCCGAGGCGCCGGGGCGAGGTGATCTTGCGGGCGATCAGGTCCTCCGAGACGGCGAAGAAGTCGTCATAGACCCGCTGGCGGTTGGCCTTCAGCCCGGCCTCGTGCCAGGCGGGGCCGAACTCGCCGCCGCCGCGGATGTTGGCCACCACATAGACGCCGCCCTTCTCGAGCCACAGCTTGCCGACCGTGGCCGAGTAGCCGGGCTTCATCGAGTTCTGGAAGCCGCCGTAGGCGTAGAGCAGGGTCGGGGCCGAGCCGTCGTACTTCAGGTCCTTCGGCCTCACGACGAAGTAGGGGATCTTCGTCCCGTCCTTGGAGGTCGCCCACAGCTGCTCGACCAGATGGGTCGAGGCGTCGAACTTGGGCGGCAGGGACTTGATCTTCTCGACCTTGCCGCTGGCGGCGTCGGCCAGCCAAAGGGTGCTGGGGGTCAGATAGCCGGTGACGGTGAAGAACACCCGGTCGTCCTTCTCCGAGGCCGAACCGACCGCGACCGTCACATTGGCCGGCAGGTCCAGCGGACGGCTGGTCCAGCCCTTCGTGCCCGGTGTGAAGACCAGCGCCTTGCCGGTGACGTTGTCCAGCAGACCGACGATCAGCTTGTTGTGGCTGATGTTGACCTGCTCAACCGACTGGCTGGCGGTCGGGCGCAGGATCAGCACGGGCCTGGCCGTCGCCGGCGCGGCCTTCAGCGCCGCGAGATCCACCGCGGCCAGGTCGCCCTGCTTGAGTCCGTGGGCGGCCCAGTCCTCCTCCAGCGTGAACACCAGCTGGCCGCCAACCAGGCCCTGCAGGCTGCTGCGGGCCGGGAAGGGCAGCTTCACCGGACCCTGGCCGGTGATCAGATAGTATTCGGACTCGAAGAAGCTGGGCGAGCGAACGGCCAGCACCGCCTGAACCACGCCGTCGCTGTCGCGCAGGACGAAGGGCGAGACCGACACGTCGTCGGCCGTGCCGCGGTAAATCTCGGTCGCCGAGTCCAGCGGCGTGCCGCGCTTCCAGGTCTTCAGCACGAAGGGGTAGCTCGACTTGGTCATCGTGCCGGGGCCCCAGTCGCGGGCGATCAGCAGGGTGTCCTTGTCCAGCCAGGAGACGTTCTGCTTGCCGTCCGGCGTGACGAAGCCGCCCTCGACGAAGGTCTTGGTGACCGTGTCGAACTCGCGCAGGGTCACCGCGTCCTTGCCGCCGTCGGACAGCTGCACCAGGCAGTAGCGGTCGTCGGGCGAGAGGCAGTTGACGCCCTTGTAGACCCAGTTCTTGCCCTCGGCCTTGGCCAGGGCGTCGAAGTCGAGGATGGTCTCCCACGCCGGCTCGGCGGCGCGGAAGCTGTCGACCGTGGTCCGCCGCCACAGGCCGCGCACATGGTTGGCGTCCTGCCAGAAGTTGCCCAGGGTCCCGTCGCCGCTGAAGCCGACGCCGGGGATGCGGTCCCTGGCGTTGACAATATCCAGCGCCGCCTGGTGCAGACCGGCGTAGCGCGGGTCGTTCTGCAGCACCGGCAGGGAGCGGGCGTTCTCGGCCCGGGCCCAGTCGAGGGCGCGGGTTCCCTCGATCTCCTCCATCCAGGTGAAGGGATCGTCCGGCGCGGTCTGGGCGAGGGCGACTGTCGAGGTGATGGCGGTGGCGGTCATGGCCAGAGCAACTAGGAGCGATCGCATCATCAGTCCATCAATTGGCGGGTGAGATAGGTGTAGTGCATGCCCCAGCGCCGCGCGTTGGCGGTCGGATCGGCCCCGTTGGCGTGGCCGCCGTCGGTGTTCTCGAAATAGAGATAGGGACTGCCCAGCTGGCCCAGCATGGCGGCGAACTTGCGGGCGTGGCCCGGGTGGACGCGGTCATCCTTGGTCGAGGTGGTGATGTAGGCCAGCGGGTATTTCACCCCGGCCTTGAGGTTCTGGAACGGCGAATAGCGCGCGATCCAGGCGGCTTCGGCCGGGACGGTCGGGTCGCCGTACTCGCCGATCCAGGACGCGCCGGCCGGCAGCAGGTGGTAGCGCAGCATGTCCAGCAGCGGGCTTTCCACCACCACCGCGTTCCACAGGTCCGGCCGCTGGGTCATGGCCACGCCCATCAACAGGCCGCCGTTGGACCGGCCGTAGGCGCCCAGGCGCCGGGGGCTGGTCAGTCCGCGCCGGATGATGTCTTCGGCGACCGCGAAATAGTCGTCATAGGCCCGCTGACGATCGGCCTTCAGCGCCGCCTCGTGCCAGGCGGGTCCGAACTCGCCGCCGCCGCGGATGTTGGCGACGACATATGTGCCGCCACGCTCCAGCCACAGCTTGCCGACGATCGGGTCGTAAACCGGCAACTTGCTCAGCTGGAAACCACCGTAAGCGTGCAGCAGCGTGGGGTTCTGGCCGTCGTGGCTGTGGCCCTTCTTCGTGACGATGAAGTAGGGGATTTTCGTCCCGTCCTTCGACGTCGCCTCATGCTGCTCGACCATCAGGCCGGAAGCGTCGAACCGGGCGGGCAGGGTCTTGACTGTCTCCGCCTTGCCGGTGGCGGCGTCAGCCAGCTTCAGGGACGTGGGCGTGACGAAGCCCTCGACCGTGTAGAAGACTTGATCGTCCTCGTCGCTGGCATCGACCAGATGCACCGCGGCGTTCTCGATGCCGGGCAGCTCGGTCTGTTCCCAACCCCATTCGCCCTTGTTGCGGAAAGCGAACACGCTGCCGCGAACATTATCGTAGACGGTGGCGATGACGCGGCTGTCGGTCACCGCGACCTCGTCGATCGACTGACGCGGACCCGGAACCAGGATTTCCCGCGCCTGGTTCGAAATGACGAGCGGCCGGCCCGGGCCATCCGGCAACAACGTCGCGACCGGCGTGGCGAGCAGCGAGCCGGCCTTGTGCAGACCGTAGCCTTCCTTCCAGTCCTCCTCGGCCTTGAAGATCAGATTGTTCTGAAGCAGGCCGTAGATCGAGATCCGCTCGGGCAGCGACAGTCGCACCACGCCCTCGTCAGTCAGCAGGCTGACCTCGGTGTGGAAGAAGTCCGTCGCCCGCTCCAACAGCACCACCTGATGGCCCTGTCCGTTCCGCAGCACGCGCGGACTGGCGCTGACGTCCTTCACATCGCCCCGGAACACTTCGACGGCCTGGTCCAGCGACTGGCCGCGCATGAGGGTCTTCACGATGAAGCCATAGCCGGACTCGGTGGTCGTGCCGGGGCCCCAGTCGCGGGTCAGGATCAGGGTGTCGGCGTCGAGCCAGGTGACGTCCTGCTTGCTTTCCGGCAGGCGGAAGCCGCCCTCGACGAAGGTCTTCGTTTTGAGGTCGAACTCGCGGATCTCGACGGCGTCCTTGCCGCCGTTGGAGAGCTCGACCAGGCAGCGGTCATGCGTCACCGGGCGGCAGTCGGCGCCCTTCCAGATCCAGTTGGCGTGCTCGGCCGCCGCCAGGGCGTCCAGGTCGAGCACGGTCTCCCATTGGGGATCGGCCGTGCGGTAGCTGGCCAGGGACGTCCGCCGCCATATCCCGCGCACATGGGTTTCGTCCTGCCAGAAGTTGAACACCCGGTCGCCGATGAACTCGGGCGTGGCGATGCGGTCGCTGGCCGAGAGGATCTTCAGGGCCTCGGCCCGCAGCGGCGCGAACCGGGCGTCGCCGGTCAGCGCGGGCAGGGTCCTGGCGTTCTCCGCCCGCACCCAGTCCATCGACCGGGTGCTGTCGACCTGTTCGAGCCATTCGAACGGCGTCTCCGTCGCGGCCAGGACCGGCGCGGCGCAGGCCAGAAGGGCGGCCGCCGCGAACGCTGAAAATTTCATGGAAGGCCCCACCCGGGTGAACAGGGAGCGGAGCATAGGCGGCGGAGCCTCCCCGGCAAGTAGGCGAGACATTACAGGTCCGTAAGGAAGCGCACCGATCCCGTCATCCCGGGCCTTGTGCCAGGGACCCCTCGTTCAGCCGCGGGTGCGTCCTTCGACACGCAGCCTGCGGCTGCTGCTCAGGATGACGCGCATAGGTGTTCGTCATCCTGAGCAGCGCGAAGCGCGTGTCGAAGGACGCACGTAGGGAATGCGTTCAGTGGGGTCCCGGGCACAAGGCCCGGGATGACGATGGGTTGGGTGGACAGTTCGCGCATCTTTCCAATGCGGCAACAGCTTTTGCCCCCTATATCTCTCCCCATGAGCCGCCCCTTTCTCAAGATGAACGGTCTGGGCAACGACTTCGTCGTGGTCGAGGCGCGTGGCGAGGCCTTCCGGCCGACGCCGGCGGAGGCGCGGGCCATCGCCGACCGTGTCAATGGCGTGGGCTGCGACCAGCTGATCGCCATCGAGCCGACCACCCGGGCGGACGCCTTCATGCGCATCTGGAACGCCGACGGCGGCGAGGTCGACGCCTGCGGCAATGCCACCCGCTGCGTCGCCTGGCTGCTGATGGAGGCCGCCGGCCGCGACGACGTGGTCATCGAGACCGAAGCCGGCCTGCTGTCCGCCGTCCGCGCCGAGGGCGACAAGCGCGTCTCGGTGGACATGGGCCCGCCGGAGCTGCGCTGGGACCGTATCCCGCTGGCCGAGGAGATGGACACCAAGGGCATCGAGCTGCAGGTCGGGCCGATCGACGCCCCGCATCTGCACACACCCGGCGCGGTCAACATGGGCAATCCGCACGTGGTGTTCTTCGTCGATCAGGAGCCCAGCGATGCCCTGGTCAGGGGCTCGGGCAGCCTGATCGAGCACCACCCGATGCTGCCCGAGGGGGCCAACATCGGCTTCGCCTGGGTGAAGACGCCCGACCGCATCCGCCTGCGGGTGTGGGAGCGCGGGGCGGGCATGACCCAGGCCTGCGGCACCGGCGCCTGCGCCGCCCTGGTGGCCTGCGCGCGGCGCGGCCTGACCGGCCGCTCGGCGACCATCGAAATGGACGGCGGCGAACTGCACGTCGACTGGCGCGAGGACGACGGCCACGTGATCATGACCGGCCCGGTGGCGCTGGAGTTCACGGGGCGGCTTTAGCCGTCAACCGAACTTGAACCCGCACAGCTTGTTGCCGTCGAGGTCGCGGAAGTAGGCGAAATAGGCGCCGGGCATGCGCTCGCCGGGAGGACCCTCGCAGGTTCCGCCCAGCTTCAGCGCCAGGGCGTGGAAGGCGTCGACCTCCTCGCGGGTGTCGAAGGCGAAACCGCCCATGCCGCCGTTGCCGACGCTGGCCGCGCCGCCGTCATAAGGGCCGAGCACGCCGAACAGTCCGGTGGCCTTGCCGCGATAGAGCCGTCCGCCGGTGGGGTGTTCGTGGACGCCCTTCATGCCGATCGAGCCCAACAGG
>JACRBD010000205.1 GCA_016234625.1 Caulobacterales bacterium | reverse complement strand
TCACCCGCAACCACCACGCACGCCCATACCCCTCCAACCGCCCTTCACACCCGCCAGGCGCATTATTTTGCCTTCGATGCTGCGTTGCGATATGAACCGCGTCCACTTTTTGAGTTGAGATCATGACCGAGCGCTGGACCCCGTCGTCCTGGAGAGCCAAGCCCGCCAAGCACCTGCCGACGGATTATCCGGATGCGGCCGCGGTGGAGCGTGTGGAAACCGAGCTTCGCCGGATGCCGCCGCTGGTGTTCGCCGGCGAGGCGCGGCGTCTTAAAGGCCTGCTGGGCGAGGTGGCCGAGGGCAAGGCCTTCCTGCTGCAGGGCGGCGATTGCGCCGAGAGCTTCAAGGAATTCCACGCCGACAACATCCGCGACACCTTCCGCCTGATCCTGCAGATGGCGGTGGTGCTGACCTTCGCCGGCGGCAAGCCGGTGGTGAAGGTCGGCCGCATCGCCGGCCAGTTCGCCAAGCCGCGCTCCGAGCCGATCGAGACCATCGACGGGGTGACCCTGCCGTCCTATCGCGGCGACAACATCAACGGCATGGACTTCAGTGAAGCCGAACGCGTTCCGGACCCCGAGCGGCTGCTGAAGGCCTACGCCCAGTCGTCCTCGACCCTGAATCTGCTGCGGGCCTTCGCCGGCGGCGGTTACGCCGACCTGCACAACATCCACCGCTGGACCCTGGGCTTTGTCGAGGGCAGTCCGCAGGGCGCCCGCTACCGCGAACTCAGCGACAAGATCAGCGAAAGCCTGGCCTTCATGGCCGCCATCGGGGTCACGCCGGAGAGCCATCCGGGCATGAAGCAGGTGGAGTTCTTCACCAGCCATGAGTCGCTGCTGCTGGGCTTCGAGGAGGCGATGACCCGCGTCGATTCCACCTCCGGCGACTGGTACGACACCAGCGCTCACATGCTGTGGATCGGCGAGCGCACCCGCCAGCTGGACGGGGCCCACATCGAGTTCGCCCGCGGGGTCAGGAACCCCATCGGCATGAAGGTGGGGCCGACGCTGGAGGCCGATGACCTGCTGCGGCTGATCGACACCCTGAATCCGGCCAACGAGCCAGGCCGGCTGACCCTGATCGGCCGCTTCGGCGCCGAGAAGATCGCCGAGCGCCTGCCGCGGCTGATGGCGGCGACCAGGCGGGCCGGCCGCTCGGTGGTCTGGGCCACCGACCCGATGCACGGCAATACGCGCAAGGCCAACAATGGCTACAAGACCCGGCCGTTCGACCGGATCCTGGCCGAGGTGAAGGGCTTCATCGACGTTGCCGAGTCAGAGGGCGTCCACCCCGGCGGCGTGCATCTGGAGATGACCGGCCAGAACGTCACCGAATGCATCGGCGGCGCCCGCGAGGTGCTCGAGGGCGACCTTGGCGACCGCTACCACACCCACTGCGACCCGCGGCTCAACGGCGAACAGGCGCTGGAACTGGCGTTCCTGGTGGCCGAACGGCTGAAGTCGGCGCGGGATGGGCTTAGGGCGGCGAGCTGATCGACGGGGGCATGTACCGCAGGTACGTGTCCCCGAATCGAGCGGCTGGTTTAGGGGACACGTACCTTCGGTACATGTCCCCTAGGCCGTCGCCTTCAGCCGTTCCCGCGCCGCCTTGCGGTGGCCCCTGGCCTCGACCAGCGTGCCGGCGGCGCCGAGGCCGAAGGGCGGCATGTTGTTGTAGATGTTCTCGTAGGCGCCCGGCTTGATCACATAGGTCTCGTGCCAGATGCCCACGTCGCCGTTGCTGCCCACGGCTTTGTTGAAGGCCTGCCAGGCGGGCAGGTGGGCGGCGTCGGCGCTCCTGGCGTAGGCCTCCAGGTGCTCGAAGCTGCGCCAGTACTGGACCACCCAGATGTTCCTCAGGCCGAAGTGATTGCGGTAGTGCATCAGGCCCAGTTCGGGCTTGCCCTCCAGCTCGATCAGCATCTTCGGCATGGCGATGGCCACCGGCAGCCAGCTGCCGATCTTCCACCATTTGTTGATCCGCATGCCGATCAGGAAGACGACGAACTCGCCGTCGACCTCGGCGCAGAGTCGCTCGGCGCGGATCGCCGTCATGCCGCCGCCGCCCGCTGAACGAACGGCTGCGGCTTCCACATCACCAGCGAGCGCCACAGCCACTCGAAGGGACCATAGTGGAACCGCGCCAGCCAGGGCTTGCTCCACAGCAGGATGAAGGCCCAGACGCCCAGTACGACGTAGTAGAGCTCATACCGCTCCAGCTGGCCGTAGAGGCCCAGCCCGAAGCCGCAGAAGACGAAGGTCGTGATGATCGAGGTCATCAGGTAGTTGCTGAAGGCCATCCGGCCGGCGGCTTCCAGCCGATTGATCAACCCTTTCACCGCCCCGGCCCGGATGACCAACATCAGCACGCTGGCGTGGGCCAGGGCGATGAACGGCCGGGGTCCGGCGGTCAGGGCGAAGAACCAGTGCTGCTGCACCGGCTCGAAATCGGCCTGCACCGTGGACCAGCACAGCCAGACCATGATCGGCGCGCCGATCAGATAGCCGACGGCGATCATCGCGGCGTAGGCCCGGCTGGACCAGCCCAGGGTGAAGAAGCCCATCCGGAACAGGCCCGCCCCGACCAGCATCTGGCCGACCGCCTCGGGAATGGCGTCCAGCGGCAGATAGCCGAGCTGGACGATCATCGCGGCGCGGGCGCGGCTCTTCAGGGCGCTGAAGAAGTCGCCCTGCATCCAGGCGATCTCTTCCTGGCCCATGCTGTCGGGGGCGTTGAGGAACAGCTGAAGGTCCTGCCACTGGGCCGCCTGGGCCGGCGTGGCCACTCCGGCGGCGACGGCCGCCTGCAGCGCCTTGATGTGCTCGGCCTCGACCAGGCTCTTGGTCAGCAGGGCGATCAGGATCAGCGCGCCGACCGCGATCAATGCCTTGGCCGGCAGTTTCCGGAAGAAGAAGGCGATGGCCCCGGCGATAGCGTAGCAGACCAGGATGTCGCCGAAGAACAGGAAATAGGCGTGGATCATGCCGATGACGAACAGCCACCAGACCCGCCGGTAGTGGGTCGCGGCCGGCCCCGGCGTCCGCCCCTCCGCCCGGTCGGCGATCAGCAGCATGCTGGCCCCGAACAGCATGGTGAACAGGGCGCGCATCTTGCCGTCGGTGATCACGAAGTTGACCGCCCAGACCCAGAAGTTCGCCCCGTCCAGCGGCCCCAGGTAGGTCGGATCGACATAGGCGAAGGTCGGCAGGCCCATGCCGACGATGTTCATCAGCAGAATGCCCAGCACCGCGAAGCCGCGCACGGCGTCGATGGACTGAAAGCGTTCGGTAGAAGTGGTCACGGCGCGCCTCCCCAAGCGGTCTCTGGCCGCGAGGGTGAACACCGGTTGCCGGAAGTCAATCAGGCGGGCGAATTTTGGAAACCGACGCCCTCCACGAGGGTGAGGTCAGATCCCCAGGATCCAGCCCTCTTCGCTCTCGACCACCGCGACCACCTCCGGCTCGGCGCCCGCCCCGGGGCCGAAGGCGGCCCCCAGGTCGCCGGCTTCGTCCAGCTTGAGAAAATGCTCGCACAGGGCGCGGACCTGGGCGCGGTCGGGGACCTCGCCGGGCTCGGGCCGGGCTTCGGCGACGACCGGGCTGACCTCGGCAATGACCGCCTCCAGCCCGTCGACATCGGCCGGGGTCAGGGTCTTCCAGCCGGTCTGGAACGGCCAGACCCTGGCCTTGTCGCCCAGCGGGTCGGCCAGGGCCTTGACCCTGGGGATGCCGACGATGGCCTGGCTGCCGACGGTGCCGTTGCCGAACACCTGCCAGACGCTCTTGGTCCCCTTCGCCTTGAGCTGGACCAGTTTCTCGGCGCGGCGGAACTGCGGCAGGCCGCTGGCGTCGGCGGTCGGCTTGGTGGTCGACAGCCAGCGCTGGGCGTCATTGGCCGGACAGCCCCAGAACGGCCAGGGCTGGTCGGTCATCAGCCGGTTCATCTTGGCCGCCACGGCGAAGCGGTTGTTCACGTTGGTCGGCTTGTCGACCACGTTGGCGGCCATGAAAGCCCACAGGCCGCTCCAGTCCTTGACCTTCAGGTCCAGCGCCCTGGCCGTGCCCTCCGGATAGGCCAGGGCGAAGTCGAACCCGACCAGGGCCCGCTCGTTGCGCCGGCGCAAGTCGGCCAGGACCTCGCCCAGGACCTTCATGGCCTCGTCGCGGGTGGCGGGATTGTGGGCCTCGAAGGTAGGACGGAAGCGGATGTCGCGCTTGATGACGCCGATCCAGATGGAGTCCTTGCCCGTCCGCGGCGTGGCGGCGGCGCTCCAGTCGACCATCACATAGGCGCTGAACAGGCGCGACACGGGCATTCCCTCCAAGATTGGCCGGGCTTTTAGCCGTCGCGACGCGTGGGAGGAAGCGCCGGCTTCAATTCCCGCGTGGTCGTGATAATCCCTCTCTCCGAATACGGAGCAGTTTGATGAAGAAGATCGCCTCAGTCGTCGTTCTCGCGGCCCTGGTGCTCGCGGGCTGCGGGCCGTCCGCAGGTGACGGCAAGGACCTGAAATCGGCCAAGGCCCGCGCCCTGATCATTCCGCCGGGACCGACCGGGCCGATCTACGCCAGCACGGGGACCGTCAGCGCGGTGGACGGGTCCTGGGTCACCCTCGATCACGACGGCGCCACGGACTCCGGCCTGGCCGCCGGCCGCACGAAGTTCCGCACCTGGGCCGACGTGATCGCCCAATCGCCCGGCGAACCGGGCGCGCGGGTGTCCTTCAAGTTCCAGAAACTCGGCGACGGCTGGGCGCTGGTGGAGATGACGGGGCGGTAGGGCGTTGGGGACATGTGCCGCAGGTACGTGTCCCCTAATCGGTCGGTAAGTTTGGGGGACACGTACCTGCGGTACATGTCCCCGAACCGTCAGCTCAGCTTGACCAGCATCTTCCCGGTGTTCTCGCCCTTGAACAGCTTGAGGAAGGCGCCGGGGGCGTTCTCGATGCCCACGTCGACGGTCTCGGTCCACTTCAGTTTGCCGTCCTTTGTCCAGCCGGACATGTCCTGAAGGAACTCGGGCAGATGCTGGAAGTGGTTTGAGACGATGAAACCCTCAAGCTTGAGGCTCTTGCCGACCGCCTGGATCAGGTTCTTGATGCCGTACATCTCGCCGGTGGCGTTGTACTGGCTGATCATGCCGCACAGGGCGAAGCGGCCGCCCGGCCGGGCGCAGGCCAGGGCCGCGTCCATATGCTCGCCGCCGACGTTCTCGAAATAGACGTCGATACCCTTGGGGGCGACGCGACCCAGGGCCGCGGTCAGGTCCTTCTCAGCCTTGTAGTCGATGACCTCGTCGCAGCCGATCGACTTGAGGAAGGCGACCTTGTCGGCCCCACCGCAGGAGCCGATCACGGTATGGCCCTTCAGCTTGGCGATCTGCACCACCACCGAGCCCACGGCCCCGGCCGCGCCGGAGACGAAGACGATGTCGCCATCCTTGAGGGCGGCGATCTTCAGCAGGCCGACCCAGGCGGTCATGCCCGGCATGCCGGCGACGCCCAGAAAGGTCTGCGGCGGCAGGCCGAAGGTGTCCAGTTTCTGCACCGCGCCGGCCGGGGCGTTGAACGCCTCGCGCCAGCCGAAGAAGCTCTGCACCAGGTCGCCGACGGCGAACGACGGGTCGTTCGAGGCGATCACCTCGCCCACCGCGCCGCCCTGCATGGCCTCGCCCAGGGCGAACGGCGGGCTGTAGCTCTTCACGTCGTTCATCCGGCCGCGCATGTAGGGATCGACGGTCATCCAGCTGTTGCGCACCTGGATTTCGCCGGCGCCGGGGGCGGGCAGCTCGACGGTGGCCAGTTCGAAGTTGTCGGCGGTGGGAACGCCCACCGGGCGGCTCTTGAGGCGGATCTCGCGCGAGACGGTCATAGGCGTTTCTCCTGATTTTCAAACGACCGTTTAGCGCCTTTGCCGGCCTCGCGGAAGCCGTCGAAGCGCGCTAGAAGCGGGCCATGGAAAAGGTTCTCAAGGCCGGGGTCGTCGGGTCGGGCGTGTTCGGCGGATTTCACGCAAAGAAGTATGCGGAGATGGAGGGCGTGGAGCTCGCCGGCATCTTCGACACCCATCCCGAGCGCTGCTTCGCCATGGCCGAGCAGCACGGGGTCGAGGCCTGGGGCGACCTGGGCGACCTGCTGGCCGTCTGCGACATCGTCACCATCGCCTCGCCCGCCACCACCCACGCCGCCGCAGCCCTGGCCTGTCTGAAAGCCGGCAAGTCGGTCTATGTGGAAAAGCCCCTGGCGACGACGCTGGAGGACGCCGACAGGCTGATCGCCGAGGCCGCCAGACGCGGGTTGGTGCTGGCCTGCGGCCACCAGGAGCGGGTCGTCTCCCAGGCCATGGGCCTGCTCGACATCCCCGAAAAGCCCCTGCTGCTGGAGGCGGTGCGCAAGGGCACGCCGTCGCCACGCAGCCAGGATGTGTCGGTGGTGCTGGACCTGATGATCCACGACATTGATCTCGCCCTGTCGCTGACCGACGCCGAACCCCTGGCCGTGGAGGCCGAGGGCGACGGCGACGACATCCGCGCCGAGGCGACTTTTGGCGACGGCTTCACCGCCATCTTCACCGCCGCCCGCAACGCGCAGGCCCGCGAGCGGACCATGCGCATCGTCTATCCCTCCGGCGCGCTGGAGATCGACTTCGTCACCCGCGCCTTCAAGAACAGCACCCCGTTCCCGCTGAACGAGGCCTTCACCGAGACGCCCGCCGGCCGTGATCCGCTGGGGACGAGCGTGGCCGGCTTCGTCGCGGCGGTGCGCGGACTGTCGCCACGCCCGGTGGTCACGGGCGAGGAAGCCGCCCGGGCCCTGGACCTGGCGCTGGCGGTGGAACAGGCGGCCGGGTTCTGAACCAAGTTGATCGGCTAGCGTCGCCCTGTCAGCTACACTCGTCTTTTAGGCGTGGGTGGGTCGAAGCGAGCGCAGCGCGGTTTATGATGTAGCCTTTTCCATCGCCGCTAAGCGCCACGACAAACACGAAGTCCCGGTCCTCTCGCATCCAGGTGTGACCGAAGTACCGGACCTGCAAGCGCGGGCCGACCATGGGGCCCGCCAGATGGCGCCGGATACGGATCTCCGCTGAGAACCATCCGTGGCCCAGCACATCGCCTTCGATACGTTCTGTCTTGCCCGCGCCCAGGTTCTTGAGCTTCCCCTCAACGACGATGTCACCGCAGGCGAAGGCTAGGCGAGGTTGGTCCGACCCGATGGCCGCATCAGTCGTGCAGGCCGTGGATAGAAGACTCAGCGTCACGATGGTAGACAAATGCGGCCTTACCAATCCCGGTCTCCCTGCTTCGACCTGGTCCGTGCGAGCATCGCTCTCGCGGATAGGCTATCGTGGAAATGGTGACACACTCTACCTTCCGAAGCGGAACTAGAATGTGGAGCTATCTTCCCAGGAGCCCCATCGCATGACCACCGCCTACGACTACGACTTCACCGCCATCGACGGGTCGGCCCTGCCGATGACCACCTTCAGGGACAAGGTGGTCCTGGTGGTCAACGTCGCCAGCGCCTGCGGCCTGACCCCGCAGTACGACGGGCTGGAACAGCTCTACAAGGACTACCGCGACCAGGGGCTGGTGGTGCTGGGCGTGCCCTGCAACCAGTTCGCCGGGCAGGAGCCGGGCTCCGAGGCCGACATCCAGGACTTCTGCCGCACCAACTTCGGCGTCGACTTCCCGATGACCAGCAAGGTCGATGTGAAGGGCGACGATGCCCACCCGTTCTACAAATGGGCGGTGTCGGCCGTGGGCGAGCCGGCCGAGCCGATGTGGAACTTCCACAAGCTGCTGGTCGGCAAGGACGGCTCGCTGATCAACGTCTTCGGCCCGCGCACCACCCCGGACGATGCCGAGCTGAAGGCCGCCATCGAGGAGGCGCTGTAGGGCGTTTTCGACGACAGTGAAGCTCTCCAGACGATCGCTGCTGGCCGCGCCCGCGGTCCTGGCTCTCGCAGTGCCCGGCCTGGCCCGGGCGCGCGAGGATGCGGCCGCGCGCGCGCGGGGCGTGATCCATGACCTGATGGGCCGGGCGCCGTTCCCGGCGGCTTCGGCGGCGGTCTGGCATCAGGGCGGACTGGTCTGGGCCGAGGCCTTCGGCACGGCCGACCTTGAGGCCGGCCTGCCGGCGACGCCGCACGACCGCTTCCGCCTGGCCAGCGTCTCCAAGGTGCTGGCCGCCGCCGCCGCCATGCGGCTGGCGACGCGGGGCGTGGTCGATCTCGACGCGCCGATCGGCCGTTATCGGCCTGGCCTGCCGCCCGCCCACCGCGAGACCACCCTGCGCCAGCTGCTCAGTCACCAGGGCGGGGTGCGCCACTACATCCCCCGCGACTATGACCCGGCCGCGCTCGGCGGGCCGATCGACCAGCGGACCTACGCCACGACCGACGACAAGCTGGCCATCTTCATCCACGACCCGCTGGTCGCGGCGCCGGGGGAGGCGGTCCGCTACTCCACCTTCGGCTTCACCCTGGTCGGGGCGGTGCTGGAGTCGGCGACCAGGCGGTCGTTCCCGCGCATTCTTGCCGACGAGGTGACCGGCCCCCTGGCCCTGGGCAGCGTCGAGCCGGAGGTGCGCGGCGCGCCGGCCTTTGAACGGGTCTGCGACTACCAGCCTCTCAGGTCCGCCCGGACCCTGACCGATCTCGTCCGCTGCCCGCCGATCAACACCGCCTACAAGTGGCCCGGCGGCGGCCTGCTGGGCGCGGCGCCGGACATCGCCCGCTTCTGCGGGGCCATGACCCGGCCCGGCTATCTGGAGGCCGCGGGCCTGACCGAGATGTTCACCGTCAATCCGGCGCGCACCCGTGGCGGCGGGGACTTCGGCGTCGGCTGGAACCTCGATCGCGACCCCCTGGGCCGTCGCCGCGCCTGGCACACCGGCAGCATCGTCGGCGGCCGCTCGGTCGTCATGATGCTGCCGGACGAGGCCCTGGGCGTCGCCGTCCTGACCAACCTCGGCCAGATCGACGTCGACTCCCTGATCCCGGCCCAGCGCATCGCCGAGGCCTTTCTCGGTTAAAGCGGATTTTCCTCCCAGATCGGTGAAACAGGCGATCCGACGCAAGATTGTGGGACGGCAGGCCGCCTGCGGGACCGAAATGTGCCCGTCCGGCCCTTCCGCGCGGCGCCGCGCTGCGGTAACCCGCTTGCCGCATATCGAGGAGTGAGCGCCATGGCCCGCAGGCCCGACGGAAGCTGGGACAAGTCGAAGCTGCCCAGCCGGCATGTGACCGAGGGGCCGGCCCGCGCGCCGCATCGCTCCTACTACTACGCCATGGGCCTGGGCAGCCGCGAGATCGCCCAGCCGTTCGTTGGCGTGGCCAGCTGCTGGAACGAGGCGGCGCCCTGCAACACCACCCTGATGCGCCAGGCCCATGCCGTGGCGCAGGGAGTCAAAGCCGCCGGCGGCACGCCGCGCGAGTTCTGCACCATCACCGTCACCGACGGCATCGCCATGGGCCACGAGGGCATGCGCAGCAGCCTGGTCAGCCGCGACGCCATCGCCGACACGGTCGAACTGACCATGCGCGGTCACGGCTATGACGCCCTGGTCGGCGTGGCCGGCTGCGACAAGTCCCTGCCGGGGATGATGATGGCCATGCTGCGGCTCAATGTGCCGAGCGTGTTCCTCTATGGCGGCTCGATCCTGCCGGGCCGGCTCGATGGCAAGGACCTGACCGTCCAGGACGTGTTCGAGGCCGTGGGCCAGTTCTCCGCCGGGACCATCACCGCCGAACGCCTCTGCCAGGTCGAGCAGCACGCCTGCCCCGGCGACGGCGCCTGTGGCGGCCAGTTCACCGCCAACACTATGGCCTGTGTGTCTGAGGCCATCGGCCTGGCGCTGCCGCTGTCCAGCGCGATGCCCGCGCCCTATCTCGATCGCGACGCCTATGCCGTCGCCTCGGGCGAGGCGGTGATGCGGCTGATCGAGCACAACATCCGCCCGCGCGACATCTGCACCCGCAAGGCGTTCGAGAACGCCGCCGTGGTGGTTGCCGCGACCGGCGGCTCGACCAACGGCGGGTTGCACCTGCCGGCCATGGCCCATGAGTGCGGCGTCGACTTCACCCTGAAGGACTTCGCCGAGATCGCCGCGCGCACGCCCTACATCGCCGACCTCAAGCCCGGCGGACGGTTCGTGGCCAAGGACATGGGCGAGGCCGGCGGCGTGCCGATGCTGCTCAAGACCCTGCTGGACGGCGGCTACCTGCATGGCGACTGCATGACGGTCACCGGCAAGACCCTGGCCGAGAACCTCGCCGGTGTGGTCTGGCGCGACGACCAGGAGGTCATCCGGCCGGTCAGCGCGCCGCTGTCGCCCACCGGCGGCGTGGTCGGGTTGTGGGGCAACCTGGCCCCCGAGGGCTGCCTCGTGAAGGTCGCCGGCCTGGCCCACCAGGGCCATCGCGGCCCGGCCCGGGTGTTC